>JBDRDO010000064.1:0-21003 GCA_043820655.1 Candidatus Iainarchaeum sp. | reverse complement strand
GGGTACGGCTGTTCAATGAACCGCGCGGACACTGAGGCAATCCGCGGCTTCCTCGGCGCTAATGGCTTCATGCTAACTTCGCTTTCAAGGGCGGACATCATAATAATAAACACCTGTGCAGTGAAGGAGCAGACCGAGAACAGAATGCTTAATCGCATCAGGAAGCTGTGGGGGCAATGCAAAAGGGCGAAAGGCAAACACAAACTGCTTGTTGTTTTCGGCTGCCTGCCTAAAATAAGTGGTGAAAAAATTTCTGAAATCTCACGTGAAATTGTGCAGATCGGCCCAGAACTTTCAGGCCTCGCGGAATTCCTCAATCTGCCTGCGCATGAATTCGGTCCCGCAATCGGGGAGGTCCGCGGGAATCCGCACATTGCAATCATTCCGCTTTCACGGGGGTGCATAGGGGCATGCACTTACTGTGCAACAGTGAAGGCACGCGGAAAGCTGAAGAGTTATCCCGTGCGCGAAATAAACAAAAAGTTCAGGCTTGCGCTTTCACAGGGCGTGAAGGAATTTTGGCTCACTGCGCAGGACTGCGGCTGTTACGGCTTTGACCGCAAGCCGCGCACGGACCTCCCTGCACTGCTTGAATTATTGCTCAAAAATAAGGGGGATTACAGGGTGCGCGTGGGTATGATAAACCCCGGGCATTTGCGTTCATTTTACAGCCGCTACATAACCCTGCTCCGCGATGAGCGCATGTACAAATTTATACACATTCCTCTGCAATCGGGTTCCGAACGCATCCTGAAACTGATGAACAGGCCTTACTCCGCGCGCTCATTCCTCGCACTTGCAAAGCGCCTGCGCAGGGATATTCCCGATGCCGCAATATCAACAGATGTAATAGTGGGGTTTCCAACGGAAACCGAAGATGACTTCCGCAGCACGGTTTCCCTGCTGAAAGAAATCTCGCCCGACATTGTTAACATCTCGCGCTTCGGCGCACGCCCTAATACAAAGGCGGCGGAAATGAAGCAGATTCACGGGCGGGTGAAGAAGGCGCGGAGCAGGGTGCTGAGCGAATTGTGCGCGGAACTTGCGGTTTCACGCAATAAGCTGATGGTGGGCAAATCAGTACGCATACTTATTGCCGAGCGCGGGGCAAAGGGCGGCTTCACAGGGCGGACTGAAAATTACAAGCCTGTGCTCCTAAAAAAGGATATGCGCGGGCAATTTGCGGATGCCCTAATAACCTCCACCGGCCGCGCACATCTAAACGCACGCCTTGTATAATGCTTTTTAATAACTTCCCCGCCCATTAGTTTTTTGGGGTTTCATGTATATAACAGACTCATTCAGGCGTTATGTAGACAACTTTCCAACGGCATTTGCCTTCGCGCTTTTGCTTGTTTTTGTCGTTCTTTTCACGCAGCTTGAGGGTGCATTCATATCCTCGGGCAGCATTTTCCTTGACTATGGCTTGTTCAAGCCAGGCCCAGTGGCGCTTGTGCTTCTGCTCCTTGTTTCCCTTGCATTCCTTTTCTTTTATTCTGTGCTCCTAACCCTTATGATTTTCGCAATAAGGCGCGACCTTAGCAGAGTGCGCCTGCACTATTACCTCTCGGAACGCATAACCAAGTTCTCATTCAAGATGTTCCGTTTCCTTGCGCTCTTTGCAATTATCTTAATCCTTATTGCCGCTGTGCTGACCCAGATAGGCGTGCCTGCGCTTCTTGTAGGCATCCTGCTTTTAGCAGCGGCAGTTGCATTCCTGTTTGTCCCGCAGTCAATTGTTGTTGATGAGGAAAGCCTTCGCAGTTCAATAAGCTCAAATTTTGAGTTCATCCGCGCCCACCCTGGCGCAGTGCTCCGTGTCCTTGCCGCCGGCTTTGTGATAATGCTTATCCTTCCTTTGCTTGAGTACCTGCTTGACCTTCTGACACTTGCGCTTAACTTTGCCCCGCTTATGGGCAATTTCGCAACACTTTTCATTACCTTTGTTTTCGTTATGCCCTACCTTGAGGTGCTGAAGACAGAGTTCTACATGAACAAGTACGAACTTGTCAGGCGCTCGCACGAAAAGATAGAGCCGCCTGTCATGAATAAATAATGCGCCAAGCGTCCGCGCTTCAGAATCCTAAAACACAACCTTAAGCCTGCTTAGTTCCGCCTCAAGCCTTGGCATGCCCCTGAAGTGTATTGTTTTCACTCCCATCTTTTTGGCGGGGGCAAGGAACTCCTGCATATCATCCACGAAAACAATCTGCCCCATTGCCACGCCGAACCTGTTTGCAACATGCATGAACAATCTGGGGTCAGGCTTCTTCAATCCGACGCGCCCCGAAACAATCTGGTCGTCAAAAACTTCGTTAAGCCCGAACTTCTCCTCAAAGAGCGCGTGCGCCTCGGCATTCTGGTTTGAAAGCACAATAACCCTGTAATTCGCGCGCAGCTTCCTCACAAGTTCGGGAAATCCCTCCCGCGGCTGAACCTCCTCTGTGTAATAATCGCCTGCCATGTACACCCCTCCCATGTCAAATGCAATCACCCTTATTCCTGTTTTTCCGAGGAGGGTGTCATAAACATAAACAAGCAGGCACACAAAAACATATGTGAAAACAACGCTCCCCGCCATTGCGCCAAGCGTATCAAAAATCACAAACTCCCCGAAAAACATGAATGTGAGAAGGATTACTGTAAGCACCGCCTTTCTGACGGTAATCTTTAGCACGTTCTGCAAGTCCATTCAATTACCCTGATGATATTGGCGCGCGGGAGTATTTAATTGTTGGCTTTCCCTGTTTTATCCGCGCGGCGCCTAAAGCGTTGTCACAGGCCTTGCCTGCACTATGTAAAGTCTGCCCTTCTCAAGCGCCCACTCAATGTCCTGCGGCGCTTTGTAGTGCTTTTCAATTCTCTTGCACATCTCCGCAAGTTCCATTATTTTACTGCCGTCCAGTTTCTGCCTTTCCTGCCGCGCTTTTGGAACCGCAACTTTTTTTGTTTTCTTGCCCGCCTTAATAATCATTGTGCCTTGTTTGTTGACCTCAATATCCTCAATATAGCCCTCCGCCTTATTCACAACATACTTGTCGGGGGTAATCTCCCCAAGCACAACGCTTTCCCCCAAACCAAGGCCTGCCTCTATAACAACCTGCCCCATGTCCTTTGTTATCGGGTTCACGGTAAATGCAACCCCCGCAACCTCACTGTCAACCATTGCCTGCACAACAACCCCCACTCCGACATTCTTATTCCCCATTTTCTTCTCAAACCTGTAGAAAATTGCGCGCGGAGTGAACAATGAGCCCCAGCATTTTTTGACAGCGGCACAAACCCCGCCTTTCCCGACATTCATGTAACTTTCAAGTTCCCCCGCCCATGATGCGCTTGATGAGTCCTCCGCCGTTGCCGAGGAACGCACGGCAACAAGCCCTGCCTTAAGCGCGGCAAACCGCGCGGTTATTTCTGCCTCAACAGCGGCAGGCATTTTCGCCTTTTCAATAATCCCCCTTATTTTCCTGCTTGCGGAATTAATGGTTTCCATTTTATTCGGCTTAACCTTCCGCAGTTCATCCTCAATTTTTCCCGCGATTTTATTTTCCTCAAGGAAGAGGCAATATGCATATGTAGTGGCAACAAATCCATTGGGCACCGGAAACCCCGCACGGAGCATCTCCCCCAACTGCGCACCCTTTCCCCCCGCAATTGAGACATCGCGCGAAGAAAGCCCTGAGAATGGAACAGTAATTTTTTTCACCATACCGCCTCACAAATCAAGCACTTTTTTTGAAATCTTTTTCACAATTCCTGCCGTAGCGTCAACATCAACCATGTCCAAATCCTTAAACACGCGCGTCGCAATCTTTGTGCCTATAAGGCAGGGTATTCCCATCTCCCTGCTGACAATGGCGGCATGGCATGTAACCCCGCCCTGCTCGGTAACTATTGCCGCGGCCTTCTGCATAGCGGGAACAACATCCGGTGTTGTTGCAACACTCACAAGGATATCCCCCTTGTCCATCTTATCCATATCCGGGATGCTGTTTATTATCTTAACCGTTCCCTTTGCCCTGCCTGCCGAACCACACTGCCCCTTGAGCTCGGAAACCTTCCCTATGCGCCTGCCCTCAAGCTTTTCAGCAATCTTTTTTGCCTCATCCCCTGTCCATATTTTGTGCACACCCTTCCTCGTGTAATATGCGCAGAGGCCTGCCCTTGCCTGCACCATGCCAATGTCAACCTTCCCACCATTCAGCCCTTTTTCGATTTCCTCAAGCAGCATAAGCTCCATCTGGTTCATCGAAACGCCGAGCCTTTTTGAAATCTCCCTGAGCAGGGGCATGTGATAGTACGCGTTAATGACCTGCGCGTTCCTCCTGTAAACCTTGGTTATCATAAACTCGCTCCATATGTCAAACGCCTCGGAATAATCCCGTTCAATGCCCAGCTCCCTTTTGAGCCTTTCCTTTTCCAGTGCGGCATCTTTGGCGGCAATTCCCTTCTTCTTCAGCATCGCCCCAGCATCAACCCCGCTCTGGACAATCTGTTTTGCCTCCTTTATGTAATGCCCGATATCATAAACCCCGTGCTGGCCCAGGAACAGATATTTCCAGTGATGATATTTGCGCCGGTGCGCGATAACCATTTTTTTGACCCCGCCCTTCATGCTATTTTCAATTTCCCCGATAGTGCCCTTTTCAAAAAGCCCCTTGTGGAATTTGTCCGCGTTAATTGCGGCAACAATCGCGAGGAAATCATCCGCCTCCTCGTCAAGCAGGCTCCTTTTATCAGGCACTGTAAGTGCCATAAGCATTTCATTTGCCTTTGCCCTGCTTCCCGCCTTCCCCTCAAGGCATTCAACAAGCCTGTTTGTGAAGTTCGCGTGGAATAAATCCGCAGCATTTGAAAGCCAGCCGTACTCGTAAAGTTCCCTGTGCAGTACGTCCTCCCTTTTCCGCATTTTCCATAATTGTGAATTTGACATTTTCGCAAGGCTGCTTTTCCTCACAATTTTTGCGTTCTCTATAAGCATGTCGCTTCTTTTGTAAATCTCCCTGTTTATCATGTGCCCGAATTCAGGATCCTTAAAAATCATGTCCACTATGCGCTCCCCCATGAGGAAGCTGTCCCGTTTCCCGTAGTAATATGTGGTTGTGTATCCGCGCTGCACGGCAATGCATGCCCTGTAGTTCCTTCCGCAGCTTTTTTCAAGATTGCTCACTGCCGAGCCGAGGAACAGCTGGGCAAGTGAAAGGCATGACATATCGGGGAGATCCTCCGCCAGCATCCACTCATCCCCTTTAAGCGTTGCCGCCTTTATGTCAGCCATATTATCCCTGTTTTCGGTTTGCGCTATTTTCATTTGCCTTTCCTCCTTTTTATACTTACCCTGCGCCGTCAATCCTCACTACGGTCTTCTTTCCGAACTTGTTCTTCCTGCTCCAGAATTTAAGGTACATCCACCTTGCCTTATATGCCGCAAAACTGCACAGAAAAAGCGGGAGAATGTAAACTCCTCCATATGAAACCGCCATTGCAAGGAAGTAGAATCCCGCCGCAAGCGTGGCGAAAAACGCCCAGTGGTAAACTATCTCCTTCAGTCTCATCCCGAGGTATGTGTCAAACACATCCTTCCTCTTAGCATAATCAAGCTTTGATGTGTCAAGATTGACATCAATCTGGTGCCCGTCAACAAGTGTGTATGCCATAGTAAATTCCCCCTAAGGGTCAATCCTTGTAACAACCTTCCTTTCCCACATATCCTTGTCATCAAGCACATCCCCGTAATGGAAAAGCGTTGAAAGTGCAACAGGGGCAAGCGGCAGAAGCAATATAAGCAGTAAATGCGAGACAAGCGCCCCGCCTAAAAAAACAGCAACGCAGGCTGCAAGCGCGGTGTGATAACGCACTTTTGCGGATTCAACAGTAACCCACCAGCCGATGTACTTATGCCCGACAGTTTTCCTTGTTTCCTTCTCGAGTTTTGAACTGTCAATGTTCAGCTCCAGGCTTCCGCTCTGTATAAGTTTTGATGCCATATTGTTTCACCATTAACTTTTGAAAGTTAACTTTGTTTAGTTAACATGTTATATACTTGCGCAGTTCCTTTTAAAGAACCTTTACCCGATATATAACGGGTTAAAGAAACCGATATATAACGGTATTGCCCCTTATGCAAAGTCGCGCCTTTAGGGGGGCTATTTCTGCGCAATATTTTCAAGCAGGAACGGCATAAGCTTCTCCTCCGCCTTGCGCAGATGCTCCTGGAATGTGCTCATCCCTATGCCGTACTGCTTCGCAAGGCGCTCAATGTTAGAGCTTTTGGGATAGTCATAATATCCGCTCTTGTATGCGAAAAGTATTACATCCCTTTGCTTCTTTGTCAGGCTGGGCATTAAATGCGGAATGTAAACATCCGTGACTTTCTCCCTGCCTATGCCCTGCACATCCAGCTCCGCCCATTTGCCTATCTTATCTATCAGTTTCGTGAGGTACTCCTTTTTCCATGAGGAAACCTCATAATACGCCCACCCATCCGGCTTTACAGCAATCGGCTTGCTGAAAAGTATCTGCGGCGTGAAGAAAATCTGGGTGTGGGTTTCCTTTGCAGGGCTCCATAATGTGTATATCAGGAGGTCGCCCTCCCTCTCCCACTCTATAATCCTCTTGTTTTTCACTATATGTTTGAAGTATTCTTCCTTGTCCTTATCCTTTCCCAGAATTAAATGAGATGTCGTTATGTAATGCCTGTCCCCCTCTTTGTAATAGTTCAGCGGGAATGCGAGGATTGTTATGTTATGCTTCGCGGCATAAGGCCCCGTTAGGGAATGCTCGTGCCTCAGCCTGAATTTAGCAGCCCACATGGAAAATAATTACGCTTTGTGTGCTTATAATTGTTTGCCCTTGCGCACGCATTCCTCAATCCCCAAGCACAACCCTTCCCGCACCCTTCCCTAAAAGTTCCTCCGTCTCGCGCATTCCCTCCGCGCGGAACGACGCGTTGTATTTCTCCATCAGCACTTTGCTTTCAAGCATTTTCTCCCCCGCCTCCGCGGCAATGAAATTATGCCCGAACGCCCTTTTGTTGAATTTGTTGAATCTTATAATGCCTGTATCATTATTGAACTCACACAGCCCCCAATCCGGCAGTTCCCTGCCTAGCACAGTAACTGCCCTCTCCGCAAGTTTCACAACGCCTTCAGAATCGCCGGCAAGTTTCCCGCATGCCTCAAGCAAACCAAACAACCCAAGCACGGGCTTAAGCCTGCCTGTTTCAATCCCTGTTTTTTTAAGGTAATCCCTCTTTGCCAGCATACCCTTGCTCAGTCCCGCAAGTTCGGCAAGCACGCCGGCATTGCCCCGCAGTGCCTCAATAAACGTACCCTCTCCGCGCGCCTCCAGCGCAGATTTCATAATATTCATCCCCACATGCGTGCCTATTCCGCGTGCACCGCGCACAACAAGCCCGCGGTTAAGCGCAACAGGCCTTTCCTCCCCATAATTCAGGAACGAAATCCCGCCCCTGTCAATGCCCCCGCGCTCAAGCAGGCCTAATTTGTATTTCGTGTCAAGCAGCACCGCTGTTTCAATTCCGCATTCCGCAGGCCGTGCATTAAGAAGCGCATTTGCAAAGTCAATGTAGGCATCGCCGAACTTCGCGTACCTCTCCAGTGCGCCCTCGGGGTAAATGTTGAGTGAAATATATGCTCCCGCACTTTGCCCGCTCGCAGTGCCGCATCCCGCAGTGCATCGCAGCTGCGCAAAAAATAATTCCGCAACCTTCGCGAACTCTTTTCGCGGGAGTTTCTCAATTAGCGGTGCGAAAGAAAGGTTAATTGAATCCGCGCACACAGGCAGGGAAACAAATTTGTTAAGTTTATTCATCCGCGCGGCAATTTCAACGGCAAACATTTCCGCCTTTGCATTCCCCCATGCATCAGTCTCAAAAAACTCCGCATATGCATAGGGCTTAATCCCGAAATCTCCCGCGCGGCAGATGAAGATATCGTTTGAAAAGTGCATCTCCCTCGCCTTTTCAGGAATTATTTTCCTCCAGCTGAATTCGCGCATCACCTCCCTGCCTGAAAATTCTCCCGCAAGAATGCCCTGTTCAACGTCATGCACAGGCAGGCCCAAACGTTCGTAATTCCTGTATGCCTGTTCATGCCCCATCTCAAGCAGTTTCGCATTAACAAGCGTCCTTATAAGTCCGGTATCAATATGCCCTATCTTCAGGTCCTTTATCTTTTCCTCAACCGCATTGCTGATATGCTCGGCAACACTCCTTCCTAATTTTGTTTCCCGCAGAAGCGATTTTGTTATATTTCCCCTGTCAAACGGCTCAAGAAGTTCCGCGCTTGTGTAAACGCGCATCTCCCCAAAACGCGCAAATTCCTTTGCAGCCTCGGGATTAAGCTTCCGCAGTTCAGAAAGCGCAATTGCACGCAGTTTCTGCTCGTTCGCGCCTGCCCCTTCCGCCTGCCCCGTGCCCTTGCCTGACAGTGCCTTAACTACCCTTGCAACCTCCCACTCGCTTGCCCCTGCCTTGCCGCATTCCGCGGCAACACGCTCAACGGCAAGGTTAAGCGGCTTTTCTCCCTTTGTGCCTTCCGATGCCATATTATACCCTATGCCTGAAAAAGGGTTTATATCTTTCGCACAAGCCTGCAAAAGGTTAAAAAACCAGAGCCCTGCTTTAGAAAAGCGAACTTTTTATATATCCTTTATTTAATATATGAATACATAGTGATTGCAATGGCGGATGTTACCCTTGATAAAGTTGACCACAAAATAATCCGCGTTCTGCTGGAGGATGGCAGGGCACCTTTCAGCAAAATCGCAAAGGAAGTTGCGTTAACAGATGTCGCAATAAAGAAGCGCCTTGAGCGCCTGAAGCGCAAGGGCGTTGTCAATTCAATAACCGCGGACCTGAATCTTAAGGTGCTGGGCTATGAAAATCCAATTTATGTGCAGCTCCGCTCGGAAATCGGGAAGAACAAGGATTTGGTAAAGCGCCTCAGGGAAATGGATTTTATTATGGAACTTAATCAGGTTATAGGGGAATACAATTTTATCGCAAAGCTTGTTGTCCCTGATTTGGACAGCGCGGAAAAGTTCATTGAGCGTTTGGGCGCGCTTGACGGGATAATTGACATAAAGACATCAATGGTTTTGCGCGAACTTAAAAAGACAAACTCCCTGCCTGCGCATTCACTGCAGAATTCGCTTTAGGGGGTCTATTCCCCATCTGATTCCCCGCCTTCCTTCCCCTCTCTCTCATTCCTCTTCTCCTCTAACTGTTCCTTCATGCTTTTTTCCTCTTCCTTTGGCACAACAAACAGCCTCATAACAATCAGTGAAATCAGTATGCTAATCACTATCGCAACGTAAACAATCTTCACAACGCTTTCCGCCCCCGCTATCATCAGCCCCGGCGCGAGCAGCAGCGGCGCGAGCGCGGCGGGCGCCATTCCCTTCGGCGCAATCAGTCCGATTTTCAGTTTTTCATTCAGGCTCAATCCCGAGCGCATTAACAGCAGCAAACTCGTGAACAAACGCCCTGCAATAAGCGCAATTATAATTGTGAATATCTCCATCCTTGTGAATATTAGCTGCTCAAACGAAAACTGCGCACCAAGCATAACAAACACGAAAATCGTGAACAGCAGTGCAAGCCCCTTGTTGAATTCCCCCATCCAGCGCTTGTGCGGGATTTTCTCGCTTGAAATCAGGATGCTGCAAACCGCAACGGCAAGAATGCCCGAGCCAAGGAGATTTTCGGAAACAACGTAACTGACCATCGCAATCATAAGCCCGATTATTTCGGTGTGCTCGCTCCTGGCAAACCTCAATACCCAGCCCCCTATTTTCGCTGCGGCAAACCCGACTATGCCGCCCATAATAATGAGGCTTGCGAGTGTCGGCACACTCAGCCAGGCAAGCTCGGGCTGCACCATGTAATCAAGCAGGAGCAATGGCAGAATAACCGTGAAGGGCGAGTTGAACAGTGACTCCGCATTCAGTATTGTAAGCACGCGGTTCGGCTTTTCAGAGTTTTTATAACTTGTACTTGAAACCGCAGCAGGGTCGGTTCCGCAAAGCAGAACCCCGAGAAAGAGTGCCGCCGGCAATGCTATGCTCAGGAGCGAGAAGGTCGTGAACGCGATTATAAGCGCGGTAAGCAGAACTCCCATTGTCGCGAGAAACACTATGTTTTTGCCCTGCTCCCGTATTTCTGAAATTTTCAGATAAAACCCCGCGCTGAAAACAACAATTATGAGCGCAACAGTCCGTACAAGCTCTGGCAACGGGCCAAGCCCCGTAAGGTCCACAAGGCCGTAACTCACAAGGAACGTTCCCCCCAAAATAAAAAGCACAATTTCCGGAAATTTAAGTCTTGCGGCAGCTATCTTAAGCACAACCCCCAGCAGCAAAATAGTGGCAACTTGCGTCAATACAGGCTCCATAAGGCAATAGAATGCGTTCCCTGTTTATATTATTTTTGGTGGCGAAAATCATAACCTTAAAAGGCGGCATTATGAAACTGATAATTGCGGAGAAGGCAATAGCCGGCAGGAGAATTGCGGCAATCCTCGCGGGGAAACAAGTCCCGCAGAGTGAGATTGCAAACAGCCCGGCATTTGAGTTTGAGGCCGGCGGGCAGAAGCAAGTAGTAGTGCCGCTGCGCGGGCACATCACGGATGTTGAATTCCCCGTCAAATACAAGTACTGGCTGGGCACTGATTTGAAAAGCCTGACAAAGTCGGAAATTAATTACCTTGATACCGAAAAGCGAATTATTGCCGCGCTGAAAAAGGCGGCAAAATCCGCGGACGAGCTTATTATTGCAACCGATGCCGACAGGGAAGGGGAAAGCATCGGTGCGGAGGCAATCCGCTATGTAAAAGGGGAAAACTCTAAGATAAAGATTAAGCGCGCCTACTTTTCCGCAATAACCCCTAAAGATATTAATACTGCCTTCTCAAATCTGGAGGAGGTTGATTATAACCTTGCGGACTCCGCGGATTCACGCAGGGAGATAGACCTTATATGGGGCGCGGTGCTTACGCGCTTCCTCTCCCTTATAAGTGGCCAGATGGGAAAGGATTTTCTCAGTGCAGGCAGGGTTCAAACTCCCGTGCTCGCAATCATAGTGAGCCGCGAGAAGGAACGAATGAAATTCATTGTGAAGAAGTACTGGATCCTGAGCGCCACATTTGAAAAGGACGGGGCAAAGTTTGTTGCCGAGCACAAGGAGGGCAAGTTCTGGGAAAAGGAAAAGGCGGACAGCGCGCTTGCAAACCGCGGGGACAAAGGCAGAGTTGCAAATGTTGACCGCAAGAAGCGCATACTTAAGCGCCCAATCCCTTTCAACACCACAGGATTCCTCCGTGCCGCAACATCAATAGGCTTCAGCGCAAGCCAGGCAATGAGCGTTGCCGAATCCCTTTATCAGGCAGGCTACACATCCTATCCAAGAACTGACAACACTACTTATCCAGAAAACCTTGAACTTACGGATGTACTTAATGAGGTTTCAAAGGTCCCTGAATTTGAGCCGCTTGTGGATAAAATACTCGGGCGCGGAAAGCTCGAGCCCTCAAGCGGAAAAATGACAAAGGACCACCCGCCGATTTACCCGGTAACCGCTGCGCCAAAGGCAAAGCTGAATGACAGGGAGTGGAAGATTTACGAGCTCATAGTGCGCAGGTTCCTCGCAACCCTTGCCGAGGATGCGGAAACTGAAAACCTCTCCGTGCTTATAGACCTCAACAACGAGCCATACCTTGCGCACGGGCAGCTTATTGTCCGCAGGGGCTGGAAGGAATTTTATCCCTATTCCGAGCTTAAGGAAGTAATCCTCCCCCCGCTGGAGCGCGGTGATGAGGTTAAGCTGATTGACCTTGAAATGCTTGAGAAGGAAACCCAGCCCCCTGCCCGTTATTCACAGGCTGCGCTGATAAAATTGATGGATGAACAGGGGTTAGGGACAAAAAGCACGCGTCATGAAATCATCAATAAGCTCTACGCACGGAATTACATTGAAGGGGCAAAGGCAATTGTGCCGAACAAGATTGCATTTTCGGTTATTGATTCCCTGCAGAAGCACGCCTCGCGCGTAACCGAGCCGAAAATGACCTCTGAACTGGAGCAGGAGATGGATAAAATTGCGGCGGGAAAAAAGGGCAAGCCCGAGGTTGTTGATGACTCGCGCGACAGACTCCTTGCAATCCTTGATGATTTGATTGAGCACAAGAACGACATAGGCAGCGGCATACGCTCGGCTGTGAGGGACGATTCAATACTGGGGAGCTGTGACAAGTGCGATGAGGGGCAGCTTCGTAAATTAAAAAGCAGGAACAACAAGTGGTTCCTTGCGTGCAACAAATACCCTGCCTGCAAGAACACATACCCTCTGCCGCAGAGGGGCACAATAACCGCGCTTGACACGCCCTGCCCATCGTGCAACAAGCCGGTGATTAAGGTTATAGGCGGCCGCTACAGATATCAGATGTGCATTGATCCGCAGTGCCCCTCAAAAAAGGACTGGGCAAGGCAGAAGGAAGAAAAGGAAAAGGCAAAATCGGAAAGGGTGGCAGCAGGGGCAAAAGCAAAGCCAAAAGCCGCGGCAAAGCCCGCAAAGCGGGAACCTAAACATTCGGAAGCCAAAGCTGCGCCCGAAGCCTAGTGCTGGCGAGCCAGCAGGCGACGCTATTCGGTATTGCCGAATGCGCGCATTTTGGCATGAGCCAAAATAGCGGGCGCACAGATTACGCGCGAATCTTTTCGCGCAGAAAGAGAGGAGAAGGGAACTGATATTTATAAAATAATTATTCTGGTGAGCCCAGCCCCCTTCTCAGCCTTCACTTTTTAGGATTGGATCCCCCATTGTTACTATACCTATTGCAGTGTATCCTTTATTTAATAACTCAGATGTTTTTGCTGTACTAAAAAGGCATCACCTTTTTAATCAGATGTTACTTTTATGCTATTGATGCACTATGGCAGCAATTATGAAAATGGATGACGAAATACGCCTCAACATTCTTGATGCGCTTTTAAAGAAGCGCTCTGTTGTGCCCAATATAAGGCAGATACAGAAGCGCACAGGCTACCATAAGGCAACAATAAAATCATCCCTTGATTTTCTTACTGAAAACGGCGTGCTTGAGGGCTACGGCCCGAAATTCAACTTCAAAGGCCTGGGGCAGAACCTTGAGGTTGTAACTTTGTTTGAGGCGGATCTCTCAGATAAAAATGCGGTCAAGAAATTCCTCGGTGCGGTGCAGAATGACCCAAATCTCTACAGGCTTTCCTCAATCATAGGCGCGGGCAACTGGAATTTAATTGCGCACCACATTTACAGGGATGTTGAATCGTATCACACCGGCGTGACTGAAAAATATTACGGGTCACTGCCCGAAACATATAAGGTAATAAGGAACAGGCAGATGTTTTATCTGACCGAGCCGATGCATAAGAACATTTCCCGCACGGATTCCGTTGTGCAGGTAATAAGGCGCGGCAAGGGGCTTGATTAGGCGGCGTTAATATGAAGGTCACAATCTCACTCGGCAAGACATTGCAGCAGAATGCCTCGGATTACTTTGGAAAATCTAAGAAGGCAAAGAAGAAGCTTGCCGGGCTTGAAAAGGCAGTGCTTGAAACAGAGAAGAAGCTTGCGGGGGAAATGCTGAAGGCGCGGGAAATTAAAACTCCCGAGAAAAAGCGCAAGAAGGAATGGCACGAGAAGTTCCACTGGTTTATTTCAAGCGACGGCTTTCTGGTTATTGGGGGCAGGGACGCGAAAAGCAACGAGGATGCCGTGAAAAAGCACATGGACAAAAACGACCTTTACTTCCATGCGGAAATACAGGGCGCACCGCACACTATTGTCAAATCAGGCGGGAAGAAGGTTCCCGGGCAGACAAAAAAGGAGGCTGCGCAGTTTGCCGCGGCATTTTCAAGCGCGTGGAAATCGGGAAGCCCCGCAGTTGATGTTTATTCCGTGAAGCCAGAGCAGGTTTCAAAGTCCGCGCCTTCAGGGGAAAGTTTAGGCACGGGCGCATTCATGATTTACGGGGAGAGGGAATGGTTCAGAAAAACCCCGATTGAATTCGCAATCGGGCTTTCGGAAAAGAACGGCGAATACATTGTTATTTCAGGCCCGCCAAGCGCGGTAAGGAAGCACACGAAAAACTTTGCCACAATAAAACAGGGCATGCTCCCAAAGGGCGCTGCGGCAAAGAGAGTTGCAGGTGTGCTGAAGGGCGGCGACCTTGATGAACTGCTTGCAATGCTCCCGTCCGGCGGCATTGAGGTTATAAAATAGCCCCCGCGGGACAGCCCGCGAGTGAAGATGTTTTTAACCTTTTGCAGTCTCTTTATTACATTGCGCATAATCGGGGGATATTGAAATGCCGGACAGAAGCAAGGAAGCTGTTTTAAGGGTGCATGACCCTGATCCAAGCCACGTTGGCAGGAATATAGTCACGCTTGACCGCGTCACAAAGGAAGCTCTTGACGTAACCTCCGGTGACATTGTTGAGATTGAGGGCACCAAGAAAACCGCGGCAGTGATATGGCCCGCCCGCGCGGAGGATGAGGGGCGCGCGGTAATTCGCATGGACAATTTGATAAGGCACAATTGCGGTGTGGGTTTGGGGGAAAAGGTCACAGTGCGCAAGGCTGAATATATTGACGCAAAAAAGATTGTGCTCGCGCCAACGCAGGAGGTCCGCATTATTGCGAGTGGCTACGATCGCATCCTCAAAAAGAACTTCATCGGCAGGCCCGTAACAAAGGGCGACAATGTGTGGATTTCAGTTTTCGGCTCGGGCTTTGTTTATTCCGTTGTTGAAACCCAGCCGCGCGGGCTTGTGAAGGTTACGGACTTAACGCAGTTTGTCCTGCGTGAGGAGCCTGTGCATGGCGAGCTTTCGGGAATACCGAAAGTTGCATATGAGGACATCGGGGGCCTTGAGGAGGAAATCCGAAAAGTGCGTGAAATGATAGAGCTGCCAATGAAATATCCCGAGATTTTCCGCAAGCTTGGCATTTCCCCCCCTAAAGGGGTGTTGCTTCACGGCACGCCAGGGACAGGCAAAACCCTTCTTGCAAAGGCAGTGGCAAACGAAACACAGGCGCACTTTATAAGCGTGGACAGTCCGGGCATAATGTCCAAGTTTGTCGGTGAGGCCGAGGAGCGCGTAAGGCAGGTTTTCAAGGAAGCCGAAAAAAACGCGCCAAGCATAGTTTTCTTTGATGAAATAGACAGCATTGCCCCGAAAAGGGATGAAGTTATGGGCGAGGTTGAACGGCGCGTTGTAGCGCAGATACTCTCCGCAATGGACGGCATGGGCGCGCGCGGAAACATAATAGTCATTGCCGCAACAAACCGCATTAATTCCCTTGATGATGCCCTGCGCCGCCCCGGGCGCTTTGACAGGGAAATTGAAATTGGCGTGCCTGACAGGAAAGGCAGGATTGAAATCCTGCAGATTCACACCCGCGGCATGCCCCTTGCAAAGGATGTCGACCTTGAGCACTATGCCTCAATAACACACGGTTTTGTGGGCGCGGATTTGGAGTCGCTTGCAAAGGAATCCGCAATGAAGGCATTGCGCAGATATCTGCCGGAAATAAATCTTGAGGATGAAAATATTCCCGCCAAATTAATCGAGGGTATGCAGGTTAATAAGGCGGACTTCCAGGACGCGCTGAAAGAGGTTCAGCCCTCCGCACTGCGTGAGGTTGCGATTGAAATCCCCAATGTCAAATGGGATGATTTGGGCGGGATGGAAAAAATCAAGGCCGAGCTTAAGCAGGCTGTGGAGTGGCCCCTAACAAACCCGGGCGCATTTAAGGCGATGGGCATAACTCCTCCCTCAGGCATACTCATCTACGGCCCGCCCGGCACGGGCAAGACAATGCTTGCAAAGGCGATTGCCACCGAGAGCGGGGCAAATTTTATTTCTGTAAAAGGCCCGCAGCTTGTGTCCATGTGGCTTGGCGAAACCGAAAAGGGCATACGCAAGATATTCAAGCGCGCAAGGCAGGTAAGCCCCTCTATTGTTTTCTTTGATGAAATAGACAGCCTTGCCTCGCGGCGCGGCGGAAGTTTTGACTCGGGAGGGTCAAACGCCAAAATACTGAATCAAATCCTTACTGAACTGGATGGCATTGAAAACATGAAGGATGTTGTTTTTATGGCGGCAACAAACCGGCCCGATCTTCTTGACCCCGCACTAATGCGGCCCGGGCGGATTGATAAAATAATCAAGGTTTCCGCCCCTGATGAGGAGGCGCGCATTGCAATACTGAAGGTGCACACAAAAGAGGTTCCCCTTGACAAGGGCGTTGTGCTTTTAAAATTTGCGAAGAAAATGGAGGGCTATAGCGGCGCCGATATTGAAGGAGTCATAAGGGAGGCCGCGCTGATAAGCCTTGAAGAGAATGGCATGAAAACCGGCAAGGTCACTGCCAAGCACTTTGATTTGGCAATGGAGAAAATTCCCCCCAGCATATCCGAGGAGACAAAAGAAGGGTATGAGGAGTTCAGGAAACAGCAAAGTGCGGTTAAGCTTAGTTATGTCCGCTGATTTTCAGCCAAGAATTGCGGTAAAAATCGTTGCAACTTCATTAAACAGAAAAACTCCTGCCCCCGCAATCGTAAACATCGCAACCCAAACCTTCACATCCCATACAAAAACCTTTGAGCCGTCAAGCGGCCCTATCGGGAGAAGGTTGAACAACGCAAGGAAGAAGTTTATCCGCGCGCTGAAAATCGCTATGTCCAGAAGCAACTGGGTTCCCGCAACTAACGGCGCAATAATCAGGAAAATAAATGCAATAATAATATTCACTGCAGGGCCTGCAGCGGAAATAATTCCGTTCTTCCGTGCATTAATATTCCTCCCGTAAATATAAACCGCGCCTGGCGCAGCAAAAAGGAAGCCAACCAGTGCGGAGATAAACGCAAAGACAAGCCCCACGCTCCACGCCCTGTATTCCGCGTGCGCGCCGAAGTGCCTTGCCACATTCCTGTGCGCAAGCTCATGAAATATGAATCCTGTTCCAACGGCAACAATTGAAATAGGCAGGAAATCAAACAGCGGGCCTATGTTAAACAACCCCTTCCAGAGTACTGCGAAGGCAAAGCTAATCGTAAGCCAGCTAATTGTAAGGTCAATCCATTCTCTTCTTCCTAGTAGTGCCATGTTATCACTCTACATTGCTGGTGCAAAACTTATAAAAATCAGCAATATTCCAAGTATTTAACTATATCGTCAATCAACGAAGTATTTAATTAATGTTCCAGCCCAATTTTTTATGGTAATCATGCGCCCCCACGGATTATTCAGCTTTGTCCTTGTCCTGCTTTTCATGGAGGCAGCATTGCTCCTTTCGGATGCGGGAATAATGCAGCAGGAAAAGGCGGCGCAGGCAACAGGCCTTGCAATGCAGATTGAGCGCGCCTCCTTTACGCGCCTTGAAATTGAAACAGCCGTAGACCGCACAATTGATGCAACAATGCAACAGGCACTCTTAACAGGGATACGTGATCCAAAACTGATTGAGGAAATGCTTGCCTCAAACCTTATTGCGCTGTTTTCGCAGTTTGAATCCGCCCGCCCCGGTAATCCCGAACTCCACTTTTACATGGGCGAGCATTACGGGGGGAGCTACCTGCGCCTGCTTAATTCATCGGGCACGCCTGTTTCAAAGAAGGCGCTCAAAGAATGCTTCAAGGTGCTTGTGCTTAGCACAGGGCATAACACATACATTGCGGAATTCAGCTGGACAGGCGGGGCAATCGGCAGCACTGTGGCATATGCGGAAATAAAAAACGAAAATTTCAGGCAGTTGTTTGCAATTCCAACTGGTTACAGGCGGACCGTTGCAGGGGCAAGTTTGGTGTGAGGGATTATTCATGAGTCTTGAGGCAATGATTTCATTCGCGGTTTTTCTCGCGGTTTTGGGCACGTTCGCGGCACTCGGTGCTTCACAAACCACGCAGGCACAGGGTGCGGTTTCAATGTTTGAGGCGAAGCTGGAGAGCGCACGCTGTGCGCTTGGCATTGATTCATTCTACGCAAATGCCGGCGGGGCAATAAGCGGATTCAAAACCGCGTGCTATATGAAAGGTCAGCAGTCAGTCGCATCACGCAAAGAGGGGTTTGAAAAGGAGAGCGCAGTCCTGAATCCCGGCACAACACTTTCCCAAAGTACGCATGGCACGGGAATAGAGGTGAAAATTAATGAGCATTACAGATGAACGCGGCGCAGTTTTCGGTTTTGATTTGCTTGTTGCGTTCATAGCAATCTGCCTTATGATGTACCTGATAACCTCGAGCATTGCGGTGCGTGCACATGCCGCGGTTTCCGCGGAACATGCTTTTGAGCTTCAGCGCACCGCCCTTGCGGCTGCAGATACCCTTGTGAAAAACTCCGACATCAACAGCCCCGAACTTGGTTCGGCTTTCTTTAACAGCGGCGCAAAACGCGTTATGCCCTGCGTGCTTGACCGTGCGCTCCTCTCACTCGCAAATCCGGAAAACATTAACCTTGGCAGGGGAATTTACATTTCTGAATTATCTCTGCATTACAGGAACGGCACGGCGGAAACCATTTACTCCGCGCCCAAGGGCATGCGCTGTGTAACTGCGGAGCGCATTGTTCTTGTGCAGGGCCTTACTGTGGAAAAGGCAATCCTCCGCATGGGGGTTTGCGATGCGCAGTAGGGGAATTTCACTTAGCATTGAGGCACTTTTCTCCCTGCTTTTCCTTGCGCTTATTTTGACAGTGCCTGTGCCCCAGCCTCAGCCGACGCTCCACAATCTGCAGATGCTGCAGAAACAGCACGATCTTCTTTCACTCTGGCTTGCGGATGGTTCACTTGATGAAACAATAATCCGCGATGATTTTGCATTCGCATTCCCGAACAGCACCGGCACTGTGAACTTCTGCGGGACTGAAATTAGCACGGGCAGGGCAAGGCCGCGCAATTCCGCAGCCGCGGTTTCAAGTTCCGCGCTTTACCTTTCCCCCGCAATGCAGTTGTGTGAAATAACGCTAACCGTATTCCGCTAGCACTCCGCTGCCTGTGTTTTTAAGCGAGAGCACAAATTTTTTCCCCTGCATTTTCACGGGCTCGGAAAATACGACCCCCCGCGGCAGTTCGGCAGAAAGTTCCTTATTGCGCGCAAGGTCCTCGTTGCTAACAACAACATACAGCATCTGCCCGCGCGCGGAAATTTCCCACTCCCCTACGGGCTCGCCCTCAATCCTTGCAGATGTTCCCGTGCCGAAGCTTTGCAGTTCATCCGCCGCGCCCGTTGCTTTCCCTAAAAAGAGTTCGGCATTCCGCACATCCATTCCGAAAACACCTGCACTATATGCACGCACAACACCGGGAGTGAGGAATGCGAGAAATGAAAGGAACACGGCAACAAGCAATAGGTACTCAATGCTTGCCTGCCCCTGCGCGGAAGGAGTTCCGGACTTTTGTCCGGAATCTTTCGGGCTTTGCCCGAAATCATCCGCGCGTGATCCGTGCGCCTGCGCGTTTGCGTCCGCGCGTGCCGCGTGCGCCTTCGGCAGCACTTGCTCGGCAGCACTGTACTTCCCCGCAATTACACGCGGCGTCATATGTCCTCAATCTCGTCAAAAATGTCGGAGGTTTTTGTGTCGATTACCTTTGCGCCCTTGGCAGTCGTTTTCTGCAATTGCGAAACCAGCAGAAGTATTATCGCAACAACCGCGGCAAGCACTATGATAAGCTCAACCGAAATCTGCCCCCTTTCCTCAAAAAGCAATTTCATATTCTTAAATATGGGGCAAACCTTATTTAAATATTTCGTCAATTGACGAACAATAAAACAGGGCTATTCCGACCTGTTGCAGTATTCCTCAAGCGCATTCAGGTCATTTGCCGCTGCATTGGCATCTTCGTCCGCAGTCAGGGGCATATTTATTGCAAGGCAGTCCTCCTCAGTAAATGGGGGCATTCCGCCTCCTACAGCCGCGGATGTGCCGTCGTCCATGGGCTTCTCCGCCAATGGCAAAGCAGCATCGTTTTCGCCCTCGGCAATGCCCATCTCTGCAGGTGCCGCAATCACGGGCATTCGCATGCTATCCTCACCAAACCCTGTGCCGAATTCAGCCCCTGCCTGTGAAGGCAGAATGCTCAAAGTGCCGATGCCCGCAAACATAATTGTCATAATTCCCACTAACCCTATCAGCACAGCGCCCAAAACAATGAGTATATTCGTCTGGTTCTCCTCCGCGTTTGCGATATCCCTGCCTTTCTTAGTGAGCTGATAATATTTCCATTTCCTGCCCTCCTCAATGCGCCTCACAATCCCGGTGTCCATCAATGTCTGCATATGCTGTTTCGTGCTCGGCGCAGCCATGCCCAGTTTTACTGAAATCTCGCTGAGCGTGTAATTCCGCTCATTGAGCATCTTGATTACATTTACCCTTACGTCAGAACTAAGCGCCTTAAATTCCTGCGTGGAAATGGTAACATCAGCCATGTAAATACCGCCCTTTTTCGGGATTCAAAGTATTGCGAAAAAAATCACAATCAGCACGAAAAGCGCAAGCGCAAAACCCCTGCTGTAATACGCAAGCAGACCCAATGCAGCGGGCGCAATAAGAAGCCATGTCCCTAACTCATGCTGTCTCGCCGTGACAAGCGAGCCGTAAACCGCGCCAAGCGCAAAAAGCAGGAATAATGCCGCAACAACAGTGCTTATCTGTTTTGTCACATGCCCGACAAATCTCGCTATCCATCTGTCAAGAGTGCCAATCCCGTTTCCTGAATTCCCTCCTGAATCTGCAGAATCTTCAGCCATTAATCACACCTATATTATATTTATACCCCCCTCCAGGCATTATAAATGTTTCATTTTTGTGAGGAATAATACTTTTGCATCAGCAGCGCATCGCCCTCAATATTCGGGCTCTCGCAAATTACAATTCCCGAAACATCAAACTTCGTAAGTGCACCAATAAGCAGTTTGTATCTGAAATCCGAGTCCTCAAGGTTCA
>JBDRDO010000063.1:0-4012 GCA_043820655.1 Candidatus Iainarchaeum sp. | reverse complement strand
ATAATAGCCCATTACAAGTGCTGTTCCAAGGTGCAATGCCCCGATTATGAGCGATGCGGCAATAACAATCACAACCTGTTTCATTGGGTCAATAACCATCGGCATCTGAATCCCGAATTTAGTGAAAATATCCCCCATATATGAGCCGAAAACCGCCCCCAAAATTGCGGTTGATATGCCCGCCATAATAAGCACCGCTGTGAACTGCCTCATTCCCGCATTGTACTTCCCTATCCCCCTGAAAATGAGGTATCCAAAAATCACAAGCAAAACCCCGTAAAAGAAATCCGTCAGCATGAAACCGAAAAACAATGTGAATGAAACCGCAAGCACGGGCGTAGGGTCAATTGTTTTGTATTTCGGGACATCATAAAGCGAGGTCAGCATTTCAAACGGCTTTATAATGCGCGGGTTGTCATAAATTGTGGGGGCATCCTCGCGCTCCTCACTTTCAAGATAATAGTTCTTTGCAATGCGCTCAACCAATGTCCTGAATTTTTCAAAGTCCGTGCCGGGCACCCATGCCTCCATAATCGCAAATCCCATGCCCGCACGCATAAGTTCAAGCGCGTGATTCCTTTCCTGCACTACTGAAACTTCATCCTCAAGAACATCAAGCCTTGCGTGAAGCTCCTTCCACGCTGTGCGCAGTTTCTCCTCAAGCACGCGCTTCTCCTTTGCCATTTTTTTATTTTTAGTTTCCAGTTCCAGAATTATTTTTTTTGGCTCCTTATTCTCAAACGGAATCTCCAATGGCTCGAAGCCCTGCTCGTGCAAAGCGCGCTCGGTTTCCTGTCCCTTTTCCGCAAGGGAGAAAGCCGCTATAAGCGAGCTCTTTGCGTCAATTTCCTCAATCCCAAGCACTGCGCCCTCCGGCAGGCTTGCCTTTATTTTCTCAATTGATTTTGTAAGCACAGTTCCCAAAGCAACGCTTATATTTTCAGTGCTTCTGAAAACAGATGTCGCAATGTGCGGCATTTTGCCGAGCGCATCAATAATCTCAATGTTCTTTGCCGTTTCCTCCCCGATTGCCCTTGTCCTTTCAAGGTGCGGAAGCACCTTTGGTTCGGCAGTCTTCAGGAATGAATCAACATCCGCGAAAATTTCCTTGTTTGAAAGCAGGTCAACCTTTGTTTTTTCAGGCGGTTTTGGAAAAAGCAGACCCTTAATCATATTCTCGGGCTGGACAATTTCTTTGTAAGCATTAAGTTCCTCAATAAGCATTGCAAGCCTTGCCTGCAGTTCCTCAACTTCCCTTGGTTCGCGGTGCGCGGGGTGCTTTTCAAGTTCCGCCTCCGCGGCTTTCAGTTCGCAGATCCCGCGTTCATGTAATGCAAGAATAAGTTCCTCTGTTTTATCCCGTGGGATATATGCCTTTACGTGAAAAACATCCTTTGACCTGAACATCCCAATCCCAATCCCGCTGTGCTCACTCCCCGAACAACCCCTGAACCACTGCCTTCACTGCCTTCTCGCGGTTCTTTTTGAACTCACCTTTCAATCCCGCGCTGTTTTCCTGATATTCCTTAACAACATTCTCCGCCTCTGTATTTGCCTTTGCCTCTGATTCCTTAATCATGCCTGCCTTCTTCTTTGCAAATTCTTCGCGCAGCTTAACCTTTTTTTCATCCGCCGCAGAACCCGTGCCTGTTGTTGCTTTCTCAAGCCTTTTCTTCGCCTTTTCCAAAACGCGAATTTGCTGTGCCTCAAAACCCTTTAATTCCTGAAAAGTCTTTTCCCCAGTCTTCGCCATTTTTTCCCACTCACCAGTAATTATATTGGGGCGCGAGTATATTAAAAACCTTCTATTTCCCCATTTTTACCCTGTTTTAAGGGTGAATCCCGCGTTTCAGCCGCTCACCAACAGCCGGATTATAATATAGGGAGAGTTGGTAAAATTTTAAAAAGCCCTATGCTAAAACTCAGCCAAACGCGCCCAGAACCTTTTTGAGGGTCTCAACCAAACCTTTCGCTCTCATCCCGCAGGTTTGCTGTTGAAACGCCTTTTGCAATTCCCCGCGCGTCCTTTATGCTGCCCAAAGGTCTGCGGAGCGTGCACTTTTTTGTTTTGTTCTCAGTCGGATTGCCTGACAGATACTTGACATAAACGCCGAAAAACTTCTTAAAAGTCTTCTTGTACTTGTCAAGCATGAACCTTTCAAGGTTTGTTGTGTAGCCGTTGTCGTAATCCTGCAGGCATTTCAAGTATGCAGTGCGCTGGCTTTTTCTTATTATGAGCGGCGCGTAGCCTGCGTTAACAAGTGCAACGTTAATCAGGAATCTCCCCACTCTGCCGTTGCCATCGTCGAAAGGGTGTATTTTCTCAAACTTCCCGTGGAAGAGCGCGGCCTTCTGCAGGGGGTGCATTTTTTTCTCCCCGCCGAACCATTCAATTAGCGCTTTCATTTCCCTGCCGACCTTTTCGGGCGGAGTTGTTTCAACATCCCTTCCCAGCAGGAAGTTCGGTATTTTCTTGTAGCCTGTTTCAATTTCCATATCCTTAACCAGCATTTCGTGCATTTTTATTGTGTCCTTTTCCTTCACCTTAAACTTCTTCTTTAGAATAAGGCCGACCACCCCGCGGCTGTTCCGTGTTTCATAAACCTCGCGGAGGTCTGTTCCATCCGGCACTTTGCCCTCAAAAAACACTATCGCAACATCCTTAAGCGTTAGGGAGTTGCCCTCAAGGGCATTTGATTCGTATGTGAAATTTACAGTGAACCTGTCAAACAAATCCTGCAACTGCTTCTTAGTGAGTTTTAAGATTATTTTTCTGTATTCCTGCCTTGTTTTTTCAATTTTAACTATCTGCTCCCTTGTGAAAACGCTGTTTGTTTCAAACATTTCAAGCGCCGCGCCGGTGCGCAGTTCGCCCTCCTTTTTTGTGAAGTAATCCTGCAGGGCGGGCGTAATTTCCCTTTTGTCCACGCGCTTGCTTATTTTCAAAACCCCGCCCTTGCCCGGCCTGACCGAGTGCACGGCGTAGAGGTACTTTTTTCCCTTTATCTTTTTCTCCGTGAAATAAACCATAACAATAGTTAACCCCACATTATATTTAAATATATGTATTTTGTGGGGTTAACTGGAAACTACGGGAAATCAGCCAAAAGCACCCAAAACCTTCTTGAGCGTCTCCCCTAGCAAATCGATTTCTTCCTTAGTATTGTACAAATAGAAACTCGCCCTGCACAGGCCTTCAGGATTCAGCCCGCTTACCAATGGTTCAGCACAGTGCATGCCCGAGCGGATTGCGATGTTCTCCGCCTCGTCCAAAGCAAGTGCCAAATCATGCGGCTCAAGCGCGGGTGAGTCAAACATAACAATCGCGCCCTGCTTTTCCGCGGAGCGCGGGCAGTACAGGCGGATTTTGCCTTCCTGCTCAAGCGCACCCATAACTTCAAGCGCGTGTTTTGTGAGTTCCTTTTCATGCGCGTGCACATTGTCCATTCCTAATTTGTTCAGGTAATCCACCGCCGCTGCCAAACCAATCCCCCCCGCAATGTGCGGCGTGCCTGCCTCAAACTTATAGGGCAAATCATTCCATGTCGCGCTGTGCAGTTTAACCTCCATAATCATATCCCCGCCGTACAGAAAGGGCGGAAGTCCCTCAAGCAAATCCTTCCTTCCGCAGAGCACGCCAATCCCTGTGGGGCCGAGCATTTTGTGCCCTGAGAATGCGTAAAAGTCAGCCCCGAGCTTTTTGAAATCAACAGGCATGTGGGGTACGGCCTGCGCGCCATCAACCACAAACAGCGCATCGTTCTCATGCGCAAGTTTTCCTATTTCGGAAATCGGGTTGATGCTTGCGACTGTATTGGATGCATGCATAACAGAAACTAACTTTGTTTTGCTGTTTATTTTTCCCGCGAGGTCTTGCATGTTTAAAGTGTAATCCTCATTCAATTCCGCGAACTGAATTTTCACCCCTTCCCTGCGCTCAAGAAACTGCCACGGAACAATATTTGAATGGTGCTCCATTTTTGTGAGCACAATCTCATCCCCGCTTTTGAAG
>JBDRDO010000062.1:0-13811 GCA_043820655.1 Candidatus Iainarchaeum sp. | reverse complement strand
GCGGTGCTGGCTTTTGCTTACTTTAAGGTTTACAAGCCGAGACGGGAGATGTAATAGCCCGCCCCCTGAAAAAATTAGTCTGCTCACGGTAAAAAGGCACGCGCCAAGGGATTGCGCATGTTTCGGCGCGGGCAGGATTGCTTATGCAATGCGGAGTTATAAATACAATTCTGGATATTTTTTGTATTGATAACGTTATCAATACATTTTTAAACATTTGCTGTATTGATAACTTACATGGCGGTTGTGAAAAGGAAGGTCAAGGGCAAATATTACTATTACCTTGAGAAGCCTGTCAGAATAGGCAAAAGGATAAAGGGCTTTTCAATATACCTCGGCAGGGAGAAGCCCCCGGCAAAGGAACTGGCGAAGTCGGAAAAAAAGCTGGAAAAGAGGATAAAAAAGTATTACAGGCAGGAGCTTGTAAAGCCGGGTACGAAATTCATAAATGTTGCGGCAGCGAAATCCCTGGAAAGGATAAAGCAGGAAACCGCGGAATTCCTCGCCAGCCTTAGCGCAAAACAGAAGGAGGAGTGGCTTGAAAGAGAGAGGGAGAAATTCATCGCAAACACAAATGCAATAGAGGGCAGCACCCTGACACTTGATGAAACGCAGAGGATAATGCGGCTTAATGAAACAATCGGGAGTGACAGGGAGCGCCTCGAGGTTTTGAACATGGAGAAATGCCTTGAGAGGCATGACAAGTACCTCAAGGCAGGCAGGAAGCTTGATGAAGTAATGGTTTTACAGTTGCACCTCATACTGCTGAATAAGATACCTGACTACGATAAGTACAAGGGAATCTGGCGGCCTGTGAATGTTGAGATAAGGACAAGCGAATTTGAATTTCCGGAGAAGGAAGCAGTGCCGGGGCTGATTAAAAAAATGTTCGCGGAATATGAAAAGGAAAAGGACAGAGTTCATGTCATCGAGCTGGCAGCGAAAATCCACTGCAGGCTCACGACAATACATCCTTTCGCGGACGGGAACGGCAGGATTGCGAGGCTGCTGCTTAACTACATACTGCAGGCAAACGGCTTCCCGTTTACAAACATCCCCGCAAAGAAAAGGGACGAATACTTCAAGACGCAGGAACAGGGGCACTATGGGAAATATGAGGCATTCACAAAATTCTTGGCTGCGCAGATAAATGAGAATTACAGGCAACTAAGGAAGCGGAAAAAGAACCGCCATGCATGAAATTAAGCCCGAATTCACTATAAAAAGTGAAACTTGCCCCGACCGGGATTCGAACCCGGGTTAACGGCTTGAAAGGCCACTGTGCTATCGGCGGAAATTAACATCAAAATTAATTGAACTAATCTCCCTGACCGGGCTACACTATCGGGGCAGTAAATTAAATGAGGGCGGAAATGCTTTATAAATATATGCAGTTCCGCAACTATTCATAACGCAGTGCCTCAACAGGCTTTAACTGCGCCGCGGCACGCGCGGGCATCACGCCCGAAACAATGCCTATTACTGTGGAGAGCAGTACTGCCACTATTACAAGCTGGGGGGTAACAAGCGTGCTTGTTCCGCCGCGTATCATAGGGATAGAAATTATTCCGAGCGAGGCAATGCCGTAAGAGATGAGTGTGCCTATCAGCACACCTATCAGCCCGCCAACCAAACCGAAAAGGCCGGACTCAATTATAAAGAGCGTAAGAATTTCATTGTTTGTTGAGCCCAGTGCCTTTAATATTCCAACCTCGCGGGTTTTTTCAAGCACGGAGGTGAACATGCTGTTGGCAACCCCCACTGCCCCTACTATAAGGGAGACCGCCGCAATTGCGGCAAGGAACAATGTCAGGGTTTCGGTAACCGAACTGACCTGCTCCTGTATCGCCTGTGACGAGGTGATGGAAAAGTCCTGCGTGTCCGCGGTTACCTTCCTTAAAATCAGGAGGGACTGGGTCAGCTGTTCCGTTGTTTCCTCCACAAGTTCCTCATCACTTACCTTAACCTGAAGGGAGGAGTATGTGTCCTTCTCAATATCCGCCAGACCCCATGCATTGAGGTGGGTCATGTAGATTGTTGAATCGGAACCGCCCATGCCGAAGCCGCCGCTGCCCGATGCTTTAATTATGCCCACAACCGTGAATTGCCTTCCTTCAACAGTTATGCGCCTGCCTATAGTTATGGGCTGTTTGAACATTTCATTCGCAATCCTGTCGCCTATCACAATCGCGGAGGCATCACTGGAGGTCAGGAACCTGCCTGAGGCAAGCTCAAGGTTTGATGTTTCCCGCCATGCGTTCGGGTTTACACCCTCAATGGAGGCGGAACCCTCCTCGGAAAGGAAGACAATGTCCGCGCGGCCGGATACTGTTTCATTAACATAAAGGACATTCGGGTTTCCGCGGACTATTGAGGAGTCGAGTTTTGTCAGGGTGGGCTCGTCCGAATCTTCGGAACTTACGGTGCGCTGGCTAGGCTCACGGCCGCCGCGGAACGAGCCAACAAACATTCCTGCGCGGCTGTGGCCGGGGGTTATTGTTATTATGTCCGCCCCCAGGCCTGATAACTGCGCGGTTACGCTTGCCTGCGCACCCTCGCCTATGGATATAATGGAAACAACCGCAGCCACGCCTATGACTATGCCCAAAAGGGTAAGCCAGGAGCGCAGCCTGCGGTGGGTTATGCTATTTGCCGAGAGCCTGAAGGAGTCGGACAATTTCATTTCATCACTTGCCCTGTTTTTTCCCGAAAGGAATCATTTGCCTTATTTTGCCCATTGCGGAAAGGAACGCCGGAACGCGGAAGAACCTGCCAAGCAGTGCAAGCGAAATTATTGCCGCAGCCGCAAGCCCTAATGTGTCCGAGCCGAGCAGGAATATTGCCGCAAGGAAAAGCACTGCGCAGATTGCGAGCGTTTTTGCAAGCCCTTTCCATGGCAGGCGCGCCCTGAATTTATTGAACACTGCGGCGCCCAAAACAAGCAGTATGAGCAGCGCCCACGGCAGGGTGGAATCCTGCCCAGTGGCACGTGCCCTGCCGGCAAATGCCGTGGTGTCGGTGCCGGAGCTTGAATAGCTGAGCTCAATCTCCTTTGATGCGGTCCGCCTTTCCCCTGTTGTGTCAGTGTAGTCTATCTCTATAAGGAGCTTTCCGGAGGGGCGCTCAACAGCGGCCACCTCCCCTGTTTCTGCTGTTTCGGGAGTTCCCGATGTCTGTGAAGTTTCCGATGCCCTGCCCCTGAAGCCGGCCGCCGCAGAGGGCATTGAAGAGCGCAGCTCGAAGTTTGCAAGGGTAAAATCGCCCTTGTTCAGGTTCCCGACAATGGAGGTGCTGCTGCCGCTGACCCTGAAGCTTTGCTGTTCGGGGATGCGCACAACCACGGCGCCTGCATTGTTTGACCCTATGTTTGCAATGCTTATTGAAAGCTGGCTTGTGCTCACTATTTCCGCGCTTACTTCAAAGGTTGTCGCCCCGCCTATTATTACGCCTAACTGCGATGCCTGCGTTCTTGTGCCGCCGGACTCTGAAAAGGTCAGCTCGACATCAAGCGGATAAATGCCCGGCGCAATGTTCGGGTCTGCGGCAACGGTATACAGTACATCCTTTTTGCCGCCGGGCAGTATGTAATCAACATATCGCTTGTTGTCGGAGCCCACAGGCAAAACAAGGGCACTCGCATCACTCCACGAAAAGGAGATGTTTGAAACAGGGGTGCTGCCGACATTCTCAAGTGAAAATACCGCCTCAGTCTGGTTGCCGGGGTTTATAACGCGCGGATCTATTGTCACGTCTATTGTTTTTTCCGTGGCTTCCTGCGACACGGGAATTGAAAAGGCGTGGCGCTCGGTGACAGGCTCACCGCTCTTCAGGTAATTTAGCGTAAGGTTTGCGGTGTAATAGCCCTGCGGGGTGTCCTCCTTAACCTTGAACCTGAAAACAACGTCCTTTGTGGACTGCGGGTTTATTGCACCCATAAATTCATCCATATCCACCGGCTCGAACTGATTATCCAAATCAAGGATTGCGTTAATGTCATATGCAGTTACAGAATAGCCCTTGTTCCTCAGGCTGTATACTATGCTTACCGCATCGCCCGGCTGGGGCGATGAGGGAAGGATTGTTGTTTCCGTTATTTCAATTAAGTAGGCGTAATCGCCTGTTGCCGCGTTGATTGCGGGCATCGCGGCAATAAATAAAAATGCCGTGAGAATTGAAAATATTGTTTTTTTGTCCATCATTGACTCCTCCATTCCCGGTTTCTTGGTTCAAATCCTCTTTCCATTAATGATTCCATTAATTGTTCCTGTGTTGCGTCCGCGGGCAGGCCCAGTGCCGCCTTAACATCATCCGGTGTGGCATTTTCCGGCAGCCCCAGGCTTTCCTTCATCTGCGGCGGAACCCCGCCCTGCGGAAAGCCGCGTGCAAAATTTCCGTCGCGGAACCTGTTTGCATCCGCAAAATTGCGGGGCATTCTCCCGCCCCATGGTTCCGCAGTATCGGGGCCCTGCGGGCATCCCGAAAGCAGAATCATGCCAAGGGAAAATAATGCAAATGCAAAAACAAAACTTAACCGCATAATTCAACTCACCCTGCCTTTTGTTTTTCCGTCGTAAATTACCTTTCCGTCACGGAGCTCGATAACCCTTTCGGCATATTCCGCAATTGCAGGCTCGTGTGTTACAACAATAATTGTCTTGCCCTCTTTTGAGTGGAGCTCGGCAAGAAGGCCCATGATTTCCCTGCTTGTTTTTGAGTCAAGATTTCCTGTGGGCTCGTCCGCAAGAACCATAGAGGGCTGTGCCGAAAGGGCGCGCGCAAGGGCAACGCGCTGCCTTTCCCCGCCTGAAAGTTCCGCGGGAAGGTGGTTCATGCGGTGCTTCAAACCGACGCGCTCAATAAGCAGTTTTACCGTTTTATCTATATCCTGCCCGTCAAATTCATGTATGCGCATGGGGAGGGCGACATTCTCAAATACATTTAATGTGGGGTGCAGGTTGAATGTCTGGAACACGAAACCTATTTTCTTTCCGCGGATTCGCGCAAGCGCGGATTCGGGAAGTTTTGTTATCTCGGTGCCGTCAAGGAAAACCTCGCCGCGGGTGGGAACATCCAGGGCACCTGTCATGTTAAGGGCTGTTGATTTGCCGGAGCCGGATGCGCCTATTACCGCTACAAACTCCCCCTCCTTAACACTGAAGCTTATGCCCCGCAGTGCGGGCACCTCTACCTCTCCCATTTTGTAAATTTTCCAGACGTCTTTCAGTTCAAGTACGGGCAGGCCCATGTTTAACACCATTAACGTTCGTTTTATATTGCTTTGCAACCGTTAATATGTCTTGCCTGTAACGGTGTGAAACCGTTAATAAGGCACAATGAAACGTGATGAAACATGAAACAAGTTGAAACGCTCTTAAGGGATAAGCGGAGGCACTCCGCGGTAATGCTACTTTGTTTCATTTACGGAGGTTTTTCGCTTATACTTTTCCTTTTCCAGATTTATTCCGTTTTCTGGATGGCGGAGGTTGCGGATTTTCCGGATGAGGGGGCGAGAATAGCCGACATAAACGTGTACGATTTAAACGCACGTGATTTGAACAGGGCGGATGCATGGAATGGCAGGGAAAACAGCCCCATAAGAATGCGCACAAACCCGTTTGCAATGCTGACATCCCCTGCAAATTTATCATACCTCATAGGCGGGCTTGTGGCAATTGTGGCAGGGCTCACGATAGGGGGGCTTATAAGGGAGAGGGAAGTTAAGCGCGTAAAGAAGGAGACCGCAGATAATCTCCTTCTGCCGGATGAGAAGGCGGTTGTTGAGGTGCTTAAGAACTCGAATTATGAGTCAACGCAGTCAAAAATTGTAAAGGAAACAGGGCTGGGCAAGGTACAGGTGCATCGCGCGGTTAAGAGGCTTGAGGCAAAGGGCGCACTGGAGAAGCACAATTATGGGATTACAAACAAAATAATCCTGAAGAAGGAACTGTTTGAATAAGGCACTTGGCGGAATAATTCTTTTATAAATCTATTGGGGGAATATTGGAATAAGGATTAAGGAAAGGCGTTAAAATGGCTAAATCAAAGGCTGCAGAGAACAGGAATTTCGCCAATATCTGGATTTGCATGAAATGCAATGCAAAGAACAGGTCTACTCCGGGAAAAAAACCGGCAAGGTGCAGGAAGTGCAAGGGTGAAAGGCTGAGGCTTAAAAGGAAGGCCAAAAAAGCCTAAAGCAAAAACGCAAAAGTTAACTTTATTTCAGATGGTCGTAACCGAATTTTGTTAATTCTGTTTTTTTGCCATTTTCCTCAAGCATTATTTTCCTTTCATGCGTTATTTTTCCAACTATTATTCCCTTTACTTTGCGGATGTTTTTTTTGGGCACAGTATAAACAAGCTCGAAATCTTCCCCCCCGTAAAGCGCGTAATCAAGCGCAGTATTCCGTGCCGCCTTTGCCGCCTTTATTGTTGAGGTTGCAAGGGGAACCTTCTCCACATAAATCACAGCCCCCACGCGGCTTGCTGTGCAGATGTTCCGCACCTCGGATGCGAGGCCGTCGCTGATGTCCTCCATTGCGTTTACGTATTTTGCCGCATGCCTTGCCTTTGTGAGTTGAGCCAGCGGCTCAAGATAGGCGTGCCTCGCAATGTCATGCCCCTTTATTTTCTTTCGGAACAGGTTCAGCCCTGCCGCGCCCTTTCCGAGCGGACCGCTGACCATTATCAAATCACCCGGCTTTGCGGATGAGCGAAGGCAGAGTTCCGCGGGCTTGACCTCCCCTAAAACAGTAATTGTAATGGAAATCTGTTTTGCGTTTGTTATGTTTCCGCCAATCACATCAACATTGTATTTGCCTGCGGAGGAATAGATGCCCGAGTAAAGGCCGTCAATGAAATCAAGGGAAGTGTCTTTAGGCATTGCAAGTGAAATGAGAATGTGCCTTGCGGTTCCGCCCATTGCGGCGATGTCACTTACATTTGACTCAACCGCCTTCATTCCAACTTGTTTCGGCGTGAACCAAGTACGGGTGAAATGGTCGCCCTCAACCATTGCATCCGTTGAAAGCAAAAGGTGCTTGTTTTTCTTCCAGCGCAGGACGGCACAGTCATCCCCTATCCCGACAATAACATTTTTATCGCGGGGCGGACGGGAAATGCGCGCAATCAGTTCATGCTCGGAAAGGGCCTGCTTACTCGTCATCCTTCAGCACCTTCATAACGCAGAAATCGCCGCACATTGTGCATTCATCCCCTTTCGCGCCCGAGGCCGCACGGTATCTCCTGAATTTTTCGCCGTCAATTGAAAGTTTTTCCATTTCCGCCCAGTCAAGTTTCTTGCGTGCGCGGGCCATTGCAAGGTCAAGGGCAGCTGCATGCGGAATTCCGCGGGCAACATCCGCGGCGTGCGCGGCAATTTTTGATGAAATTACCCCCTCTTTCAAATCATCAACATCCGGCAGGCGCAGATGCTCCGCTGGCGTGACACAACAGAGAAAGGATGCGCCGTAATATGCGGCAAGAGCCCCTCCTATTGCGGAGGTTATGTGGTCATAGCCGGGGGCAATGTCAGTTACAAGCGGGCCAAGAACATAAAACGGGGCGCCGTGGCAGTGCTGCTTTTGGAGGTCAATATTTTTCTTAATCTCATGCAAAGGCACGTGGCCCGGGCCTTCCACAATAACCTGCACCCCTGCTTCGCGGGAGCGCAAAACAAGATTGCCAAGTGTTTTCAATTCAGTAAGCTGCGCACTGTCGGTTGCATCCGCAATGCAGCCGGGCCGCAATCCGTCGCCAAGTGAAAGCGTAACATCATGCTCCCTTGCCATTTCAAGTACGGAATCAAAATTTTCATACAGCGGGTTTTCCGCGTTGTTCTGTTTCATCCAGCGGACAAGGAATGTGCCGCCGCGGCTGACAACGCCCGCTGTGCGTTCGGGAAGGTGCGGCAGTACCGCACGGGTTACGCCAGAATGAACTGTAATAAAATCAACCCCGTCATTTATGTGCTTTTGAATTGCATTAAGGAAATCATCTGAAGAAACATTGTCTATGCCGTGCTTTTCAACAATCGCCTGGTAAACGGGAACTGTTCCCACAGGAACCCGGGATTTTTTTATTACCGCGCGCCTTACAGCATCAATGTCCCCGCCTGTGCTCAGGTCCATAACAGTGTCCGCGCCCACTGAAATTGCGGCATCAAGCTTTTCAAGCTCCGCGGAAAGGCTTGCAGAGGGAGGAGACGTGCCCAAATTCGCGTTTACCTTTGTGAGGAGGCCGGATCCTATTCCTATGGGTACGACATTTGCGTGCCCTGCACTTGCGGGAATTACGATTGTGCCCAGCGCAACTGCCCTGCGCAATTTCTCAGGCTCCATGTGCTCGACCTTTGCAACAGCAAGCATTTCGGGAGTAATCTTTTTGCTTATTGCATCCTGCAGCTGTGTCATTTTCTCATCCCCGTGATTTTTTCGCGGAACTGCCGCACTGCGGATTCAACATTATTAGTTGCAACAGTGGCGGAGATTGCCGCAACACCGTACGCCCCTGATTCCAGAACTTCACCAATATTTTCAGGAGTTATGCCGCCGATTGCAACAAGGGGCAGGGATGTAACTTGTTTAAGTTCCTGCAAAAGCGCGATGCCGCAGGGTGTGCCTGCATCATCCTTTGTGGAGGTTGAAAATATCGGGGAAACCCCCAGATAATCCGCACCCTCCTTTTCCGCGGTTTCGGCCTCCGGTATATTGTGCACGGTAATTCCGATTACTTTATCAGGCAGGAGTTTGCGCGCAACGGCAAGCGGCAGGTCATCCTGCCCAAGGTGCACGCCGGAGGCATTAACAGCAAGGCACAATTCAATGCTGTCGTTTATTATGAGCATTGCGTTGGTTTCATCACATAATTGTTTTATTTCCTGTGCCTCGGCAAGCACCTTTTTTCCGAGTGTGCCCTTGACACGATACTGAATTATTTTCGCACCTGCGGAAAGCGCAGAGCGCACATCAGCAACATTATCCTGCCTTGACAGTTTGCTGTCTGTGATGAAATAAAAATCAAAGGGCAGCATTTTGCATTCACTCCACTTTTTGCATTTCTTTAATTTTCGCGGCGTCAAGGAGCGAAAGTTCATCAATCAATGTGTGGAGATATGTGCCGGGACCGCGTGCATGTTCATTGAGTGAGGCAAGCTCACCGGCAATGCCAAAGCAACACAGTGCTGCGGCAGCTGCGTGGGCAAGGTTTGGCTCAACAGCGGCAAATGAACCTATGATTGAGGCGGAAACACAGCCTGTTCCCACAACTGAACCCATTCTTTCATGGCCGTTGCGGATTGTGTACGTAAGATTTGCCTTTGCATCAACAACAAAATCTTCCGCACCTGTTGCAACAACAACAGCGCCCGTAGTTTCCGAGAGTTTCTGTGCAATTTCCTTTATATCTCCTTCAACCCCCATTGACTCAACGCCCTTTACCTCTGCAGAAGCGCCTGCAAGAATTGCAATTTCCCCGGCATTGCCCTTTATGATTCCTATTTCAAGTTTTTCAATAAGTTCAAGCGCCTTTTTTGTCCTGAGGTCTGTTGCCCCTGCACCCACGGCATCAAGGACAATCGGGATTTTCTTTGCGTTTGCGGATTTTCCCGCAAGAAGCATTGCATCAACAAGCGCGGGGGTAAGGGTGCCTATGTTAAGGACAAGCGCGGAGCTTATGCCTGACATTTGCTCAACTTCCTCGGGGGCGTGTGCCATTACAGGCAAGGCACCTATTGCACGTGTTGCATTGGCGCAGTCATAAATTGTGACCCAGTTTGTTATGTGGTGCACAAGTGGCTTTTTCGCGCGCAGTGTTGCAAGGATTGGGGGAATGTCAAAATCAAAGGGCATTTTATCAACAGTATAACATAGGTTGCAAGGGTTTTATATTTTTACACTGCGGGGGGATGAGGGGGAGGCGTGGAAAATTATTTAAACACAACCGCTCACTAGGATAGTATGGACAGGATGGCCTGGATTGTGGTAGGGATTGCGGCATTCATTATTATAGCGCTTGTCGGGTTTCTGCTTTTGATTGTTGCGGGCGCGGCAATATGGCTTTTTGTATTGCAGCCTGCGGGAACCGATGTTGCACCTACGCCTGCGGGAACTGCGGTAGTTTCCGGCGGGGCAATGGCCCCAATTGCAGGAACTGGAAGTTCGGGGAGCACAACAGCAGCAACAGGCACAAGCACGGGTAGCGGAACAGGCACAACGAATACAACAAATACAACAACCACAACCGCCCCACCTGAACCGGAGCCGGAACCCGAACCTGAGATAACGCTTAAAATGATTGATGATTTTGAAATAAATAAGATTTCCACAATGTGCAACGGCGGGGAGGTCATAATAAGGACTGTTACGCTTGAGGGAAAGGGCGACTTTGCATATGACGGCAAACTAACAATTAAGGCCGCAACTTCCGGAACCTCCAATGAGGAAACCTTCAATAAGAAATTCAGCCTTAAGAAGGACTCAACTGAACTGATTAACCTTGCAGTAGATGCCTCCGTGATTTCCGTGGGAGGCGCGTCAAGCGTTTCTGTTGCGGTTATACTTGAGGACGGCAGGTATGCCGAAGACACGTTCTCCGTTGACTGCTGAATCAATAGGCGCAGGGTGCGGGTTATTTAAATAACTTATTATTTCATATATAGTACATGCTGGATGCACGGGCTTATTCGGAGCTGATGCGGCCATTCAATTGTGTTATGGCAGCTGCCGCTGTTTTCATAGGGCTTAGCGTTGCAATCAGGGGGATTGCATTTCCTTTTGCGCTTTTGCTTGGGATGTTTTCCGCGTTTGTAATCTGCGGTGCGGGGCAGGCGATAAATGATTTTTATGATGCGGAAGTTGACAAAAAGTTAAACCCGAAGAAGCCGATTCCCGCGGGAAGGGCGAGCGCAAAAGGGGCAAGGAATTTCGCAATCGCGCTGTTCGCAATTGGAATTGCGGTTTCATATTTCATAAATACGGATGCGTTCATTATTGCGCTGTTTTATTCCGCACTGCTGTATGCCTATTCCGCAAAGATGCAGGGGCATAAGTACATAGGGAACTGGGTTGTTGCTGGGGGCACGGCAATTACATTAATTTATGGTGCGGCAATTGCGGGAAATTATAGTGTTGTTATTTACCTTGCGTTTGCGGCACTGCTTGCGAACGGCGCAAGGGAAATAATAAAGGACATGCAGGACATAGGGGGGGATATTGGCAGGAAGAGGACACTGCCGATGATGCTGCCCGAGAAGATTGTGAGGTATATCGTGTTTTTGCTTTACGGCACGGCAATTGCAATCGGTTTTTTTGTCTGGGCAATGGGGATGCTGCAGGGGATTTTTTACCTCATATTCATGGCGCTTGCAAGCGTTGCGTTTTACTATTCATTTGACCGCCTTGTGAGGGGAAAAACAGGGGAGGCGCAGAAGTACAGCAAATACGCAATGGGAATCGCACTGCTGGCATTTGTTGCCGGGGTTTTCTGAATGGAAAGGGAACTGCTGCTTGGGAAAATTGCGCAGGCGCTTAAGGAGCGTGGCTTCGGGATAATCCTTTTCACGCACACAAATTCTTGTTTTGACATCATAGCGCGCGGTGCGCAGGCAACGCTTGCGGTGAAGGCATACGGGAATATTGATGCAATAAGGCAGGGGCAGGCCGCCGAGCTTGTGAAAGTGGGGCGCGTATTGGGGGTAAATGCGATTATTGTGGGGATAAAGGCAAAGGCATTCACGCTTAAGGACGGGACTGTTTATGAGCGGTATGGCCTGCCTGTGGTTACTGTCGGCACGCTGAAGAATGCGCTTGATGAGAAGATGCCTGGCGTGAGGTGCTTTAAGGGACGGGAGGTTGTTGCACTTGATGCGGAAAGGCTGCACGGGAAGAGAAAGGCGCTTGGGCTTACGCTGGATGAGCTTGCAAACAGGGTTGATTCAACTGCGGAAAGCATACACAGATATGAAAAGGGCTTTGGGGCCTCACTGGGCACAGCAAAAAGGCTGGAGGATGAACTGCATGAGAAGCTCATAAGAAAGGTTGATTTGTTCACGCCCGCGGGGGAGGCGGAATTTGACATAGAGATGAAGGATGAGGTGATGCGGAAGATACAGAATCTGGGGATTGACCTTGCGGAATTCAGGCATGCGCCTTTCCATGCATATTCAAAGCCCGGGGAGGAACTTTTGATAGGCAGAGGGAAAAACAGGAGGGATGTCCTGCACAGGGCGGAACAACTGGGGAAGGCGAAGGGCGCGTTCGGGCATGAGGGGGTTGTTGTTGCGAAGGAGTTCAGGCAGGGGCAGGCGTATGGCGTGCCTGTGGTTAAGGAGGATGAGCTTGATGCGCTGAGCAAAGGAAAGGATTTGATAAGGCTCATAAAGGAAAAGAAAGGGGAAGCGGAGTTATAGGCAGGGGCGGATTGCATGAATTATGCCGCGGCAGTAAGGTTTCTTAATAAACTTGAAAACCCGCACAAGGGGTTCGGGCTTAATTCTGTGAGGGAGCTTGCAGCACGCGCAGGGGCTTATTCATCGGCGTTTACAGTTGTGCATGTTGCGGGCACAAACGGAAAGGGAAGCACAGGTGCGATGATTGCACAGATTCTCGGGCAGAAATACATGATCGGGCTTTACACATCCCCGCACCTGCTTGAATTCAGGGAAAGGATAAAAATAAACGGCAGAAAAATAGGAAAAGGCGAATTCGCGGCACTGCTTTCGGAACTTCACATTGCCGCGGGCGCAATGCACAAAAAGCCCACGCAGTTTGAGTATCTCACTGTGCTTGCGATTTTATATTTCATGCGGAAAAGGGTTGATGTTGCCGTGATGGAGGCGGGGCTTGGCGGCAGGCTGGATGCAACAAATATCTGCCGCGGGGCAGTAAACGTTTTCACGGACATTTCCCTTGAGCACACGGAAACCCTGGGGAAAACCGTGAAAAGAATTGCGGGGGAGAAGGCGGGGATAATAAAACAGGGTTCAAGTACGGTTGTTGCGAAGGATAATGCGGGGTTTGAGGAAATTTCAAAAATCGCACGGGAGAAAAAATCAAAATTAATTATCACGCGCGGAATTTCTGCGCGCAATCTTGGCATAATGGGGGCGCACCAGAAAAGGAATGCCGCGCTTGCGGTTTCTGCAGTGCGCGCATTGGAAAAAGAGGGCATAAAAATAAATGAAAAGGCAATTAGGAAGGGGCTTGCGGAAGTTCGTGTGCAGGGGCGGATGCAAACTCTGCAAAAGAAACCGTTTGTTATTGCCGATGTTGCCCACAATTCTGCGGGGTGCAAGGCGGTTGCGCAGGCACTAAATGATTTCAAATACAACAAATTAATTCTGGTGTTTGGCTGCCTGAAGGACAAGGATTACAAAGGCATGCTAAATGCATTGAGGTTTGATTATGCATTTATTGTGCCTGCAAAAAGCCCGAGGGCGCTGGACACAAGAAAAATAACACGGTTTCTAGGGCAGGCGAAATGGGCAAAGGGAAAATATGAAACCGCACTCAGTGTAAAGGCTGCTGTGAAAAAGGCAAAAAGAATTGCGGGAAAGGATGATTTGATTCTTGTCTGCGGTTCGCATTATGTTGTTGCGGAAGCACTAAGTGCGGGCAAAAGCTAGAGCATCGCGCGCAGGAGCTCTTTCAGTTCTTTTTTACTAACGGAACGCGGATTTGTTTTCATATTCGGGCGCATCGCATCCTGCACAATTGCATCCATATCGCTTTCCTTTACGCCGAGTTCGGAGAGTTTAGTGGGGGAGTGCAGGGCAAGCAAAAGTTCCTCCACGAATTGGGCGGCTTCCTCAACAGTGC
>JBDRDO010000061.1:0-5480 GCA_043820655.1 Candidatus Iainarchaeum sp. | reverse complement strand
GTTTTCAGGCGCGGATAGGGAGAAATCAACCCGCAGGGTTTCCTTGCCCTTGTTTGCTGTGCTGTTTAATTTGATTTTGCCCAGTTCGCGCGCATTTGAAACATGCGTTCCCGCGCAGGGGCATTTGTCAATTCCCTCAATCCCGACAACACGAATTTCCTTTACAAATTCGGGCACGCGCGCAAACAGGCGCCTGCGCCTTTCATCAACACTTGCAATAACATCCTCGCGGCTGTGTATTGAGAGGGTTACAGGAGCTGCCTTTTCAACCCACATGTTGAATTCATTGAATACTTCCTGCAGTTCACTCTCCCCTATCTCAAGCGGCTTAAAGTCAATCCTTGCGCTTTCAAGGCGTATCTGGTTTCCCGCTGTTTCAGCGCCGTATTTGTCAAGCACAATTGCGCTTAGGAGATGCTGCGCAGTATGATAGCGCATGTAAGCGTAGCGCGGCTCCCAATCAAGAGAAAGGGAAACCGTTGCTCCCTTTGCGGGAACTTCCCCGTCAACAAAATGCCTAATTATGCCGCCCTCCTTTTTTGCTTTTGTTATGCGCGTGGTTCTGGCGGCACCCGTGCCTCCTGCAGTGCCATCCCCGCACCAGCGTGCAGTGCCTGTATCGCTCGGCTGGCCCCCGCCCTCGGGGTAAAATACTGTTTTGTCGGGCACAAACCAGTTTTCGCCCGCGTCAAGCACGGTTGCTTCTGTTTCCTTCAGATAGCAGTCACGCATGTACAAAGCTTCGGTTTTCATAGGCAGACCCGATAAAAGTGGGTTTGATTCCAATTAAAAACATTTTTGTTTCCCAATAGTTCTGCGGGGCAATTACATGGGCATGAATTTTAAGGAACACCTCAAAAAGCAGGGCGTTGACCGAGACATATCAGACCTTCTTATGCTTGTTGCCGAAAAATCAAAGGAAGTGCAGCAGGCATTTTTGACGCACAACGCGCTTTCAGATACGCAAAATGTCTATGGGGAGCAGCAGCTTGAACTTGACAAGCATGCGGATGAGATTTTTACAAATGCATTCAGGGAGTGCGGGATTGTGAAGAACGTTGCGTCCGAGGAGCAGGGCGAAATCACTGAAATTGAAAAGGCGGAGGGCGAGTTCGGCGTCACTCTGGATCCGCTTGACGGGAGCAGCTGTGTTGACACAAATTTATCTGTCGGAACGATTGTCGGAATATTTGATGAGGGGGATGTGATGGAAAAGGGCGGGCTGATGGATGCCGCGTGCTTTGTGCTTTACGGCCCGCTGACAACGCTTACATACGCCGCAAAAAACGGGGTGCATGAATTTGCGCTCAATGCAAATGGCAAGTTTATACTGCGCAAGGAAAATATGGAAATGCCTGACGGGATGATTTATTCTCCAGGCGGGCTGCGCACGGAGTGGCTGCCTGCGCACGCAAAGTTTATCGGGGAACTTGAGAAGCGGAAATACAAGCTTAGGTTTTCGGGCTCGTTTGCCGCTGACTTCAATCAGATTTTGAATTACGGCGGGGTTTTTTGTTACCCTGCAACTGCAGGTTCGCCCGAGGGAAAACTGAGACTGCTGTTTGAGGCAAACCCGATGTCATTTATTATTTCGCAGTGCGGCGGGGCGGGAAGCAACGGGAAGCAGGATATTTTAAGCATAAAACCGCAGGCACTTGCGCAAAGGGTGCCGCTTTACATAGGGGGAAAGAAAGAAATAGAACTTGCGGAGGAACTTATTGGGGGCAAAAAAAATGGCTGACACTAATTTCAGGCCGATGCCGGGCGCGCATTTATTCAGGGCACTGCACGGCACGGAAACAATAATAATGGCATGCAATACACGCGCAACAATAGGGGTCTGCGAGGGAATATTCAGGGCGGCAAAGGAGTGTGATGCCGCGGTAATGATGGAGCTTGCGAAAAGCGAGAGTGATTTGAATGGGGGGTACACCGGATTGAAACCTGCGGATTATGCAAAGCGCACTACTGAGGCGGCGGAGAAAGCGGGGTTTGATGTCTGGGCACTGCACGCAGACCATACCACTGTTAAGAAAGGCACGCCTGAGGAGATTGCGGGGACAAAGGAACTTATAACCGCGCAGGTAAACGCGGGTTACACATCATTTGCAATGGATGCCTCGTTCCTTTTCAATGAGGAGGGCGCAGATGTAAGGGAGGAGCTTGCGCGGAATGTCGAGGTCACAACGGATTTGGTCAGGCACCTGCAAAGCAAAATAGGGGCTTTTGATTTCGGTTTGGAAGTTGAGGTCGGGGAGATAGGAAAAAAGGATGAGCACGGCAGGGTTTTAACAACACCCGAGGAGGCGGTGCATTTCATCACGGAACTGCACGCCAACGATGTTAAGCCGCACGGGCTTGCGATTGCAAATGGCTCCGCGCACGGGAATGCGTATGACGCGGGGGGAAACCTTGTGCCGCAGCTGAGTGTTGACATTCCACAGACAATTGCCGTGGGGAAGGCGCTTGAGGAGAATGGGCTAGGGGTTAGTGTTGTTCAGCACGGAATTACGGGAACGCCACTTGAAATTATTGCGGAAAAGTTCCCTCGGCAGTACATAATAAAGGGAAATGTCGGCACGTACTGGCAGAACTTAATGTGGGATGTTTTCAAAGAGCGCGAACAGGAATTGTTCAATGACATAAAGAACTGGGTGCTTGAGAAATACGGCAGTGAGGCAAGGGAGAAGGGGCTTGAAGGGGATGCGGTCTTTGGAACGTATTCCAAAAACGCTTATAAGGAGTTCTTCGACAGGATTTATGGAATCGGGGAGGAAACCGAGCGCGAGATTGAATCGCGCGCTTACGAGGCGGCAAAGGAACACTTCCGCGCGTTTGGTGCGAAAGGTTCCGCGAAAAAAGTAAGGGAGATGCGGGAGAAGGGGGACTGAAAAATGCTTGATGTTGTCTGCATAGGAAATGCCGCAGAGGATGTATTCATACACATACATCCGCGGATGTTTAGGGGAGAGGTTATGCTAACCCCCGGCAAGAAGATTGAGATTGAAAACATGGAGGTTTTCACCGGCGGAGGGGGAACAAACTGCGCTGTCGGCTTCTCACGATTTGGGATGAAGACCGCGCTTGTTGCGGAAATAGGGCAGGACGATTCGGGAAATGCCATTATGCAGGAGCTGAAGGCTGAGGGCGTGTCACGCAAATTCATTATACGCTCCAAAAAATACGGAACTGCATACTCGGCAATTTTGACAGGGTTTGGGGACAGGATAATTTTAACCTACAAAGGGGCTACCGCACATCTGGGGGATGACAGGAAAATTAAATGGGGGAAAATTGCGGACGCCGAGTGGTTTTACATTTCATCACTGCACAATAAGCCAACGCTTGTGAGGAAGGCGGTTTCATTCGCGGCAAAGAATGATGTTAAGGTTGCATGGAATCCCGGAAAAGTAGAGATTGCGCTGGGGCTTAAGAGGCTTGCACCTGTGTTAAAGAATGTCGATGTTTTGATTGTCAATGAGGAGGAGGCCGCGCTTCTTGCGAAGGGGAAGGGCACAATTAAAAACCTTGAGAAGATAAGGAAGTTCTGCAGGGGAATTGTTGTCATAACCGCGGGCAGGGGGAAGGTGCACGCATTTGACGGGAAGAAAATTTACACAGGCAGGCCGTTTAAGGTTAAGGTGCTTGACACTACGGGCGCGGGGGACTCGTTCAACTGCGCATTCATTTCCGCGCTTGCATATGGCAGGAAAATCCCCGATGCAATAGAGTGGGGCTGTGCAAATGCCGCATCCGTAATACAGGAGCTTGGCACAAAAAACATCCTGCTTTCACGTAACGGGATAGTTAAATTCATAAGGAAGAATAAAAACAAAAGGCATAGTTAGCATTGCACAGAATCATGCAAGGTGCGCATCCTCAATAATCAGCACGCCCGTGTTTTCGTTTTCAATTTTCTTTTCACTGCGAATTATTTCAATTCTTTTTTTGAAAAGCGGGCAGTTGAGCACAAGGGTTTCAAACTCCCCACCTTCCCCTACAATCGAAATGCCGTGCTTTTCGTGCAGCTGCTTTAATTCGGCAACTGCATCGGCATTTATTTCCCTTCCAAGCCATTTTTCATCCAGCCCCTGCGCGGCGATTGCAACAATAATAACCTCAAACTTATTTTTGAGCAGTTCACGCAGGTATTTTTCCTCATTCACGTGCCACAATGGCGCGATTGATTCAAGGTTCAGTTCTTTGCAGATTGCATCAACCCTTTTCTTTTGGTAAATACTCCTTACAGCGCCGGAAACAATGCCCTCAATTCCGTGCATGCGCTTTGCAAGCGCTATTGCCCTTTTCAAATCCGCGAGTTCTTTTTCCTTCTCGCCCTTTGTTTCCATGGAAATCAGCGGCACACCCATGGACTCGGCAATCAAGGGCACAAGCGAAAGGTTCGGGGAATGGAACATATAGGAGTCGGTGCGCTTCGGGATAATTGTGATTGCGCATGCAAGGCTATGCCCCTCCTTCTTTGCAAGGTACGCGGCATAAAGGGAATCCTTGCCGCTGCTAAGGAGAATGCCGAGTTTCATGTTTCTGCCTCAAAAATGCCGCACGCTTCTTTACTGGGGCAATGGCTCAAAACAGTGGTTACGTAGACCGAACTGCCCGAACCCACCATACAATAAGCCCCATTGTAGGCACGCAGTGCGGCTTCCCACCCGGTAAAACAGGGTGTGCCTGCAGGCAGGCAACAATATTTTGCATGATGCCGGTCATATGTCAGCCTTAAATACCAAGTTCCGCAGGCGATATTGTCCTCTAAATTATATAAGTCCTGCTCACCTCCGATTATTCCAGAGTTTATGCACTCCTGACCTGCAGCAGCCTTTTTTTTGCTCGGCACAACAATTTGCATAATTCCGACCGCGCCTGAATCGTTCAGTGTTGTGCCGTGTTTGAAATCATTCTCCGTGCATGCAACAGCCCTTGCAAGATCAATCGGGACTTTATTCCGGGCGGCATAGTCATCAACCATCTTTAAAATTCCAGCATCGGGAACAGCACCCTTGCAGGTCCAGCCATCCGTGCCGTTCGGCGGCGGCTCGGGGGGTTCGGGAGGCTCGGGCGGCTTATCGCCACAGCCCCATTCGTTTGCCTCGGTTTCCGCAACAGCATAATCAGGGCCTGAAAGTTCAAATGAAAGTTCGGGCTGTTTTTCATTCCACGCCCACTTGCATTCCGAGGCGTTTTCGCAATTCTCGCAGAGGTAGCGCGTTACGCAAACCCCTTCACTTAAAACCGCGCCCCCTTCAGCGGCAGTTGCGGTGCAATCGCTCTGCCGTTCAACACCCCCTGAAATTGAAAATTCAAAACGCCTTTTTTCATATCCCGCATCAGAACCCTCAACAAGCAGTTCAAGCACGTAATTTCCGTTTTCAGTTATGCCCAATTCAAATGAGAATGGCTTTGATTCGCCCGTAATAATTTTATCGGTGATTTTCAAAAGCGGTTCGGAATAAAGCTGCTCA
>JBDRDO010000060.1:0-2103 GCA_043820655.1 Candidatus Iainarchaeum sp. | reverse complement strand
TCCTTCCCAAGTTTCTTTCCTGTTTTGCAGTCCACTGCCGCAACAAACCTCGGCCCGAAGTCGGTGTGGATTGCAATTGCCAATCCATATGCATTGGAGCCGCGCGGCAAAAGATACGCGTCAGGCAGGACATTCCCCTTTCCCGAGCACCATTTATTCGCGTCCTGCACAGGGTAAACAACAATCAGATTCAGCAGTTCAAATGCGGTTTTGTTTATTGCCTCCTGTACTCCTGTCGAGCCATAAACATTCAACACATTTTCCTGGACAAACTTCAGCGCCTTTTTCTGCTTCTCATCCAGAGCATTTTCATCAACAATCCCGAATTCCTTTTCCCCCGGCACATATTTAATGACCCCTGCCTTTTCCGCCTTCCTCAGTGCAAGTTCCGCCTCGCTGCACGCGGGAATAATAATCCTGTCGGGATATTTCTCCTTTAGTTTTTCATAATTATCCCTCGCGCCAGGCATATCTATTTTGTTTGCAACAATCAATATCGGCTTTGACCTCGCCCTCACCGCGGAACTGAACTTCAGCATCTCATCCTCGCCCCACTGGTCCGGCTTTGCCGGAAGCCCCGCGCTTTTAAGCACGGCAACGGCATCCTCTTCAGTAATCCCCAATCCCGACAATTGCTCCCCAAGCGCGGCGGCAGGCCCCTTTGCATCAAGGGAGGCGCGCTTGCTGACCTTGCCCCAGTTCTTGTCCAGAATTCCCTTTATCCACCATGCAATTTCTTTTTCAAGAAATTCAATATCCTCCGCAGGGTCATGCCCCTCTGTAGGATTCCCTTCGGCATCGGTTTTCCCGCTTGCATCAACAACATGCACCAATGCCTTTGCCTGCATCAAATCCGAAAGGAATTGGTTTCCCAAACCTTTTCCTGTATGTGCATCTGGCACCAACCCCGCAACATCAAGCAGGGTTATGGGCACCAGCCTCCAGCCCTGCTCGCACTTGCTGTTAACGGGCTGGCACTGCAAATTCTTCTCGGAATGCACGCACTTGGTTTTCACATATGAAGTGCCCTGATTCGGCTTCACAGTAACAAAAGGTCTGTTCCCTATCTCCGCGTCAATCAGCGTTGCCGCTGAAAAGAAAGTCGATTTTCCGGTGTTGGCTTTACCCACTATTCCTATCAGCATTTCATTCACCTTTAACTATCTGCCATTGGTATTCGGATTATTCTCTCCCTGCCTCCTATATTCACTTTTATATTGTGGCGGTTATATAGGTTTTGTGAAGAGTTGCCTTTTAATTTCCTTGTGAATATCCGGTATCCCGCGTACCTGCGTATCTCGTCCCACCCTCGCTTTGCAAGGAAGTTTGCGGTGCTTTCAACTTTCGTAGAGATTTTTGCAATTATTGCCTTTTGGTTTCCCTCTCTTTTTGAACCCCATATTGTTGCGGCATAGTGTGGTTCCACAATATCGTGAACATGTGTTGCAAGACCATTCCTTTCAAATGCAGGAGGCGTTTGCCTGTGCATTAGGTCCATTGTGAATTCCGCATCCTCCACGCGCACTTCTTTTCCGCCTATTCGTTCGTATAAAAATATGCCCTCTTTGCTGACCTCACTGCCAATGCGAAGGGTGAATATCCGCCCGTCTTTTTCAAATACTCCCTGAAGCGCCTTGTGGCCATCCATAAACGGTATTTTAATTTCCCTGTCGTTTATCTTGAGGGCAAGGCTGCCTTCTTTCTTTTCTTTCAAAAATGTTTTTTTTGTCGCAAGTTCAAGTGACCTGAATCTACCTGTTACTTTTGGCATATCGCATCCCCAACCACTTTAAATCGGTTTTTGTTTTTAACTATATGTGATGCCCGAAGAAACACAATTATGGACGGAAAAGTTCTATCCTGCCTCATTGGAGCAGTTTGTGGGCAATCCGCAGGCTGTTGAGCAGGCACGGCGCTGGGCGCAGGAATGGTCCGCGGGAAACAAGCAAACTCCGCTTCTGTTGTTCGGGCAGACAGGCACGGGAAAAACAACTCTTGCATATTTAATTGCCAAATCACAGGGCTGGGATGTTTTTGAATTAAACGCCTCGGATTTCCGAAGCAAGGACATTATTGAGCGCATTGTCGGCGCCGCCTCGCAGA
>JBDRDO010000059.1:0-55949 GCA_043820655.1 Candidatus Iainarchaeum sp. | reverse complement strand
GGAAATCACTTAAGGCAAAACCGCATGGGAAATGAGGTGTGCTTGAAAAGGGCTTTATATTAAACCCTGAATTTATTATGTATGGACGCACTAGTTGATTTTACAAGCCTTCTCAAAACATATCCGCGAAATAATAAGTTGAAATTTGATAATAGAATAAACCATTGGCTGCCTTTGGTTCCCTCGCAAAAACTCGCAGGATTAGTTGCGGATTTAATGGCAGACGGCCATCTTCAGGGCGATCCAAAATGGCGTTTTGATTATTGTTCAAATTCCCGTTGTGAGTTAAACAGGTTTGAAAAAACTATCGCCGAATTATTCGGATTGAAAGGAAAAATACGGGACTGCACTACTAATCAGTACAACACTAAAAATTACGGCGTAAATTACAGGCCTTTGGCAAAGAGCCTGTTTTTGATTGGCGTTCCGTGCGGCAATAAAGTCATGAAAAAATATTCGATTCCCACCTGGATTTTAAATGATAAAAAGCTCTTCGCTTCCTTTGTGAGGAGATATTTTGATTGTGAAGCAGGCATCGATGTGGCTGGCAAATCCATAGCGGTTGAATTGCACAAATCCGTGGATTTGACAGATAGTGGCACCTTTTTCTTGAATCAGATGCGGCGCGGGCTTCTCAATTATTTTGGCATTAAATCCACTGTGCCTTTTTTACTTTCCAGAAAGAATAAGCGGAAATGCGGGGCGGTTGTCCAAGGGATACGATTAAAGGTCAGGGGAAAAGACAATCTCTCAAGGTTTTATGGGTTTGTTGGGTTTGACAGTGCTAAGAAAATGAGAAAATTGAAATTAACTATTGCTTAAAAGACTTTCTTTTAATCAAATATTGGGGTATCTCCCAGTGGGAAGGTAATAAAGCAATAGTTTGAGTTTATTGTTTTACCTTTTGCTCAGTCTGGGAGAGCACATGGCTGAAGTTTCAAAATAAGGGTGAATCAGAAACCATGGTGTCGCGGGTCCAAATCCCGCTCTTCCCATGCACGGAGGGATCCGTGCACGATCCGTGCGCCTCGCCTGCTGGCTCGGCAGCACTAGTTCGTGTGCGGACAACTCCCCTTCTCGCCGCGCTCGGCAGCACGGCACTTCATTTCACGCTTTGCGCTTGATGGCACTGCTATTCACGCGGACTGCTTTTCGCAAAACTGAAACTAATAAATACAACTTTGCCCCTTGCTATTGCACATGAAGCCCTATCTTTACGCAGTGCTTGCCGCAATATGCTTCAGCACAGTTGGAATTTTCGTGAAATTCATAGGCGGCAATGTCCCAATTATGACAATATCCTTCTTCCGCGTTTTCATCGGGCTTCTTCTGCTCGCAATCGTTGTTCCGCGCATCGACCCGCATTTCCTGAAACAAACGCCCCGTGACCTTATCGCCTTTGCGGGAATCGGCTTTCTTCTCGCGGCTGAGCAGGCAATTTACAACACGGCATTCCTCCACACAGGCGTGTCAAACACAGTCCTTATCCACTCCCTGTGGGTCATGTTCTCCGCTGTGCTTGCCTTTTTCATTTTGAAGGAAAAAATAACCCGCCAGGAGGGCATTGCATTCATAGTTGCCTTCGCAGGTCTTGCAATAATAAACCCCCTCGCCCCTGAACAGATGTTCGGCAATGCACTCGCCCTTCTTGCGGCTGTGGCATTCGCCCTGCTAATAGTCCTCATGCGCCTTGAAGACCGCTCGCACACAGTGAGCACAATCTTCTGGATAATGCTGTTTGCAAGCATATTCCTGCTCCCCTTTCCGTTACTGCAGGGCGCAGGCGACTGGTTTCCCGCCCTGCCATGGCTTATAGGCATCGGGGCAATCTCAACAGGTCTCGCGTACCTCTTCACAACATTCGCGCTTGAAAAAATCCATGCCGACCATTATTCGGCAATTGAAATGGTTGTTCTTGCGGTTTCCGCAATCGCGCTTGCCGTACTGCTCCTCGGCGAGGCGCTGACCCGGAACCTAATAGTGGGTGGTGCGCTTCTCATTCTTGCGGGCTGTATAGTGCATATTGGAAAAGGCCCCTCCCGCGGCCGCCTCGGGCAAAGCAAAACCGCACAGCATTAAATTTAACTATTTCCCCACTCCCGTTATATTAAGTGAATTATTATGGCAAGGCAAAAGGCGAAAGCCGCGGCAAAGGGCGAAGTGGCTGAAAAGGCAATTGCAAAGGGCAAGTCCCATGCCCCTGACAAGGAATCCGAAAGCACATTCTGGGCCGACAATGTAGCCGAGGAAATGCTGAAAAAGAAGCGCAGGGAATATGTCTGCGAGGGGATGTGGAGCCCGAGCGGCTATATGCATTTGGGGAACGCACGCGCGGAACTATTCACCCCCAATGCGGTTTATCTCGCGCTGAAAGAAAAGGGCGCAAAGGTGAGGCAGAATTTCATTTTGGATGATTTCGATCCAATAGATAAAATTCCCGCGGGAATTCCAGTGACGAAGGAAAGGGAGCACGAATTCCTCGGAAAGCCATATTATCTCGCCCCATCTCCTGTTAAGGGCAGTAAAAGCTGGGCGGATTATTTTGTTTCGGAAGTGCGGGAAGCGCTCCCGAATTTCGGGCTCGGCGAAATAAACATAATCTCCGCCTACGAAACCTACAAACGCGGAAAATTCAACGAACTGATTAAGTTCTCGCTGGACAATGCAAAGGCGATTGTGCTGGTGTGGAACAAAGTCGCGGGCGCGGACAAGCCCGAAACATTTGTTCCCGTGCAGGTTATTTGCGAAAAGTGCGGAATTCTTGTGCCCGCAACTTCATGGGATGGAAAGGAAGTCAGTTACTCCTGTTCCTGCTGGAATAAGTCCAAAATTTCCCCGCTAAACGGAAAAGCAAAACTCCACTGGCGCGTGCACTGGGTTGCGCACTGGGCGCTGCACGATGTTGCGTTTGAATCCGGGGGAAAGGATCACTTTTCAAAGGGCGGGAGTGTAGATGTTGGCAGGGCCCTTTGCAGGGAAGTTTTCAAAACAAACCCGCCGCTGCAGTTCCCGACGGAATTTCTCCTGCTGGGGGGAAGAAAAATGGCGGGCTCTGTGGGAAATGTATTCACGCTCAGCGAATGGCTTACCGTGGCACAGCCGGAAATGTTCCGCTACCTTAATTTCTCGTACCGCCCGCAGAAGGCAGTAGACTTCAGCCTGCATGACAATTCATTTATCCTCCTGAATGAAAGATATGAGCGTGCGGAGCGCATTTATTACGGCAAAGAAAAGGCGGAAAACGAAAAAATAGCAAAGCAGTTAAAGCGCGCATACATTAACTCGCGCATCGGGACGCCCGGCAAAAAAATGCCCGTGCAGGTCCCGTATTCATTTGCGGCATTCCTCTCGCAATTAATGGATCCTGAAAAAGATCTGGGAAAAATAACCGAAATACTTGCACAGACAGGCCACCTCGGAAAAAACCCTTCTGCGGAAGAACTGCGGGCGCTGAAACAAAAACTAATTTCCGCAAAAACATGGGTTGAAAATTACGCCCCCGATGAATTTAAGGTTTCCTTTGCGAAAGCCGTTCCAAAAGAGGCGCTTGAACCGGCAAGAGAATTAAGGCCTGTAATTGAGTCTCTGCTTTCTTTGCTCCCAAAGGCAAAAACCGCGGATGAAATCCAGCAGATTGTATTTGAAAGCGCAAAGCAGAACAACGCACAGCCGCGCGACCTTTTCAAACTGCTTTACCTTACACTCCTTGCAAAGGAACGCGGCCCGCGCATAGGGACTTTAATAATTGCGCTCGGAAAGGAACGCGTAACCGCGCGCCTGAAAGAACTGCTTTAACGCCCGCACGGCTAACTCTTTAAATTAGTTTCCGCCCCCACTATTTAGGGGTTCAAATGAACGCGCGCACATGTATATTTTTGATTCTGGCAATCCTTCTTCTGCCCTCCTTCTGCATTGCACTTGCAACGCCCTCTATTACTTCTTCAACACACCCTGAGCAGGATAAATGGTATCACACGGGAAAAATGAAATTCGAATGGAATGCGGTAGGGGATGGCGCGGCAAAGTACTATTTCCTGCTAGACCACGAGCCTGACACCGTGCCTGACGAAAGTTCAGAAAACATAACAGAACTGGAATACGAATCCTCCGACAAGATGGAGGGCACATGGCATTTCCACCTCCGCGCAAAGGAAGGCGGGGAGTGGGGCAATGCCGCGCATTTCAAAACCCAGATAGACACGACAAAGCCGGGCATCATAACCAACCTTGCCATAGAGGCCACCGCGAAGGGCGAGCTAACCCTGACATGGGACCCCGCAATTGACGAGCTTTCCGGAGTTGCAGGCTACAAAATATTCAGAAGCCGCCTCATAATAGTGGACGTCCGCGATTCAACAGTTGCCCTTATAGAGCCGCTCCACACAGGCACAACTTACGTTGACACTGAACTGGAGGAGGGTAAAACATACCATTACATACTTGCCGCAGTCGACAACACAGGCACGCAGGGTAATGTATGCAAGGAGCGTTTCCTTTCAACAACAAAATACTGCAGTGCAAATGTCAATCTCTCATATAACTGGGACCGCGAAGCAAACACATTGAATCTTGACTTGTCCTCTGAAGGGGCGCTTAATTTTGCAAGCCTTTCGCTCTTACTCCCCGACGGCAATGAAACAGCGCTCGCAAGCGGAGAAACGGGAATAACCTCCCTTAGCAGGAGCTACGACCTCTCGCTAACCAAACAGGGCAATATTGTTATTTCATTAGAGTCAAAAGACTCCCAGTTTGACCCCTGTAATGAGAGCATTACATTCCCTTATGACACCGTGCCCCCAGAAATAACCCTCACGGCGCCCGCTGAGGGGGGCTATTTTTCCGGCATGCTTGCCCTTTCCGCGCAGGCTTCAGATGGCGGCGGTTTCAGCTCCGGCATTGAAAGCGTCACATTTTACTATGGAACTGAAGGCAGCTGGACTGAAATAACAAAGCTCAGCCAGCAGAATGGCGGCAAATACTCCTATGACTGGAACACGGCAAACTCCCCAAATGGCAGATACTCCCTCAAAGCAACAGTGGCTGACAAGGCCGGAAATTCCGCGGAAACGCCGCACATTTCCATAACCCTCAAGAACATGCATCTCGTTCGCACCTCGGCATCTGAAGCAATTTCCTCGGCAGAGGCTGCACAAAGTTCCGCCGCGGAAAAGGAAAAGGCATTCAACAAGGAAATGGTCCTTACTCCCTATTTCAGCGAATTGATTTCGTGGGCGGATGCAAACCTCTCGGCAGCACAGACATCATTTGAAAAAGGCCTTGATTATGAACGCGCACAGGAACTTGCGGAAATAGCATCCTCAACCTATGTGAAGGCAGAGGCACTTTTCACAACAAGGAACACGGGCTCAAAGGCATATATTTTCACCGAGAGCCAGATTCTGCCGCTTCTGCAGGGCACCGGGCTTCGCGCGGACCTTGCACAGCAGTCCGCGGAACTTGTTAAGAATAGCCTTGTAACAAGGAAGCTGGAAATTATTGAGGTAAGCAGCCAGGCGCAGGATGCACAGCCCTATTTCCAGGCAAGGGTGCGCATAAGCGTAACAAACAATGAAAGCAGTGCCGTGCGCCTGCATGTAATTGAGGTTGTTCCCAAGGAGTTTGCAATGCGCGCAGCCCTGCTCTCATCGGGAGAGGAATTTTCAGTGCTCCGCGAGGACCCGATAATAAAATTTTCAGGGCAGGACATAAACCCCGGCGAAACAATCACAATTAATTACTCCCTTACTGAACAGCTTACAAAAGAAGAGGCGGACGCAATGATGCAGGCGGACACAATAAATAAGTTCACAGCCCCCCCGATAGTGCTTGACGATTCCGCGCAGGTTGACGGTGCGTCATTCACAATGCAGTTCCCGCTGCCGCAGATTCCCGTAATTGACCTTTCCGCTATTTTTGGCGGCGGGCAGATGGATCAGGGCATGGTTATTTTAGGGGTAGGCGCTGTTGTGATAGTGCTCCTCCTGCTTATAGCCGCGGTACTTGCGGGAGTGATAATATTCTTCCTTATGCGCAAAAGGAGGCGGTAGCATGGCTGTTGAGCCATGCCTGAAGGATATCGCCGGGCTTGTTGATGTGCAGATAGAGAAATTCTTCCCGAAAAAAATAGGCAAGGACTGGCTGGACTTTGCGCTCGGCCCTGCAAAATTTCACGCTGATGAAAAAACCGCAAACGCCGCTGTAGCCGAACCCATTTGGGATTTCCTTTCAAGGGGCGGAAAGAGGTGGAGGCCGGCACTTATGTTCCTTTCCTGCGGCGCGGCAGGCGGCGACCCAAAATCCATTGAGGAATTCGCAGTTCTCCCGGAACTTGTTCACAACGGAACAATTATGGTTGATGATGTGGAGGACTGCGCGGAATTAAGGCGCGGAAAGCCATGTACCCATAAAATATATGGGGCGGACCTCGCAATAAACGACGCAAACCTCCTTTACTTCCTCCCGACAGTATTGCTCTACCGCAACACAAAAAACCTCGGCGACAAAATGCGTGTAAAAATCTATGACGTTTATTCCGAGGAAATGCTCCGCCTCTCATTCGGTCAGGCAATGGACATATACTGGCACAATGGGAAGGGCGGCGAGATAAGTGAGAAGCAGTACCTGCAAATGTGCCATTATAAGACAGGCACGCTTGCAAGCTTTGCGGCAAAGCTCGGCGCAATTCTCGCAGGCGCGGACGGGAAGAAAGTGCAGGCGCTGGGCGATTTTGCGGCAACAATAGGCACGGGCTTCCAGATACAGGATGACATCCTTAACCTCTTCCCCTCAAAGGGGTGGGGCAAGGAAACAGGGGAGGATATTGCGGAGGGAAAGCGCAGCCTCCTTGCAATACACGCCCTTGCGCATGCCCCGAAAGCCGAAAGTGCGCGCCTGCTTGAAATATTGAACTCAAGGCAAAACACAAAGGATGAAATAAAAGGGGCAATTAAAATTATCAAAACGCAGGGCTCCGCTGATTACGCGCGCAAAACAGCGGCAGACCTTGTTTCAGATGCATGGAACCGCCTCAATCCCGTTATTGATGAAAGTGAATCAAAGGCAAAATTAAAGGAATTCGCGGACTACCTTATAAACAGGAAACTCTAATTTTCGCTTAACTTAAGTGTCCTTATAATCTTCCTCTATTTTGTGCACAACCATTCCCTTGTTTGTTATTTTTATCGGGTGCAGATCCTCGGAATGGTTTGTTGCCCGCATCTTCCTTATGTGTAAAGTCCTGTTGCTCTGCGCGCCAATTCCCACATAGTGCAGAACTATGACTCCGTCAACAACATACTCCTCTACTCCATACTTGCCGAACTTGTTTTCGCCCTCCTGCACCTCCGAAGTGAGTATTGAAGTAACCCCCGTGCGCATCAGCATATAACTAAGCTTCAGTATCGCCTTCCGCACATCATTGTCGTTCTCAAAATTAAATCCCAGCGCAGGAATGCTGTCAATAACGACCCTCTTTGCCCCTATTCTCTTCGAAACACGCATTATCTCAAGCAGCAATTTATCAAGGTCAAATCCTGTTGCAGGCATTGAAAATTCCTCGTCACTAGGCAGCCCAAGTTTTGCAATGCTCCCGTCAACAATCTGCATTAGGTTCTCATCCTCAAGCTTCCTTAAATCCCAGCCGAACCTGAGCACATCCTGCCGTATCAAATCAGGCCTTTCATCAAGTGTCACATAAACCCCGGGTTCGGAATACTGCTTCGCGCCGTGGTATATGTACTGCATTGAAAGTATCGTTTTTCCTGTTCCGCACGCCCCTGAAAGCAGAACAGACCTGCCCTCGGGAAGGCCGCCCTCTATTAAATCATCAAGCCCCTTAACGCCTGTGGCAACACGCTTCATTTAATCACGAATAACTATGAACTGAACTAATATTTATACCTTTCATCACGCATTCATAGTGCCGTATTTAAATTAATTGCGCTTTTTTATATTGTAATGCAAGGCAATAAGTTTAGATTTTTGTTTTCAATTGCAATGCTCCTTCTGCTTATTGCAGGCACAGCCGGTGCACAGTCGTACAATACGCTCCTTAAGGCTAATACATTTTCACAGAATCCTGCAACTGTTTATGCGGGAGATACGGTAAATTTCAATGTGCAGATTGAGAGCACATCCGGCAACGTCCCTGCAAAGGAGGTTATTGCCACACTTTCCCTTAATGAGAATTATTTTGAGTCAATTCATGTTGAGGAGGGTCTTGGCACAATACATCCCGGTTCCCTGAAAAACGCGGTATTCCGCTTCAAGGTAAGGGAGAATGCGTATCCCGGAACATACAAGTTCTCAGTGAACCTGAAATATAAAAACGGCAATGATGCCGTGGAACACAGCTACGACGCAGATCTCCTGGTTACGGAATGCTACAGCCTTGATGTCGGGGATGTTAAACTTGACACATATGCCCCCCACTTAAATGAGATGTTCAGAATAATGGCGAAAGTGACAAACAACTGCTCCGGCGAGGCAAGGAACGTAAGTGTTAACCTGAGGCCCCAAACAAACAGCACCCTAGATCCCTTTATTTCACTTTCCGACACAATCGTAGATCTCGGCGACATCGGGCCGTATGAATCAAAGCCGGTTAGTTACTCCCTTAAGGCTTCCGACAAGGGCGCGCCCAAGACATATGTCTTTGAAATAGACGCAAACTGCCTTGACTGCAGTTCCTCCGCAAAACAGTCCTTTTCCTTTGATTTGTTTGGCAGGCCCGACCTTATAATTTCGGGAATTGACTTCTCAATAGAGAACCGCGGGGATGACAAGCGCATAATGCAGGCGGACACGCTCACCCTGTCGGTGCAGCTTGACAATATAGGCAAGGAAACGGCAAAGGCAACACGCGTTGCGCTATCTCCTGATGCCGGGATAGAGGGCATACTTGAAAGCTATGTCGGGAACATTGATGATGATGATTCAGGCTCGGGCCTTTTCACGCTTGTTGTCAGCCCGACCGCAGAACTTGGCGAGCGCAATGTCCCTATACTCATAACCTATCGTGATGAGCTCAACGAGGAACAGAAAATCCAGACCAGTATAGATCTTTACATACACCCCCGCCCTGCAGAATCGCCGATAGGCCTGCTTATCCTGATAGTAATTATTCTCGTGCTCCTCTACTTCATAATAAAGATGGTCTTCAGGCAGCTCGCAATGCGTAAGGCATAGCCCCCAGCCCAATGAATATTTATGATTAAGTTATCTTTTCTAAACCTTTTCAGGAGGAAGAGCCGCACAGGCCTTGCATTGCTTGGCATAATCATAGGCGTTGCCTCAATAATTGTCCTTGTCTCAATTGTTGACGGAATTTATGGTGAAATAAATGATGTCATAGGTCAGTTTCAGGGCGTTTATGTGATGGAAAAGGACGCCCTTGACCAGACCCTCTCAAAGGTTGACGCCTCATACGAATCAAAACTGAAATCAGTGCAGGGTGTCAAATATGTAATGCCTGAGATATGGATTGTCCCATCCTCGCTGGAGGGCGGCTCAGTCTCAAACATGATGAGCACCGCAATATACGGCCTTGATGTCAGAAAATACATCTTAATGGGCGGCAATCCATGGGTCGGGGAAATAGAGCAGGGAGCATTCCTGCGCCCGGGCGACACCGGATACGTTGTCCTTGGCAATCAGATTGCGGACGAATATAGCAAATTCCCCGGCAGCACATTTAAGATTGACGGGAAAAAATTCAAGGTAAAGGGAATTTACCGTGCAGGCTCGGATTTGCTTGGCAGCATGGTTGTGATGAGCATAGAGGACGCACGCGACCTTTCGGGATTTCCTGACGATAAGGTGAACGATTTCTACATGAGCCTTACCGACCCTTCCATGGATAAGCGCGTTACACAGGAAATAAACTTCAGGTTCAGGGATGACCTTGAGGCGTACACGTCTTCAGACTTCTCAGACCAGATGGGGGATGTACTTGGCAACTTCAGGCTGCTTGTGTTCTTCATTGCGGGAATTTCCGCAATAGTGGGGGGTATTGGCATAATAAACACAATCCTGATGAGCATAATGGAGCGCACAAAGGAAATAGGTGCACTGAAGGCAGTGGGCTGGACAAATCTGGACATAATGCGCATGATCCTTTATGAATCAATGTTCCTCGGCATGCTTGGCGGGGTTTTCGGCCTTGTCCTGGGTTTCCTTGCGGATGTTTTCCTTGAGCAGGCATTCGGCCTCAGTTATGCAATAACAATGCCATTGGTTTTTCAGGCTTTCGGCTTTGCATTCCTTATAGGGTTGATTGCAGGAGTTTATCCCGCAATACGCGCCTCGCGCCTTGACCCTGTGCATGCGATAAGAGGGGGGAGATAAAATGATAGAAGCCAAAAACATAACCAAGCAGTACAAAATGGGCACAACCACTGTGCACGCACTCAGGGGGGTTTCTTTGAAAATAAATAAGGGGGACTTCGTGATTATTGTCGGACCCAGCGGTTCGGGGAAAAGCACGCTTATGCACATTCTCGGCGCACTGGACCATCCCACGTCCGGCTCGGTCCATATTGGCGGCAGGAACATATCAGTGCTTGAGGACTGGCACCTTGCAATGATAAGGCGCGAGAAAATAGGCTTTGTTTTTCAGGCATTTAATTTAATCCCCACACTTAACGCGCTTGAAAACGTAATCATCCCTACAGAACCGACAAACCGCCAGCCCGAGGAGGTTGCGGAAAAGGCAAAGGCCCTGCTGCGCCAGATGGGTCTTGGCGAGCGCATGTTCCATAAGCCGACAGAACTTTCAGGGGGTGAGCGCCAGCGCGTATCAATAGCGCGCTCGCTTATAAACAACCCTGAAATAATATTTGCGGACGAGCCGACAGGCAATCTTGATTCCGCAACAGGCGACAAGATTGTCCGCGAGATGCGCAGGCTCAATAAGGAGGAAAACAAAACTTTTGTGATTGTAACGCATGATGAGGATTTGCTGCGCTATGCAACCAGGCAATACCATTTAAAGGACGGAAAAATAGATTCAATCAGGTCTAAGAGCCGCGTGAAAAAATAATCCTGCCGTGATTCCATGATAAAGGTCGCTGTTTTGAATATCTTCAGAAATAAGAGCCGCGCGGTGCTCTCCCTTCTCGGAATAGTCATAGGCGTTGCCGCAATAATAACCATGGTATCGGTTGTGGACGGCATGGTGGGGGAAGTTGAAAACGCATTCTCAAACATGCAGGGCGTCACAATATTTGAGGAGGGGCAGATCGGCATTTTTTCCGAAATTGACATATCCTATGGATCAAAGCTTGAGGCAATTCCCGGCGTTGAATCGGCGGTGCCGACAATAGTTGCGCTTGCAAATTCAGTTGACGGGAAATCAGGCAGCCTGACCGGCGTACCAACAAGGCTTATTGGCATCGGTCTTGAAGGGCAAAAAATGAAAGGCGCCGCGGGCTTTTCGGGAGAGATTGTAAGCGGCAGGGAGCTCAAGGCAGGCGACACAAAGGCAGTCCTTATCTCCAAGCAGTATGCCGAGGACAATGACAAATTTGTCGGGAACAGGATTAAGATAAACGGCAAGGCATTCAAAATAATGGGGACGTATGAAACAGGCTCGTCAATCCTTAACACCGTAATGATAATGCCGATTGATGACCTCCGCGATTTGGTCGGCTTTGCAAACGGAAAAGTGACACAATACAGCCTCTCACTCCGCACCCCCGAAGACGACCAGAAAATAGCAAAAATAATTAATTTCAAATACGGGGATGACCTGATGGCGCGCTCGGCGAGTGATTTCTCAAGTCAGATCGGGGATGTGCTTGGCAGCCTCCGCCTCCTTGTCGGGGCGGTTGCGGCAATCGCGGCAATTGTTGCCGGCGTAGGCATCCTCAACACAATGCTGATGAGTGTTGTTGAGCGCTTTCAGGAAATAGGCTCGCTGAAAGCGGTGGGCTGGACAAATAACGACATAATGAAAATGATACTTTATGAATCCGCGCTTATAGGAATTTTCGGCGGAATACTGGGAATTATTTTTGGAATTATAGGTGCAGGCCTTATACAGGATGTTGCAGGGCTCACAACACTGGTAAGCCCTGCGCTGATTCTGCAGGCTTTTTTCTTTGCCCTGTTTATAGGCGTTTTCGCGGGATTTTATCCCGCATATGCCGCCTCGAAAATGGACCCTGTTGATGCGCTCAGGGCGGAATAGTTATTCCCTCCAGACTTTCCTGATGCCTCTTATTTTCCCAACCATTGAAACTATTTTATTCAGCTCATCCATGTTATTTATTTTTATGTTAAAAAGATACTTCGCAATATTATTGTTTGCGCTCTGAAGCCCGCCGGAAATTACCTGCACCTTCTGTTTTGAAAAAACCGAGAGCAGTTCCGACACAACGGCAAAACCCTCCTTCGCTTCTACGCACAAATTTGCAGAGTAATCGGTTTCCGTGCCGCTGCCCCATTCAATCTCAACATGGCATAGCCTGCCGTTTGCCTTTTCAATTTCTTTGCATGTTTTCCTGTGCACAGATATTTTCCTGTTCGTGGACGTATACCCCGCAATCTCATCCCCTGGCACGGGGTTGCAGCATCTTGCAAGCCTTACCTTGTAATTCCCATCGTCTATTGTGACTTTCCCGCCGATACTTGTTTCTCCCGCAGTTCCGGGCTTGATTTTAAGTGCCGCCCTTATTTTTTTCCTTGCCTTTGCGGTTTTGGCTATGCCCAGCCAGCCACTGTTTGCCTGATGGTTTTTAGAGGCAATTATTTCAACAATGTCAAGGTTCTTCAGCGCATGTTTAAGTGAAACCATTTCCTCATTTACCCTGGCGCCCCTGCACCTGCTGCCAAGCCCGCTGTGTATTGCATATGCAAAATCAAGGACTGTTGCGCCGGAAGGCAATTCAACAGGCAGCCCCTCGGGGGTAAGCGCCACAATTATGTCCCCCTTGTAATTTATTTCAAACCCGCCGTAACTTGGGTTTTTCGCCTGCCTTTCCCAGTCAAAAAGCTGCTTAAGCCAGTACAGCCTTTTCTCATACCTGTCCTCCCCGACAATGCTTCCGTATTTCCAGTCCGCGGCAAAGCCAAGTTCCGCCAGCCTGTGCATCTCTCCTGTCCGTATCTGGATTTCTATAGGTGTTTCCACAGGGCCGATTATAGTTGTCTGTATTGACTGGTAGTTGTTCTGTTTGGGTTTTGCTATGTAATCGTTAAACTCCTCCTTAATATGCTCCCATTGCGCATGCACCAGCCCCAAAACAACGTAGCAGTCCTTTACGCTTTTTGTTATAATCCTTATCCCCAGCAGATCGTATATTTCGCTGAATTTGCAGTTCTTGCGCTTCATTTTCATGTAAACGCTGTACACTGCTTTTTCCCTATGGGTTATTTCCGCGGATATTCCCGCGGTTGAAAGCTTTTTTTGAAGCATATCCTCCGCCTCCAGAAGGTGCCTTTCGCTTCTTGAAACCACTTCCTCCATCATGCCCGCAAGTTTATTGTACTCTTCAGGCTGACTGTACTTAAAGCCAAGGTCCTCAAACTCATCCTTTATCTGGTAAATGCCAAGCCTGTTTGAAATCGGCGCAAAAACCTGAAGGGATTTGTCCGCTATTTGCGCCCTTTCTTCTTCTCCCCAATCTCCCGCCTCCCTCAGCATGTCCAGCCTTGCGGCAAGTTTTATAAGAAATCCGCGCCTGTCCTTCATTGAAGCCATGATTAGTTTTGCCACCAGTGTGTTTGAAAGCTTTTTTGCGTATTTCTCCTCCAGCGCACTCTCCTTCAGGACATTGTCAATCAATGCCGTAATCTCGCTGCCGAACCGTTCCTCCACATTTTTTTTGGTTGTTAATGTCATTCCACCGGCGTCATGCACTTCAGTGGCCCATGCATTATGGAGCATTGCCGCGGCAACCGCCTTTTCATCCCCCCCCATTTCTGCAACAATTTTTGCCGTGCCAAGCGGGTGCATTATGAACTGCCTCCCCGCGGGGGTTTTCCCTCCGACATAAATTTCATTTGCAAATGCATATGCGTCCTTTATTACCTGGATATCAGGGGCGGGGTAGTGCTGCCTGACATGTGAAATAGTCTCATCTAAAAGCGGCCTTGTCGGAAACATGCTCTCTTTTAGAAATTAAGCCTGCGATTGCTTTATATTGCTTTATATTTTATGCGTTTCCGTAATTTGCCGCAGTTACAAAATGCCCCAAACACCTCAATTTCCCAAGCAGAACGCTTTTAATTTGTTGCTCCTTTTATGGTTTTATGAAACCCGTGTTCTTCCTGAATTTCAAGACTTATGAACAGGCAACGGGAAAGCGTGCTATTGAACTCGCAAAAATCGCGGAAAAGGTTTCGCATGAAACAGGGCATAAAATAATCCCTGTTGTTCAGGCGGTTGATTTACATGCTGTGGCATCCGCAGTCGGCATTGAAATTTTCGCCCAGCATATTGACCCTGTTAATTTCGGCTCAAACACCGGGAAAAACATGCCCGAGGCAATAAAGAATGCCGGTGCCGCAGGCACAATAACAAACCACGCGGAGGACAAGCAGGACAATGAATTTGTTGAACGGTGTGTTAACCGCGCACGTGAAGCAGGCCTTAAAATAATGTTATGCGCCGAAACCCCCAAACGCGCGGCAGTGCTTGCAAAATTCAAGCCCGACCTTATCGCAATTGAGCCCCCTGAATTAATAGGCGGCACACTTTCAGTTTCAACGGCAAAGCCCGAAATAATAACCTCCGCGATTGACGCTGTTTCCAAAATCGCAAAAATCCCCGTAATTGCGGGCGCAGGAATAAACGCGCGGGAGGATGTTTCAAAAAGCATTGAACTCGGCGCTGCTGGCGTGTTTGTCGCCTCCGCAGTCGTAAAATCTAAACATCCCGAAAAGGCACTGCGTGAACTTGTTTCAGGCATGGGCTGAAGGCACATTTAATTTGCCATAGTTGCAATCCTTCATCAACCCGCACTGCGCACAATGGGGCGCAACAGGCCTGCAAACCCTCTGCCCGAATTTAACCATCAGATTATTTATTTCAATCCAGTGCCTCTTTGGCACGGCTTTCATAAGTGCAATCTCGGTTTCCTCCGGCGCCCGCGTTTCCACAAGGCCGAGCCTGTTTGAAATCCTGTGCACATGCACATCAACGGGGATTGCCGGCTTCCCAAAGGCGTAAACCAAAACGCAGTTTGCGGTTTTCCTTCCCACTCCGGGAAGCGTTATGAGGGCCTCAATGCCCTGCGGAACTTCCCCATCAAACCGCTCCAGCAGTTCGCGTGCGAGTTTTTTTATATTCCTCGCCTTTGTTTTGTAAAATCCGCTTGGCTTTATAAGCCGCCCAATTTCACTCAGCCTTGCCCCCGCAATTGCCGAGGGCGTGCCAAATTTTGAAAATAATTGTGCGGAAGCCCTTGCAGTATTTTCATCCCTTGTCCTTGCGCTAAGCACAGTTGAGACAAGCACCTGAAAAGGGGTGCGCAGTGAAACCACTGCCGCACTATTCCCCGCTTCCGCGCGCATTACGCGCAGTATTTTTTCAATGCCCGCTGTGCGGCTCATTGCCCTCTCTTTTCCATTGCTTCCCTTACTCTTTTAAGCGCAATCTCCATCGCGCTCTCTCTTGGACTTTTTCCGCTTTCCTTTGAATGTTCAAGCATCTCCTTGCTGTTTTTTATTATCTTATCTTCGACCATCCTGAACATTTCCTGTTCCGTGCCGCCTATGTATTCAACATAGCTTGAAATTACGCCGCCCGCATTCGCGATGAAATCAGGCATAATAAGCACGCCCTTTTTGTGCAGTTCCTCCTCAAGCCCAAGCTCCATAGGTATGTTCGACCCCTCGGAAAGAAGCCTTGCCTTGACCTGCCCGACATTCTCCCTTGTAATTAGGTCGGGTATTGCCGCGGTTATAAGGATATCCACATCAAGCCCGACAATATCCTTCCCCGCAAGAACCTTTCCAGTGCCGTAATTTGTCACGCTCCCTGTCTCCCCTTTAACCTTCATCATCTTCTCATAATCAAATCCGTTTTCGTCATAGATAAGCCCCTTTGAATCAGAAACAGCGACTATGTTCGCCTGCTCCTCCGCAAGGAACTTCATTGCAAATGTTCCGACATTTCCGAAACCCTCTATTGAAACCTTTGCTCCCTTTAAATCCATCCCAAGATGTTCCGCCCCTGCCTTTGCCGCAAGGTATGTGCCGTAACCCGTGCTTCCCAATTCATGCGGCAGGCCTCCCATTGCCGCGGGCTTGCCTGTGCACGCCTTGTTATCCCCGTTGGCATTCGCAAATATTTCCATCTCATGCTCAGCTATGTTCATATCGGGCGCTGAAACATAAAGTTCGGGGCAGACAGGTTTAAGCCCCTCGGCAAACTTCGCAACAATCCTCTCCTTCTGCTCCGCGCTCAGCTTTTTAGCATCCGCAATTATTCCCGACTTCGCCCCGCCGAAAGGGAGTTCCGCCATCGCACATTTCCATGTCATTGTGCGCGCAAGCTTATACACCTCATCAACAGTAACATTGGGCATCATCCTGATGCCGCCCTTTCCCGGTCCAAGTGCTGTGTTGTCAATCACAACAAACCCGTGCATTCCCGATTTATGGTCGTGCACCTCCAATATCTTCTCCGGCCCGAACTCATCAAATTTAACCATTGTCACACCTCTTGTTTGTTTTGCTTTTCTGTTCTTATGTGCGGTTTGCACCTGCGGCAAATCACTTAACTTCAATCGCGGAATTCGGGCAGCTGACTTCACATGCCCTGCACTGGATGCACTTCTCGGGATGCTTAACAACGGTCTTCTTGCCCTCCTTAGCGAAAACCTCCATAGGGCAGACCCTTATGCATGTCCCGTCATTCTTGCATTTCCCATAGTCAATATTAGGTTTTTCCATATGCTCACCCCATTAAAAAAAACTGGCATGTTTTTTTATATGTATCCCGCAGGCTTAACCTTCCCGCACCCCGCAAATTCCGAAGGCAGGCGCCATAATTTCCCTTAATTTCCCCATTCCTCCCTGTTCGTATGGCTTCTTTTTCATGAATTCCCTGTCAAGCAGAGGAACCTGCGGGTTAAATGTCTGCAGGTAATACTTCTTTGCCCCCTTAAGCCACTTTGCAATCTCCCGCGCCTCTTTCTCCCCGAATAGTTCCGGCACAACAGTTGTCCTGAATTCGTAATCCACGCCCCCTTGCATAAGCATTGCCGCGCTTTCCTTAATCGCGGCAGTATCAACCTTAACCCCCACAACTTTGTCATATCCCTCAAGCGGCGCCTTTATGTCCATTGCAACGTAATCAACAAGCCCGCCCTTAATAAGTTCCCCCAACAGTTTTGGGTTTGTGCCGTTTGTATCCAGCTTAACCAGAAACCCCTCTGCCTTTATCTTCCCGATGAATTCAGGCAGTTCCGCGTTAAGTGTCGGCTCCCCGCCTGTTATGCAAACCCCGTCAAGCCACTTCTTCCTTTTCGCAAGGAATTTGAAGAACTCCCCCTGCCGGGGCATCTTTGGGATTTCCCTGCCTGCCTGCACCAGATCCGGATTATGGCAGTAGGGGCACCTGAAATTACAGCCCGCAACAAAAACAGTGCATGCAACCTTGCCGGGATAATCAATAAGCGTGGTTTTCTGCAGCCCGGCTATATCCATTTTTTTATCTCCTCAATAGTGCCGGCACGCCCGACTTCATCGCCATTCTCATCAAAGAAAATAACCGTGGGCGCGGCCAGAACATTATGCTTCTTTGATTCCTCAAACCCCTCCTCAGAAGTTGCGTTTATTTCCTCTCCCTTGAGGTTCGCGCCCTTAAGGAACTCCCTTATCTCAGGGCACTTTGTGCATGTCGTGATTGTGAAGAACTTATATGTATTAACCACTAACATCCCTTCTCTTTACTGAACCGGCTTGCCATGGATTTCTCCTCGACATATTCAGACCTCTCACTGAACTCCTCCTTCTTCCCTATGTTCCAGTTCTGCACAGGCCTGAAATAGCCCACAATCCTGCTGTATACTTCACATTCCTTTCCGCATTCCGTCATCTTTATCACCTCGTTTCAGTTGCTTCGGCTAAATTGCCATCTCCGTTTGCAGGGGCTCCGGTTTCCGCGGCATCTGCCGTGCCTTCCTCCGCCCGCCCGCCAATTTCCGCAGTTTCCACACTGCCTGCATTATTTTCCTTCACCCCTTCCGCGTTGTCACTGCATGCGGGGCAGGTAAAATGCTTCCCCGCAATATACCCGTGATCGGGACAGACACTGAATGTAGGGGTTATGCTGTAGTATGGCAGCCTTGTGTTTTCCGCAATCCTTCGCACAAGTTTTTTACACGCAGCGCCGCTTGAAACATTCTCCCCTAAAAATGTGTGGAACATTGTTCCCCCTGTGTAAAGCGGCTGAATGTCGTTCTGGTGCTCTATTGCCTCAACAGCATCATCCGTCTCCCCAACCCCCAAGTGCGTTGAGTTTGTGAGGTACGGCACATCGGTCCCTGCAGTTATTATATCCGGGTACATCTCCTTGTCAAGCTTCGCAAGCCTGAATGATGCGGATTCCGCTGGCGTTGCCTCAAGATTATATAGGTTTCCGCTGTTCTTTTGGAACTGCAGGCACCTTTCACGCATGAACTGCAGTGTCTCTATTGCAAACTGCTTCCCTGCCTCACTTTTGATGCTCTCCCCAAGCATGTTCTTGCACGCCTCGTTCATTCCGACAAGCCCTATTGTTGAAAAGTGGTTCCTGAACGTTCCGAGATATGCCTTTGTGTAGGGCATAAGCCCGTTCTTCAAATTCTTGTTTATTATTACGCGCTTTATCTCAAGCGACTGGTGTGCAAGGTTCATGTAGTGCGCAACCTTGTCCATGAACTCGTCCTTTGTCTTTGCCTCATATGCAAGCCTGTTCAGGTTTATTGTGACAACACCAATACTTCCCGTGCTGTCGCCCGGCCCCCACATGCTTCCCGGCCTGTTCATAAGCTGGCTTGTGTCCATGTTCAGCCTGCAGCACATTGCCCGTATGCTTCCCGGATCTAAATTACTTCCGACATAATTCTGGAAGTAGGGCAATCCATATTTTGCCGTAACCTCGAAAAGCAAATCAGCATTCTCGCTGTCCCAGTCAAAGTCCTTTGTGATATTATATGTCGGGATCGGGAATGTGAAAACCCTGCCGTTCGCATCTCCCCCATTCATTATCTCAAGGAACGCCTTGTTTACCGTGTCCATTTCCTTCTGGCAATCCCCGTAAGTGAATTCCTGCTTAACCCCGCCAACAAGCGCCTTCTTATCTTTCATGTCATCAGGCACAACCCAGTCGAAAGTTAGATTCGAAAAAGGATACTGTGAGTTCCCGCTTATGAAAACCTTTCCCTTTCTCCTGGCTATAACCGTGCCGTTTTCCGTTGTAGGGCACCAAACCAGTCCGTCATACTCAACATCCTCTATTGCTGTTATTTGTGTATAATCGTGCTTTATTACCCTAACAACAAAAATACCGTTCCTGTTTTTGTAGCAGGTGCTGCCCCAGCCCGCCTTTACCGCCAGTTCCTGAAAAACATCCGCATCATCCCCTTTCTTTGTGTAAATTTTGTTTTCAGGCGCCCAGCCATCTGCTTTCATATACGTTTCCAAGAAAAGCCTTATACTTTCTGCAGGGGCATCTCTCATTTGCTCAGGAATTTTTTTCTCATATCTCGGAAAGAACTCAGTGCAGATGTTCCTTGATTCAGGCCGGTTAATTCTGAACCTTAAACAGTTCCTTTTTCCTGTGTAACCGGAAACCTTCATCGCCTCGTCAAACGGGATTTCAAGCCTTGTAAGTGTGCCCCGTATATCTTCACAGTTCTGCGGATTCATTTCCGCGGATTGATGTATGCCTATTCTTTCACCCTCGCACAGCGTGCCCTCAGAAACAATCCATGAAAGCAGATTCACAGTGTCGTGGTTAAGAACAGCGCCGTTTTCAGTGCCCCGAAAAAAACCGCCAAGCGGTATCAGCGGGATGCCTGTTTTCAGTTCCGCTGCCTCCTCAAATACATATTTTGATTTTGAAACGCCTTCTTTGTAATTGTGTATTCTCCTGAGAATGCGATGATTCGGAGTCACAAGCTGGTCGGTAATCCTGTTGCGCAGCCTTTTCATCCTGCCCTTGTAATGGTCCTTTGTCATCTTTATAACGGGCAGATATTCTATCTCCTCTGTTTTTGTGTTGAACGTGGCAATTACATCTCCGCGCTCAAGTTCCGTGCCCTTCCTCCAGCCTCCCTCAGCCAGTATTTCTGTGTCCTCGCTGAGGCAGCCCCACCTTGAGGGTATATTCAATGAGAATATAAGTTTCTGCATATCCTGCTTAACCTGCTTATAGCTAAGATTGTCAGCCTTTACAAACGGCGCAAGCAAAGTGTCCACGCTGCTGAACGCCTGCGCACCAGCAAACTCCATCTGCAAACACCCGATATAATTCACCATCTGGTGCACAACAACATCCATGTGCTTTGCCGGCTTTGCATCCACCTTATTTGCGACCCCCCCAAACCCGCGCTCAAGCAGTGTTTCCAAACTCCAGCCCGCGCAGTAGCCGATAAACCCGTGGCTCAGGTCATGCACATGCATATACCCCTTCTTGTGCGCATCCGCAATATCGGGGGGATAAATTTCAGTCAGCGCGTAATTTGCAATGACCTTTCCCGCGGTGTGCAGAAGCAGGCCGCTGAATGAATACGCCTCATTGCTGTTTTCATTAACCCTCCAGTCGCTCTGCTGCAGATACTCATCAATTGTTTTCTGAACATCTATAAGCGTGCTCTCTATTTCCCTGATTTTCTTGTGCTGCTGCCTGTAGATGATGTAGGCCTTCGCTGTTTTTGCATGCCCCTCCTCAATAAGCACCTTTTCAACAAGGTCCTGTATCTGCTCAACACTCGGTATTTCATCCGCCTTGAACCTCTTTCCAAGTGCCTCAAAAACCTTTCCCGCAAGCGCCTCCGCAGTTGCCTTATCGCTTCCCCCCACTGCCTGCGCGGACTTGAAAATAGCATGGGCTATCTTTTCCCCGTCAAAAGGCACGATTCTGCCGTCCCTTTTGCGTATAGATGCAATTTCATTTTTTTTGCTTTCCATATAATCCCCCCTTCTATTATCTTCTTATCAAACCTATTGGAACAACAATTGTGTTTCCTGAGTTTATAAGGATTTGCCGCAATGCGCCGCGCCATAGAAACCAAAGAAAGCCGCGCCCTTTTATTAGGTTTCCTTATTATCTTGGCGGGCTAATTGCCCCGCAGTTCGCTTTTTTTCAAAGCGAATAGGATGCACTTAGGATTTTACTTTTCGCGCCTTATTTTCGTTCTGCCTCTTCCTGTAATCCGCGATTGCTGCCTTAAGTCCGTCAACCGCAAGCACGGAACAGTGCATTTTTATGGGCGGAAGCCCCCCCAGTTCCTTTGCAACAGCATCCTTTGTCAGCCTCTCCGCTTCCTCGATTGTTTTGCCCTTTACAAATTCCGTTGTAACTGAGGAAGTTGCAATTGCCGCCACGCATCCGTAAGTCTCAACCTTAATATCCGCAATCTTCCCTGCCTTGACCTTTATGTAAACCTTCATCAAATCCCCGCAGGATGGATTTCCTACTGTGCCAATGCCGTCAGCATCCTTAATTGCGCCCATATTTTTCGGGTTCCTGAATTCCTTCATCACCTTCTCGCCGTACATGCAATCACTCCCGTATTCCGTGTTACCTCTAATCATTCACTTCCCAAGCGGGCTTATTTTCCTCAGGCCCTTAACAACGCCGGGCAAAACCCCAAGCACATAATCAACATCCTGCCTTGTATTGAATCTCCCCAAAGTAAGCCGCAAAGAGCCGTGCGCCTGCACCTCCCGCATTCCCAGCGCAAGCAAAACATGGCTTGCCTTCAATGATTTTGACGAGCATGCCGACCCTGTTGAAGCCGCAACCCCCTTATCGTCAAGCATCATAATAAGCGCCTCGCCCTCTATATGTGAAAATGAAAAATTTGCATTCCCTGGCAGCCGCTGTTTCCTGTGGCCGTTAAGCGCAACATCCTTAATTTCCGAGAGCACACCATCAATAAGCGCATCCCTCATTCCCGAAACACGCTTTGCCTCCTTTACCATTCCCTTTCCGCAAATCTCTGCCGCCTTTCCAAATCCCGCAATACCGGGCACGTTTTCAGTGCCTGCACGCAGCCCCCTTTCATGCCCCCCGCCGTGCATAAGCGTGCTTAACTCAACACCATCCCTAACATACAGCGCCCCAACACCCTTCGGCCCGTAAATCTTATGCGCACTTAAAGAAACCAAATCCGCATTCATTTTTTTCACATCTGTTTCAATCTTCCCGAATGTCTGCACCGCATCACTGTGGAACAGCACGCCCCTTTCCCCGCAGATTTTTCCTATTTCCGAAACAGGCTGTATTGTGCCTATCTCATTATTTGCGTGCATAACTGAAACCAGTGATGTGTTTTTTGTTATTGCATCCCCAATTGCATCAGCCTTAACCGCCCCTTCCCTGTCCACGGGCACGTAAGTAACCTCAAATCCATCCTTTCCCAAAAATTCACATGCCTGCAGAACCGCGGGATGCTCTATTGCGCTTGTTATTATATGGTTCCCCTTTCCCCTCCCGCGTGCGGCAAATGCCGCGCCTTTTAATGCAAGATTGTCAGCCTCGGTCCCGCCCGAAGTGAAGTAAATTTCCTCCGCCTTTGCGCCAAGCAGTTTCGCAACCTTTTCCCTCGCCACTTCAACAGCCACTGATGCGCCCCTGCCATATTCGTGCAGTGATGAGGCATTCCCGAACCTTTCCGAGAAATAAGGCGCCATTGCCCCAATCACGCGTTCATCAACGCGCGTGGTTGCGGCATTGTCCATATAGATTTTTCCGTTTTTCATCGCCATTTCAGCCCCTAACATGCGTTGCAGTCCTTTGGCGCTCCCTGCTCCTTGTGCATCTTGCAAAGCGCCCCTGCCTTGCGGAGTGATATGCACAGCGCGCACGTCTCCCCTATGAACGTTTCCTTGCCGCCCTTTTCCTTATCCGCAATCTTCTTGGCAATAGCCCTTATCTTCGCCTTTGCTTTGCCGTCAAGCGCAATGTTCGCGCCCCGTTTTCCCTTAATATAATTGCATACCGCCGCCTCGGTAAGGCCCAACTGTTTTGCGACATCCTTGCGCGGCATTCCGCCCTTGACCATTTCCTTCACAAGCTCCATTCTTATTGCGGGAAGCAAATACCACCCCACCAGTTCACAAGGGAGCCTCATAACCATGTAATCGCCATATATCAACAATCGTTAATTTTCCTTATAAACCTTTTGGTCCATCTTTCTAATGCATCACCTGACAGATTTTGCAATAATTTCCGCTCACAAAAACAGATACTTTAAAAGAGTTGCATAATATATTTAGTGTAATAAACCAAAAGGGGGTTTTTCAATGGATGAGGAAACAAACGGATCTTCCACAGTTCGTGAAACTGCGGGACAGGCATCCTCCGCACATGCAGAGGGCGCAAAAACATTTTCGCTTAGCATACTGCTTGTAACAGCGATTATTGCGCTGCTTGTGGGGGCAATTGCGGGCACATTTCTGCTGAATCCCGCACAGCCAACCGGGTTTGTGACGAATTCAGGGCAGAACACGGCAGGCATGCCGACACAGGGGGAGGTTGCGGCAAAGCTGAAAACGTACCTGAACAACAATGCCGAGGTATTTTTTGGGCCCGGCATTTCAGTAGATACAAGGATAAAGAGCTCTGACGGCTCTTTCTATGTTGCGGAAATTGACATAATTGAGGCAGGGGAAGTCGCGGCAACAATAGAGACTTACATAACAAAGGACGGCGTATTCCTGCTTTCAGGCGCTCCTTTAAACATGAATGAGCCGCTTCCCGGAACAGAAACGCCGGAACAGCCTGACGCAGGCACGGACACAGTTGAGGTGCAGAAGTCCGCAGTGCCGGAAGTTGACCTCTTTGTTATGAGCCACTGCCCATTTGGCACGCAGGTAGAGAAGGGCATAATCCCTGTTGCTGAATTGCTCGGAGATAAGATAAATTTCAACATCCGCTTTGTGTACTATGCAATGCACGGCGCAACAGAGGTTAATGAGCAGTTGAACCAGTACTGCATCCAGAAGGGGCAGAACGAACTCTATCTACCATACCTTAAATGCTTCCTTGATGCAGGCGACTCCGAAACCTGCCTTGCACAGGCAGGCATTGACACTGCGGCACTTGCAATATGCACTGCTGCAGCGGACACGGAGTTCAGTGTTTCAGCAAACCTTGCAGATACAACAAGCTACCTGAGTGGCAATTACCCGCTCTTCAACATCGACAAGGCGCTGAACGAACTCTATGGTGTTGGCGGATCGCCGACACTTGTTGTGAATGGAACTACTGTTTCAATTCCAAATGCGGGAGCAAGGTCGCCAGCTAATTTGCTTAGCATAATCTGCGAGGCGTTCAACGAATCGCCAGAGGATTGTGCTGCAACACTATCTTCTGAAGGTCCATCATCTGGCTTCGGCTATGCTGACGGGGTGTCTTCAGGCGCGGGGGCATGCGGCGCATAATTGCGCCAACCCCCTTCTTTTTATTTATTTGCAACCCATTTTTTGTTGTGATTATATGGATGTGATAGTTTACTCAACCCCTACCTGCCCTTTCTGCACAATGGTTGAGGATTTCCTTAAGGCGAAACACATTGAATTCACGCATTTTGATGTTTCATCCGACAGGGAAAAATTGCAGGAAATGATGCGGAAAAGCGGCCAGTCAGGCGTTCCCGTAATCGTGATAGGCAAAAAGGTAATCGTGGGCTTTGACAAGCCGAAGATTATTGAAGCGCTCGGAATTGAGGAATAATCCTTCGGAATTCCCATTCCGCACTTCGCTTTTCGCCCCCCTTTTCATTAACCTTATAATTACTTTTTCCCCAAATGCTATTGTGATTCTGTGGCATCCCTAACCCTTATTCCCGCACTTGTTGAACTCTATCGCCTTGCATCAACGGAACTCCCTTCCGATGTGCATGCCGCGCTTGTGTGCGCAAGAAAATCTGAAATGCCAAATTCAAACGCACGCCGCGCGCTTGATGCGATTATTGAAAATACAAAAATAGCAAAGCACAATTCTGTGCCGCTTTGCCAGGACACAGGCACGCCTGTTTTTTATGTCCGCGCTCCGCAGGGCTACAGCCCGCAGAAAATAAAAAGCGCGATAATTTCCGCAACAAAACTTGCCGAACGCAAGGTTCCTTTGCGCCCGAATGCTGTGGAATGCCTTTCAGGCAGGCCGCTTGGCAGCACAGGCGCAGGAATTCCCGAAATTCACATCTCGCAATGGGGAAAAAATGCGCTGTATTTTGAACTGCTTATGAAAGGCGCAGGCAGTGAGAACATAGGGAAGTGCTATTCCCTGCCCGACGAATCACTATGTGCGGAGCGTGATTTTACGGGAGTTGAAAAATGTGCGCTTGATGCGGTGCAAAAGGCGCAGGGCAGGGCGTGCCCTCCGATGGTTTTATGCATTGCAATTACGGGCTCGCGTGCCGAAGCCGCGGCGGAATCAAAGCGCCTCCTGCTCCGTAAACTCGGGGAAAAAAACAAAAACAGGGAACTTGCCAAACTTGAAAACAGCATCCTGAAAAAGGCAAACTCCCTCGGCATCGGCCCCTCCGGCTTAGGGGGAAAAAGCACGCTTCTTGCCGTGCATATTTCCGTGCTTGCACGCCATCCCGCCTCAATGTTTGTTGATGTTTCATTCTCCTGCTGGGCATTGAGGAGGCGCGGCATGCTCTGGCAAAAGGAGGGGGCAAAGTATGCGTAACGCGTTTCGCATGGATCTTCCGCTAAACAAAAAAACAGCCTCGCGCCTTGAGGTTGGCATGCCTGTTGAATTGACAGGCACAATAATAACCGCACGCGACCGCGCGCATAAATTTTTACTGGGGGACGGTGTTCCCGCAGAACTGAAGCGCCTGCTCAAAGGATCTTTAATCTACCACTGCGGTCCGGTTGTCCGCAGAAAGGGCAAGTCATATTCCGTGCTTAGTGCGGGCCCGACAACAAGCGCCCGCTTTGGGATGTATGCAAAAGCCCTTGCAAAACGCCACGGCATTGCCGCATTTATGGGGAAAGGCGGAATGCAGAACACAGGCGTGCCATACCTTTCCGCTATTGGTGGAACAGGTGCGCTCCTTGCACAACACATAACAAAGGTCCGTGCGGTTTACAAACTCCGTGAATTCGGAATGGCGGACGCAATATGGGTTTTTGAGGTTTCAATGTTTCCGGCAATAGTGACCATTGATTCAGGCGGAAAAAGTCTTCACGAAAGGGTTATTAAGGGGAGCAAGAAAATGTATAAGGAGGCGATGCCTGATGGCTGTTAAAATAGAACAAGACATTGAGAAGTGCATAGGCTGCGGAAGTTGTGCGGCAATATGCCCCGAAAACTGGGTAATGAACGGCGATAAATCAAAGCCGAAAAAGACCGAACTTGATGATATTGGATGCAACAAGCGGGCAGCGGATGCCTGCCCTGTGCAGTGCATAAAAGTTGTTGAAGGGTGAAGCTGAAACCCGGAAAGGTATTTACATGGGACTGCCAAGGCGCCTTACTGTCCATAAAACCAAGGCAGCCAACTCCCTGCTTGAATGGCATAGGGCAAAAAACCCCTTAACTGTTTCCCTTAATTTCATCATAATTTCCCTGGCACGAATGCTCCCTTCCCTCGCACTGAAACGCGCACTCCTCCGCACAACAGGAATGAAGGTCGGAAAAAACGTTTCAATCGGCCTTGCGGCAATGTTTGACATATTCTTTCCCGAATTGATTGTGCTTGAGGAGAATTGCATGCTCGGCTATAACTGCACAATCCTTGCCCATGAATTTTTGCGGGAAGAGTACCGCACAGGCCCGGTTGTTATAGGAAAGAATTCACTCCTCGGCGCAAACACAACAGTCCTTGCAGGGGTTTCAATAGGCGCAGGGGCAACTATTTCCGCCTGCTCCCTTGTGAATAAGGATGTGCCTGCAGGCGCCTTTGTTGGGGGCGTTCCTGCAAAAGAACTGAGGCGGGAAAAATGATTTCACGCACGCAAACCCTGTTCTGGGCTGTGTTTATTGCAAACCTTGCCGGCGCGGCATACGGCTTCATCTTTTACTACGGCTCAACCCTTGCATCCTCAAATCCCCTGCTCTGGATTTTTATTGCCGACTGCCCGCTTGCCGCCCTGCTTTTTGCGATCGCAATCTTTCTAATTCACCGCGGGGCAAGGGCGGAATGGTTTTATTTCCTTGCCGCGGCAACGGCACTTAAATACGGAATCTGGACAATTTTCGTCCTTTCATACTTCCCTGAATTTTACTTCACTCCTGCCGCGGCACTTATATATGTAGTGCTCTTTGCCGCGCACATAGGGCTTATTGCGGAAGTTTCCCTGCTTGCCGGCAAACTCTCAATACGCCCTTTGCTTGCCCTGCCCGCACTTGCGTGGCTCCTGCTAAATGACTTTCTTGATTACACATTATTTATCCACCCGCCAATTCCACAAGAGGAATTGCAGTTCATGTTCATTGCAACAGTTGCCATGACCCTTTTCAGCGTGCCGCTTGCATATGTCCTTTTCTCACATGTAAAAAAGCCGTTTATTGATATCTTTGGCGCACGCCCCTAACAGCCAGTCCAAATATATAAAAAGCCCCCTGCACCACATATTGCTATATGCTTGAAAGGGCAAGAAACAGTGCAAGGCAGGTTCTCCTGCAAAAGCCAATGCAGGGTGAAATCCCCGCTGCCGAACAGCTGAAAAGCCACTGGAATTTTGAGAAACTTAAGCGCGATTCGCGCAGCCTAACAATTTTCACAACAATGCTTGCGGGGGCAGCAGGAGGCAGGGTCCTGCTTCAGTACGTGCCCTCTGTCGAGCCCATAATACCTTTGGCAATCCTTGCGGGAATGCTCTTCGGCATGCGCGAGGGTTTCGCGCTCGGCGGAAGCGCATACATAATTTCAAACTTCTTTCTATGGGGCCTTCAGGGTCCGTGGACAATTTTCCAGGCATTAGGGGGAGCGATGGCAGGCGCCATGGGCGGCGCCTTCGGGAAGATGAAATCCCCTAAACCGAGGGACCTTATTTTCATGAGCATTGCTGGCACAGTATTGTTTGAGGTTATAATGAATCTTTCAGGCCCGATGATGGGCATAGGCCTCTTCATAGGCGCACTTTCAATCCCGCTGTACTTCCTTTCCTCCGCGCCCTTTTCAATTATTCACATAGCAACAAACGCAGGATTTGCAGCGCTCCTTAGGCCGCTGCTGAAACTAAAGGAGGGAGACAATGAATTCAAAGTGGTCAGCCTTACTCGTGCTGATGCTCGCGGCAGCACTACTCTCAGGATGTACAAGTCCGGCAGAGGCAACTGACGCAGGCACGGCAGATACAGGCACGGCAAACACCGGTGAAAAAACAGAAACAGTAACCGCGCAGTTCGGAATAACAGACAACGGGGAAACCCTGTTTGAAAATTCCGGGCGCTTTGAAAAGGGCTCAAATGCATTTGACGCAATGCAGGATTTGTTTGATGTTGAGTATCAGCAGTTTGCCTTCGGCGTGATGGTCACATCAATAAACGGCACTCCCGCAGGCGAGAATGCATACTGGGCACTGTATGTGAACAATGAATATGCCGACCGCGGAATCACGGATTATGTGCTTGACAAGGATATGTCATTTGAATGGCGCATTGAGCAATTGCGGGATGCGCAGGTCTGATTCCTGCGCGTAATTTTTCCTGCCTGCCCTGCCGCTCATTTGCGCGTTCAGCACCTGTCCTTTGTCCTGCCGTCGCGGCTGTTTCCCGCGCGTGCCTTCTTCTCCCTTTTGAATGCCTTCATTGTTTCCTTTCCATCCATATTCACGCCTCCTTTTACACATCCTCTATTCCGTTTTCAGTTACCCTGTAAATCGCCTCGCCGTCAGGCAGGCTCGGGGAATCAACAAGTTTCGCAACACGCTTATCTTCTTTGCTCTTCCTCAAATACAGCCTTGTTTTTGATGCATGCCCCACAACATGCCCCCCTATCGGCGTAGTGGGATCTCCGAACAAAATATCCGGCCTTGCCATAACCTGATTTGTGACAAGCAGTGCTATGTTGTTCATTTCGGCAAGCTTCTGCAAAACACGCATATGCTTGTTCAGCCTTTGCTGCCTGTCCGCAAGCATGCCCCTCCCTATAAATTCGGACCTGAACTGCGAAGTCAGCGAATCCACAATCACAAGCTTTATGTTCTTCTCCTTAACCAGTTCACTTGCCTTTTCCGCAAGCAGCATCTGATGGTCCGCATTGTACGCCCTTGCCACAAAAATATTCTTCAGCGCCTTGTCAGGGTCAATCCCCCTTGCCTTTGCAATCGCTATAACCCTCTCGGGCCTGAATGAATTTTCGCTGTCAATGTACAGCACATTCCCCCCAAGTCCGCCCTTATCTCTGGGGAGCTGTGTTGTCACGCATGTCTGAAAGCACCACTGCGTTTTTCCCGAGGCAAACTTTCCGTAAATCTCGGTTATGCTCTGGGTTTCAATTCCCCCGCCTATAAGCGCATCAAGTTCCGCCGAACCCGTGGTTATTTTCCCTACAAGCTTCCTCCTTTCCGCAAGCTTGTCCGCGGATTCAAACCCCATTTCAAGCGCGTCACGCGCGGCCTTTATTGCCTTTTCCGCAGTGCCATCTCCCAGCCCGGCAACCTCATTAAGTTCCATAGGGGATGCAACAGCAACGCTCTCAAGCGTTTTATATCCCGCGCTAAACAGTTTTTCCAATGATGTCGGCCCGACTCCGGGCAAATCCTTTATTTCCTTGATTTCCTTTGCCATATAAACACCTCCATGCATCCCCGCTTTTTGAGGCGCGGTTTTGGAAACCAAAGCCCCCTTGCGGGTGCAGTTTTTTGTGCAATAATATAATCAGTTCCAGCCTTTTTAAATGCTTTTAGACCAGATTTCCGGTGCGGGATTATTCTTTATCTCCCGCAACCTCATTCACAACAAACTCAATCTCCCCGCTCATTGTGTTTGCCTTTGCCCTGCCGCGCAGGGTTAATTCATCGCCCTCCCTTGCCTTGGCGATTTCCTCAAGTATATGCACGCTGTCCTCTTTTGCAAGCCGCCTCTTTAATTCCTCCTTTTCAATCCCCATAATCTTCTCCGCCGCGGTGCCGAAAGCAACCCCCCTTATCTTCCCGCTCCTGTCCTGCGCAGTAAAACCAATCAGCGGATTAATGTCCGGCTTATCAACCTCGCCGCAGGCATTACACACCCAGCCCCCTGAAACGCTTTCAACTTTTTTCCCGCACTTCGGGCAGATGTTGTATTTTAAATTCCCCTGCTGAAGTTCCGCAATCTTTGCCTTAATTTCAAAGTTGCCGCCCTCCTGCAGTTCTGAAATTTCTTTCTTTTCCGCCTTCGCCCTTTCAATCCCCGGCAGTTCAGAAAGCGGCTTCATCTCTTTCTTAACCCCGCGCAGAACCCTTGCCTGCCAGCCGAGGTTCAGTTCAACCCCGCGCAAACCTTCCTTTGCATACGCCCCCTCAATCTTAACAAGCTCGCCCTCATCAAGCCCCTTCACAACATCCGCAATTTCATTCCATGCCGCCGCCCTAATCGCAGCGCCCTCATCGGCAATCTCAAAGTTAAGGACTTTTCCGCCCCTGCCGTCCTTTTCAAATTCACGCTCACCATAAATTCGCGCAACCCGTGCATAAACATCAACATTCTGTTCCCCTGCCTTTAATTCCGCAAGCCAGCATTCCTTTGCACATGGTTCCGGCAGTTTTTCAGATGTGGAGCCAAGCACGCTGAAACTCCCCCCATACCCTACATCAACCTGCTTCCTTTCCTTATACGCACTGACCCTGCACCCTTTCAATGAGAGTATCGCCCCCCTTTGAACATTCAGTTCCCGCAGTTTCTTCACATCCCCGTGCCACAATGTAAGCCTTATATCCCCGCTGTCATCCGCAACAAGCAGATTGCAGAGCACGCCTTTCTTCCCGCCCTTTTCAAATTCTCTTGGAGTGGAAATCTGCATTGCGCGCACAATTAAATCAACATTCTGCATCCCGTCATCAAGCCCCGCGATTTTTGCAACTGCCGCTGGCTCCCCTTTTTCAACCTCCAGTTCAACCCCCAGTTCACGTGCAACCATAAACAGCGCCCCCGACTCTGTCAGCAGGCCCGAGAACTTTGTTTTCTTGCCCTCAACCATTGCCTCAATATCGGCCTGCGCCTTCCCGCTTTTGGAGATTATTTTCTCCATTATGCCGTCCTGCGCATCTGCCCGCGCACTCTTCCCTCCCTTAGCCATACATATCGGAACTATTAGGTTCGGAATTGTTTTTATTGGTTTGCCGCCAAATATTGCATATGCCTGCAAAACCCGAATTTGAGGAAATCTCCCCCGGAGTTTATGCCCTTTTTGCCAAAGGCTGGAGTTCAAATGCATATTTGCTTATCGGAGAAAACAAAACGCATCACGCCCTCATTGACACAGGCCTGCATGAAAATGCAGCAGTGCTTGAACACGCGCTTTCCGCACTCGCCCCATCCATTGCGCCCGCGGATATTTCATTAATCCTCCACACCCACGGGCATGCTGACCACATTTCCGCTGATTTTGCATTTCCCAATGCGGAGATTGCAATGCACCCCGCGGATGCGGAATACGTAAACGCAAAGGACACGCACTTCACCGCATCCTCCTTTTTTCAGGACCCGTATTTCCCTGAAATAACGTGCATGTTATCCTCTGAAGAAAAAATAAAAATAGGCAAATCAGTTCTTGAAGTTTTGCACACCCCCGGCCACACCGCGGGAAGTGTATGCTTCCTTGAGCGCAAGGCAAAAATCCTTTTTTCGGGGGACACTGTTTTTTTGGGCGCAGTGGGAAGGCATGACCTTGTATCGGGCGCGGCAAATGAATTGCGTTCCTCCCTTGAAAAGCTCAGTGCGCTTGATTTTGAAATCCTGCTTTCGGGGCACGGCAATGTACTGCGCGGAAAACAGCGTGAAAACATAGAAAACGCAATTGCAATGCTGGGCTAGCATGCACGTGCATTTTGCTTTTTCCCCCCCATAGTTACTTTTATATACCTAATCGCGCCCATAATTGTTTGGTTTTCATGAAAGAGGGAAAGGTGTACAAACAGATACTTGCGGATTGCGAAGCCAGCCGCGGGCAGGTTTTTGTTGTTATTGACCCCCCAAATCAAACCCCCGAAATCGCGGGAAAGATAGCGAAAATTGCGGAACGTTCGGGCGCCGCGGCAATTGCGGTAGGGGGAAGCGTGGGTGCGCAGGGCGAACTCCTCTCAAAAACTTTGCTCTCAATAAAGGAATGCTGCAAGATTCCCGCAATTTTATTTCCCGGAAATATAGCAACCTTAAGCGAGCGCGCGGACGCAATATATTTCATGTCAATGCTAAATTCCCTTGACCCTTATTATATTACAGGCGCGCAGATTGCATCATCCCTCACTGTAAAGCAGATGGGTCTTGAGGTTATGCCGACATCATACATTATAGTTGAGCCAGGCAGGGCAGTGGGCTGGGTTGGCAGGGCAAAGCCCGTGCCGCGTAATCTGCCTTACCTTGCGGCAATTACGGCACTTGCAGGGCAGTACATGGGCTCCAAATTAGTGATTCTTGAATCAGGCGGCGGCGCACTACGGCCCGCGCCCCCTGAAATGATAGCGCACACAAAAAAGCTTATCGACATTCCGCTTATAGTTGCAGGCGGCGTAAGGACGCCCGAATACGCATACAAAACAATGAAGGCAGGCGCGGATATAATTCATGTGGGAACCGCGGTTGAAAACACATCCTCGGACCTTTCAAAAGCCGAGCAAAAAATAAGGAAGTTTGTTTCCGCTGCACAAAAGGGCGCAAAGGAAAGAAAGTAATTCGCCGCCTATTTTTTATCTTTTCCCTCTAATGCCTTCACAGTTTCCGCAACCGCCTGCATTGTCGATGTCTTTGCATGCCAGCCGAGCGCATTTATTTTCTTCGTGCTGTAACAGCGCTCCCTTTCAAGCCTGTCAATATGCGCGGGCATAACAACGGTTTTCTTGTGCGTTATTGTCGCACCTGTAAAATAAATCCACGAAACCGCCTTTGCCATCAGTGGGGAGATTGTCTTCAGCCCCTCCGTAACCCCAAGCTCTTTTCTAAGTGCGATATAAAGTTCCCTGAGTGTAACGCCCTTATCCTCCGCAATTATGAAAATTTCCCCCATTGCATCCTCCTTTCCCAGCAGGAACACAAGTGCATCAGCCAAATCCCTGTAATAAATAACCTGCCACTTATTTTTTCCCTCCCCAACCAGCGGAAAATTATGCTTCGCCTGTTTTATTATTCCCGTCCAAAAACCGCTTGGCCCTATTACAAAGGCGGCCCGCACAATTGTAAGCGGAATGCTTTCCAGATATTCCTGTGCAGCCTTCTCGGCATCGGCCTTGCTTTTTTCATAATTTGTTTCGGGATTAATCGGCGTATTTTCATCCGCGCACTGCCCGTGCTTTAATTTGCCCATTACCCCGACAGTGCTGAGGTAAATAAGCTGTTTTACGCGTGCCTTTTCACATGCCTCAAGCACATTCTTCGTGCCCTGCACATTAACCTCAAACAAATCCTTTGCGCCCTCATCCAGCTGCGCAGCGAGATGGTAAACCGCGTCAGCGCCCGTCACTGCCTTTTCCACCGCGCCCTTATCCAGTATGTTATGCCCCAGCTTTACATCAAACCTTTCAACCTGATGGCTGCGCCTTATCAGTGCATTGGCAAGTTCCTTTCCCACAAACCCTTCAGAGCCTGTCACAACAACCTTCATTTCATCACGTTAGATTTAGGTTATAGGAGTTTTTAAGGGTTTTGAAGCGAGTGTATCATTATGCCTGATGCAGATGAAAAACAGGAGTTTCTTGAAATTGATGCCTCAAACGGCGGGCAGGTTTTGCGCACCTCGGTAGGTCTCTCAGCGCTCACGGGAAAGCCTGTTTCCCTTACATCAATCCGCTCAACCCGCCCGAAGCCCGGGCTTAAGAAACAGCATCTCACTGCCATTCGTGCGGTTTCTAGCCTCTGCCATGCGCAGACAAACGGCACTTACGAGGCCTCGGGCAAATTAACCTTCCGGCCCTCCGCACTTTCAGCAGAGCCGCAAACCCTGCGCCTCAACATAGGCACGGCAGGCTCAGTCTCCCTTGTGCTGCAGGCTGCGGCATTCCCCACGCTTGTGCGCGGTGCAAAGTTAAGCATTATTGGGGGAACGGACGTTGCATGGAGCCCGCCAGTCCACTACCTAAAATACGTACTTCTGCCTGTGCTGAAAAAAATGGGGGCGAACTTTTCAGTGGATTTAATTTCACACGGCTACTTTCCCAAAGGGAACGGCAAGGCAAATTTCATTTCAAAGCCGGCAAAATTCCCGCTCAGGCCGATTGTCCTTGTCGCGCCCGGCGAACTGACACACATTACAGCATTTTCACACTGCGCATCCCTGCCTGAGGATATTGCGCGCAATCAGTTAAGTGCCGCGGAAAAAGAATTATTGGATGCCGGCATTGATGTGGATTTTGAAGGCAGTGCGGTTTCAAAGGGCGCATCCTCGACAATAGGCTCCGGAATTTCCCTCTTTGCGCACCTTTCCTCAGGTGCAGTAATCGGGGCAAACGCGCTTGGCGAGCGCGGAAAGCACGCATCAAAGGTCGGCACGGAAGCCGCACAAAATCTCCTGCGCGAACTGAATGCAAAACAGCCCGTTGATGTGCACCTTGCCGATCAATTAATCCCCTACATGGCGCTTGCAAAAGGGAAGAGTGAGATTGCCTGCACCTCGCTTTCACAGCACACCCTTACAAACATTGCTGTCTGCGAAAAAATTCTTGGAATTAAATTTTCAGTTGAAGGAAAGGAAAACGCACCCGCGAAAATTTCAGTGAATGGCGTGGCATTCAAGCCTCAGGCCTGCCCTCAATAAGCAAATCATTCCCCAGCGCGGAAACCTTCAAATCCCTAATTTTAATTTTCCCTAATACTCGCGCATCCGCCCAGTCAAGCCCCTTCCCAACGCGCCTTGCCGAAACAATAAACGCAATTTTATCGGCAAGCCCCTCACGCAGGAATGCTGTGTTAATTTTATTCCCCCCCTCCAGAAGCAGGGATGAAATTCCCGCCTTCCCTAACTCGGCAAGTGCGGAGCGCAAATCAACCCTCTCCTGCCCTGCCTTGACGATAATAACCCCCGCCCCGCGTTTCTGAATTTCAATTGCCTTTCTCTTTTTGTTTTTTGATTTCCCTGTAGTGATTATTGTCGTTCCCGCAGTTTTCACTCCCTTCAGAATGCGCGCATTTAATGGAATTTTAAGTGAACTGTCAAACACAATGCGCAAGGGATTTCTGCATTTTGCTTTTTTGCACTCCGCCTTTTTATTCCCGCCCTGTTTTTCCCCAAGCCTTGCGGTAAGCCGCGGGTTGTCCTTTATAACAGTATTAATTCCGACAGCAACAGCATCAACATCCGCCCTAAGGTTATGCACAAATTCCTTTGCCTCTTTCCCGCTCACATTTTTCCTTTTCCCATTGCCCCATGTAATTTTCCCATCTGCGGTCATTGCGACTTTCATAATAACAAAAGGCCGTTTCTTGAGCATGTATGTTATGTAGAAGTCATTAAGCATTTCAGCCTCTTTTTTGCATATTCCAAGCACTGTGGGCACGCCTGAAGCACGCAATTTCTTCACGCCGCGCCCTTTTACCCGCGGGTTCGGGTCTTTCATTGCCGCAAAAACACGCTTTATCCCCGCTTTTATTATGGCTTCCGTGCATGGCGGAGTCTTTCCCCAATGGGGGCAGGGCTCAAGCGTAACGTACATATCCGCGCCTTTTGCGCGCTTTCCCGCCTTTTTCAGTGCAGCGGCCTCGGCATGCATGCCCCCGTATTTTGCATGCCCTGCCTCGGCAATAACCCTGCCTTTCTTTGCAATAACGCACCCCACTATTGGATTGGGGCTTACCTTCCCCCGCCCCTTTTCCGCAAGTTTGAGTGCGCGCTCCATAAAGCGCGTTTCCATGCGCGCTCCTTTTCCCGCCACATCAGCCGAGTGCATATGCTGTGCCCCCGACAGGAACTATGAGGAAAAGCAGATCAGGCATAAGCAGTGCAATAATAACTCCCGCAAGTATGAACGGCCCGAACCTCGGCAGATTCCTGTACACAGGCACCTCCTTAATTCCAAGTTTCTCAAGCCCGCGCTTTGCCTTTTCATCAATTATTCCCTTAAGTCCTGCCCTGAACATTGTGCCAAGTTTTTCCGCCTGCCCCTCACCCATAAATTCAATCGCAATTATATCATCCTCATCAAGCGCCCCAATATTAACGCGCTCAAGGAAGCACGTCCTCCTTATCCCGCGCTCAAGCGCAACAAACAGCAATGCAAAAAGCAAAGGCACGCCCATTGCCATTGCTGCAAACAGTGAAATTCTCCCGCCCCAAGCGGAAAGCGCAAGCAGTGCGGACACAACAATCCCAAGTGCGCAGGCAAGAATTATCCTTTTGCGGTTCTCGTTAAAGCCTCCCCCTCCTCTGAAATATTTTATTGCATAATATGCCCCCATCCAGACCGCGGCAAATGCAGATGCCGCAAATAAAACCGTAATCACAAACACCTGCCCGCCAAGCACAGGCAGCACCAGTGCAATTCCGGTGAACAGCTTCACATCCCCGCCGCCAAACTTCCCCGCATAATAAAAGACATATCCTATCGCAAACACCGCGCCTGAAATAAGCACTGCCTGAAAATTAAAATCAAAAATAAGCAGAACCGCGCCAAGTGCAATCAATGAATACGTTATCTTATCGGGAATAAGCCCTGTTTTGTAATCAGTGTATGCGGAAATCGCCGCGGCAATAAGCACCGCAGCCCCCCGTATAAGCAGCAGTTCCAAATCAAGCACCTTACCTTATCTTGAATTTCTTCTTTCCGCCGAGCCCGCGCACGCCCTTTATTCCGCCAAGCCCCTTCAGAAGCCCCTGCAAACCCTGCTTCTCGAGCTTCTTTTCATCAAACTTATTGAACCTCTTGAAAATCGCCTTCATATTTTTGTAATTCTTTATAAGCGCCCTTACATCCTCAATAGATTTCCCCGAACCCCTTGCAACTCGTGCAATCCTTGATTTGTTGAGCACATCGGGATTGTCCTTCTCCTCCCTTGTCATTGAATCCATCATTACCTTAAACCCGTCAAGCTTCTCCTCCCCCACTTCCAGCATTTCCTGCGGCAGCTGTTGATTAAGTCCCATCATTTCCATAACCTTGCCCATCGGCCCCATTTTCCTTGCGGCGCGCAACTGCTCATAAAAAACAGTCAATGTAAATTCGCCCTTCATCAGTTCCTCAATGTCCATTTCCCCAGCGCCTGCCTCCCTTGCCTTTTCAAGCAGTGCCTTCAAATCCCCATAGCCCATTATCCTGCCAAGATATCTTTCAGCCTCAAACTCCTCGATGTCATTTACCTTTTCCCCCGTCCCTAAAAATAGTACTGGCGCCTTTGTTGCGCTGCACGCCGCTAACGCCCCCCCGCCCTTCGCACTGCCGTCCATTCTTGTTATCACAACTCCATTAACCCCGACAGCATTATGGAATGCCTCCGCCTGCCTCTTGGCAAGCTGTCCAGTGTCAGCGGCAAGCACAAGCCAGACATGCCCTGCATTAAATGCAGTGCCTATTTCCTTAATCTCCTTCTTCAGTTCCGCATCAAGCCCGCTCCTTCCTGCCGAGTCGGAAATAATCAAATCATGCTTTGCAAATTCCTTCAGTCCGTTCCTTACAACCTTTGCAGCGTTCTTCTCCCCCCCCTCTCCGTAAAAATCAACCCCTGCCTTTTTGGCAACCTGTTCCAGCTGTTCATAAGCCGCTGGCCTGAATGTGTCCCCCGCAATAACCCCCACTTTCGCCCCGCGCTTTGAATAATAATTCGCAATCTTCCCTATGCTTGTTGTCTTCCCCGAACCGAATAATCCAACAACCAAAATCTTCCCCGGCTTTTCCGGAATTTTGACATCCTCTCCACCAAGCAGTTCCGCAAGCAAATCATAGGTTTCCTTAATTACGTGCTCCCTTCGATTAATTCCCGCGGGCAGATCCTTAAATGCGGCAGCCTCAATTTTTTTGCTGAGCCCGAGGACAAGCGCAACCTCAACGTCGGAACTTATAAGCGCGCGCTGAAGCTCCTTGACAATCTCCTTTACCGTGCCCTTATCCAGCTCCGTTGAATTGCGGAGCTTTTCCATTGCACCCCTCAGCTTCTCTCCAAGGCCCATTTTCAATACCTTCCGCACGCCTTATGCCCGCATTTTGCCATAGTTAATTAACAATAAAAAGAATTAAAATAGCCCGCCCGAAGGCGGGATTTGCTAAATTTGAGTTTAAATAAAAGAAAAAGACTGCCTTACGCTGTTGAAGTTACTTCAACCTTCCTTGTACGGAAGTTTGCATAAGGCCTGTACTTTGTCTTTGTCCAGGCCGTGGGCTGTTTCTTCCTCAATGCGAACTCTTCCGCAAGCAGCCTCTGCCTCATCTCTTCTGTTACTTTTCCCGGGGTTAGATCCATTTTTACACCTCGTTTTTTCAGTTTCCAGATTCAATTACTTCTTCTTTTTGCCCTTAACTTTGGCTTCTTTTTTATCCTTTTTTTTACCTTCTTCCTTAACCTCATCTTCGCCTTCGGATTTTTCATCCTCAGACCCGGTTTCCTCTTCCTCAGCAACCGCTTCTTTTTCCTCTGCAGCTTCCTCTTCCTCTACAGGGGCTTCCTCAGCCTCTGTGTCTTCCGCCTCTGCGGCATCCGCGGTTTCGGCGCCTTCCTCAGACCCGGCATCCGCACTCTTTGCCGGCGTCTCTCCGTCTCCGACAACCTCTCCAAATGAGACCCTGCCCCTTACGGCAGTAACCCTTACCTTAACATTGTCTCCCTTCTGGGTGTTGGGAACAATAACAACATAGCCCTTTACCTTGCCTATGCCGTCTCCCTTCTCTCCGACACCCTCAATCTCAACATCGTATATTTCCCCTTCCTTGACAGGGATATCCCTCTGGAAGCGTGCAGTATTGTATTTACTATATGCCATTTATTTCTCCTCCGTTAATATTTTTTACAGCCCCTTGCCCCGAAAACAGGTCAATTCCCTTTTTGGAAATCAAACTATTTCAAAATCAGGGGACAGTGCGGTCGCTAACTTTGCTTATTTTCCTTTATTGCTCACCATAACTTAATGGCATATATATTACGGCTTAACTTATTTAAAAAGGTTTCTTCCCTTCGTTGATTGACGTAATAGGCCTGCCAGCAGGCGGCGGAAATTTAACCGCCAATCCTACTCGCTAACAACTGTAATCGTGCCCTTTTTGCCTGTGCCGACCTGCAGTTCGCCCTTGAATTCCGAGCACCAGCCGTTCTCAATCTTTATCTTATCCCCTTCCTTGACCTCGCCTATCTGCTCGTTCCAAAGGCTCATTTTTACCTCGCCTGTGCTGTCCTTTACCGCGGCATTTGCCACCTTTCCGCTTCCGCGCTCATTGGCAAATTCCCTTGTTTCTCCCATGGAAACCACCTCAACCACAAGCTCAGGTATTTCACTGCGTGCACTAAGTTCTGAAATTTTCATGTCAAAATCACCCTTTTATATCCCACTTCCAAAAGAATTAAAAGGGCAGTGGGCGGTAAAGCGTGCCATACCTGCCTCTTTCCTGCCTTTTATACGCCTCTACAAACCTTACCAATCTGCTTTCCATCATAAAGCATCACCTCGTACATACCTTCGTTTTCCTCCCTTTTAAAGGATTTGAAGGAGAGTGGATTTCCGGTGCGGAATTAAGGGGGAAAATTTCCCGTGCGAAACAGAAACTTATTTATTCCGCAGGAACCTTATTCATGCATGGTGCGTTTCTTCAAAAAACACAATATCCTGATTGAAAAGAGCAGGGTGCGCCCTGAGTTCAAATACACTCCCCCTACTCGCCTATGTTTATTTCTGCACATGCGCCTCAGCGACCTTGTAGACAGAATAAATGCCGCGGCAATTGCCGCAGCAATCAAACATGGCCCTTCAGGCCTCTTTGGCATAGGCGTAGCCAATGAAGCCAAAATGTCACTCCTCAAGTCTGAAAACCCAAAGGTAAAAGGCCCAGCAGGGGTGTCAGTTGTTGACATCCGAAAAACCGCTGAAAGCATCTCTTACGGGCTCTCAAATGCCCCTGCAGACGTGCGCAAAAAATATTTGGAAGAGGCAAGTGAAATTCTCGAAGCCCTTTCCAAAGAATATGCCGGAAAAAGCAAATAATTTCAGCCAATAACCCTGTCAATAATAAAATCAGTTTTGAATTCCCGCAAATCCTTGTATTCCTGCCCCGTGCCTATGAAAAGTATCGGCTTCTTCACCCTGTATAAAAGTGAGATTGCAGTACCGCCCTTTGCATCACAGTCAATTTTAGTGAGAATAAACCCGTCAATCCCCAGCTTTTCATTAAATTCCATTGCCTGCTGCAGCAATGCCTGCCCTGTGTATGATTCCCCGACATAAACCTTAAGGTCGGGCTTTGCCACGCGCACAATCTTCTCAAGTTCCCCCATTAAATTCTTGTTTGTTTCCTGCCTTCCCGCGCTGTCAATCATAACAACATCGGCCTTCTTCGCCTCCGCTGCCTTTATTGCATCAAACGCAACAGCGGCAGGGTCCGAGCCATACTGATGCTTCACCACGCGCACACCTAGTTTCTCGGCATGCTTCTCAAGCTGTTCAATTGAAGCAGCACGGAATGTGTCCCCCGCAGCCCATATAACCGATTTCCCTTTCCCCTGAAGCATGTGGGTTAATTTTGCAATGCTTGTTGTCTTTCCCGCACCGTTCGGCCCGAGGAATAGTATGACATATGGTTTCTTTTCCCGCATCTCGCCAAGCAAATCCCTGCCCTCGGTTTCCATGCTCGCGCTGAGCACATTCTTAAGCTCCTGCTTCAAAAATTCGGAAACATCCTTCCCGCGCGGCACCTCCTTTCCCACAAGCTCCTTCCTTATTTCAGAAACAATATGCTCCGCGGTTTCCTGCTCAACGTCTCCCTCAAGCAGTGCAAATTCAAACTCCTCCAAAAATTCGGAAATATCCCTTTCCTCAACCTTCACAGAGCCCTTAAGAAAGCCCCTCAGTTTCCCCTTAACGGAAACCTTCGCCTTCAATTCCCTTGCTTTAGGTTCGGGCAGCGGCGTATCATCGGGCTCAGGCAGCGGTTCATCATCAACAGGAATTTCTTCTGCGGGCTCAGGGTCAGTAGTGGGCTCAATAACTGGCCCATGTTCAACCGCGGGTTCCTCAACAGGTTCGGGAATTGGTTCATCCTCAATTTCAGGTTCGGCTTCAAGTTCAGCCTCAATAGTTTTTTCAGGTTCAGGAATAGTTTCAATAATTTCTTCCGCCTGCGGCTCAGGCTGTGCTTCTTGTTTTTCCCCAACAGGTTCGGCAGGAAGTTTTTCAATTTCTTCCGCAGCGGGCTTTTCAACCCCGCCCTTTTTCTCAATCCTGTCCTTAACCTTATCTGTAAAAGCAGCAACTTTCTTCTTTAAAAATTCAAACATGCAGACCCTACTACTGTCGTGCAGCCCTTGCCTGTGAATCGCGCTGGATTGTCTCAATCGCCCTTGCAAGCTGGTTCAGGTTCAATGCGGATGTTTCCCTCTGTTTCTGTTCCCTTGCCATGGCAGTGTCAAGTTCCGCAAGCCTTTTCTCAAGTTCCGCCTTTGCCTTGCCTACGGCAGTGGGCTTCATCACATTCCCCGCAAGCGACATGTCAATCTCCCTGTTCTTGTCAATGGTCGCATCAATATAAGCCCCGGCACCGAGAGAAACCTTAATCTTGGTTCCCGGCTCCGCACTTTCAACCGCCTTAACCGCCTCCACAGCACCCATTACCTGCATCCTGAGATTGTTAATCTGGTTAAGCCTGTTTATAATTGCCTCCATCTTCGTGCGCTCCTGCTCATATGCCTGCGCAAGCTGCGCACCTGAAATCCTCATTTCCCTCGCCATTATTCCGCCTCCTGTGATTCTTTCACTTCCGCAATCTTGACCTGCCTTCTATTGGCACCGTGGTTAGAGCCTATGCTGCTGAACGCATACTCCCTTGCCGCGCCCTCGTTAATGGCACTTATGCTCTTTGTAAACTTCTTATAAATTCCCTTCTCCAGATATGTCCCGCGAACCTCAAATTTCTTCATTCCTTCCCCGCCTTTCTCTCCCTTTCCATCATCCATTTTATTCACCCCTCAGCCCCTCGTCAATCCTCATAAGCTCATGTCCCGATGTATATGCCCCCACTACAACGCCCTTTGAATTTGCAATAACGTCATTCCCCACAAACGCATCCCCGTAGTTTGCCGTGCCTGCCGCGCCGTTAACCCTGAAAATCTTCCCGATTTTCTTAAACTCCTTTTCATCAACATTGGGGTGCACAATAAATCCCTTTTCCGTAACCGCAATTGCCGCCCCCGGCACATCGCTCCCGGCAACAGTCATGCCTGTAAATTTAACCCCGAAAAAGTTTTCAAGCCTTTTCTTTTCCGCCTCAGGCATCAACGGGCTTATAATCCCGCCCTTGCTGTTTAATGCCGCCAGATTTCCTATTGCAGTTGAGTAAACGCTCTCAACCTCAAGCCCCGCGTGCTCAAGCGCCTTAACCTCTGACCTTTCCGCCATTTCAGGCACAACAACCTTCTTCCCTATTCCAGCCATAAACACACCTATCAAAGAGCTCTCAACTATATTAACCTTTACTGCCTCAACCTCAAGTGCCTTTTCAATAATCTTCAGTTCCTTTGCCTCAACAAACCTTGGCAGCAGAACAACATCATCTGTCGCAAGCGCAAAAACCCCGAGATACGGGCTCGCCCTCACAGTTCCCTTCACAATTTCCATTGTACTAACCCTTTACTTGCCTGTTTTCCTCTTAAAGTCCGCCTTTTCCGCGGCCTTTTCCTTAATCTTCTTTTCCGCGAGCCTCTTGCTCTCCTCTTGCGCGGAAGGATCCGCGCGTGATCCGTGCGCCTCGCCCTTGGGCTCGGCAGCACCTGACTTTACCTCGCTCTTGCCCTTATCCTTGGCTTCCTTCTCCTTTTTCTTATCCTCCGCCGCCTTCTTCTCCTTCTCCTCGCGTTTCTTATCCTCCGCCAACTGCTTCCCGCCCTGCAGGTAAACAACAATTTTTCCGTCCTTTTTTCTCAAAATAACATTGGCCCTGCGCGGGATATTATATGAATTCTTCCAAACTTCCCTGTTAACCTCTTCAGCAATAAGCACCTCGCTCTCTTCAACACGCGTGTGCTTGACCGCAAACCTTTTCAGCTCGCGTATGGCGCGCCTTGCCCTGTAGGGGACGGGCTGGTTAAACAATTTCCTGAACGGAACAACATATTCTGCTTCTTCACCCTTCATAAAAATTCACCCCATGCCCTCTTGCGTTTACCTGCCCCGTTCCTTAACCGTTAACTCCTGCCGTTCCTTTTCCCCGCCTTTTTCTTTGAGCCCGGCTTTATCCTCTTTAACTTTCCCTGCTCCCCCTGTTTCTTTTTGAAAAGCAACCCTAACTTTGTCCTTCTCCAGTGCCTTTTCTGCTTCTTGTTCCATATCCTTGACTGCTTCTTCTGCATAACCCATACAGGCGCGTTTGTCAGCCCCGGTCCTATCTTTTTCCTCGCCGAGGATAAAAACTCCTTTTTTTCCTGACTTTTATGGCTCATAAACATTCACTTCCGTTTTATAACCGTCTCGCGCTTTCCGCTTAACTTCTCAAGCAAGCCCCTCATTTCCGCTTCACTCATTTTCCATCCCTGCCGCCTTTGCTGTGCAACCAAAACAACCCCCTGCGCAGCCCTGTAATACAGTTCCGAATTTACAAGCCGCACATTGTTGAGCCTTTCCCTTGCATCATCATCCAGCAGATTCCTCATCATTGCGCTTAACTGCATCTCGCCCTCAAGCCGCCTTTGCCTTTCCGCACGCAGCTTTTCGGCTTCCGCATCGGCACCTCGTTCCTCCATCATTCACCCTTCTCTTTTTTCCCAATACTTTTTTCATCGGCCTTTGGTTTTTCCTCCGGCTTAATAGTAACTTTTTCCTCAACCTTAACTTCAACTTTCCCGGCGGGCTTAGCCGCAACCTTTTCAGAAGGCTTCTGAACCTGAATGGTTTTTTGTTTATCCACTTGCGCCTGTACAGGAACTGGTTTTTGCGGTGTGCTCTGCTGCACTACTCCTTGCTGCGCCACGCCCTGCTCCCTATTTTCCGCAATCTTCAGCGCCTGTTTCTTCCTCTCAGCCTCCGCCCTTGCCTTTAATGCCCTTTCAGCGCGCTCCTTTTCCTTCGCATTCTCATCCGCGCGTATCTTTTTGAAGCCCTCGGCAACAACCTTTGCCCTGCCGTGCAGATAACTTTCTCCCTTTCCCGTAATTGTCCTGCCCTTTCCCCTTTCAACTTTCTTAATCAGCCCTTCCTTTTCAAGCGCCTGCAAACATGTCCTTATAATCTTCCCGCTCGCCTTCCTGAAGTGTTCAGTCCTTACACCGCGCCTCTGCCTTCCGCCGTAATATGACCTCAGGCTCTCGGTGCCAACAGGCCCGTCGGCATAAACCCTGTATAAAATTGATGCAGCCCTCACAAAATACCAGTCAGGGTTCTGCGGCGCCCTATTCCTATTAACGCCTGTCTTAACAAAATCAGTCCACTGCGGAGCCTCTATCTTGCCCTTCAGCTCCTTCGCTACCTCATCAATCAGCATGCCCGCCGGAACGTCATATATTCCCAAATTTTCACTTCCCTTTTTCCCTTACGGGATATTGGTTGCTCAACCAACCCTATTTTGGCTTTCGCCAAAATGGGCACATTCGACCACAGCCGAATAGTGCGCCCAAAGCGTAGGGAGCAAACCAAATAGCAGGCAGCCTAACACTGCCTGTTTCCATATACAATATAAAAAAAGAAGGTTTAAAAAGGCACGTTTTCGCGCAAAAAAGCGAGGCGGGGCCTTTTTCAAGGCCCCTCTTTCTTAACTTATTTTTCTGTGCATTTGCCGTTCGAGCACCAGCCCGTACTACTTGTGGGGCATGCTATTGCATTGCTCTCTAGGTATTCGCCATTGCATGTGTATTCCATCACCGCAGTATTCGGCTTATTGCTGGAGGTTATGCAGTAGTCCTCTCCGGAGATTGTCTCTGTGGGCCTTGCTGGGTTTTTGCCAGTTGCATAGCCCTTCTCGAACAGGTCCCTGCCTCCGTCGCTGTCTGTGCAGCCCTCCGCCATAACATCGGGTATCGGCACTGCCAGCGATGAGCCGTCAATGAAGTCGATTACCACTGAGATGTCGTGTAGCATTCCCGCAACCTGTGCGTTCGGGTCCCATGCCACTTCCAAAGGCCTTACCTTTCCCGTCGGAATCTCATATGCCTGCGCAGGGTCTGCCATGACCTTTGCCGTCAGCGCGTACTGCTCCACCATCGGCATCGGCGTTGCGGTTACCGCTGGCTGCCTGAAGCTGCAGTATTTTTCGCTGCCGTCGCTGCATTTCATGTTTACTTCAGTGGGCTTTATCAGCACCTCGGGATAAAGGACGCTGATGTCCCTGACCGTGGCTGCCTCTGTGCCGATGTTTGTCAGGTCAATGCCCTGCAGCACATAGTTCGCAACTAACTTATGGAATTTCGCGTTCACAGTGTTCACTGTTACACGATCCGCCATAACCTGCTCGGGGTTGCAGCGCTTGAGGCCGTCCTCCGCAAGGAAGGTGTATGTTGCAACGCCGTACTTCGGGTCCCTCTCAGCCCTGCAAACCTTATTGCCCGCTGCATCAACCGCATATATTATACCGTTGACAGTTTCTGTTTTGAGTGTCGCGGACACGTAGCGTATGTCGTTCGTGTTCTGCGTGCACGGGCAATATGCCGTGTTGCCCGATACATCGCATGTTTCCGGGTCACTTGTTCCGAAGTTGTAGTATCCTGATATTGCCTTGCTGATTGTGGCAGCCTTTCCCTGCACCTTTACAGTTACAGTCTTGTTCGTGCCGTGGAATCCCGCGTCCGTGAACTGCACCTCACATGCGGGCAGTTCAACACCCGGAGTTATGGTTCCCGGGTCGTCGGTTATGTCTCCAGGCTTGCCGGCCATGCACGTGTTCTCAACGCATGCGCAGCTTGCAGGTCCCTTCATTGTCGGGCATATGCTGCCGCTCTTGATGATGGGCTTGAAGTGCGCGTTCCAGCACCCTGCAAAGCAGCCGTTCATGCTTTTGCAGTCCGTGTCCTGCTCGCAGTATTTGTCGTTACTGTTCTTCACCACCGCAGGTATCTTCTCGTAAGGCACCTCTATGACATGCTCAAGCACGTCAATAACGGTTTCATCGCTCCTGACATTGGGCATGCAGTCCCCCTCCCCGAATATCAGCCATACATTGCCTATCTGTTCTATCGCATCAATGGAAGACATATTCACTATATCCCCGCCGATTCCCCTGTAGGGCATGAACCCATAGAACCAGACATTTGCCCTCGGCCCCGCGGTCCACCACTGCCTTATGCCGCGCACGCCGTTCACAGGGGCATTATCCGCAATGAAGAGCTGCTCAACGCCGCTGTGGTCCTTGAATGCCGCGGCAAGCTGGGGCGCAACAGGGTATGGCGCAACACTCTCCGCCTGGCCGCTCAGCAGCCTGGGTTTCCAGTAGTTCATCGCCACCCTCTTCAGTTCAACGGGCCCTTTCCAGCTGTGCCCAAGCCTCTCTGCGCCTTTGCCTTCCCATAAAGGCCCGGTCACGTAATAATAGTATCTCCCGGAAACTATTGTTCCAACGTCCTTGCCGCTGTACATCGCGGCATCAACCCTGCTTACCGGGAAATAATCTGAAATCTTTCCCGAGTCCCACTCGTTAGTTGACTTGTCGTATGCATATACGGTGTCCCCCGCAAAGACAATAGTGTAAAGCGGCGTACTTGCATATGCATCAATCCTTTCAGGGGCGTTCTCAAGCCCCGCATACGTAAGCAAATCGTACGTGGTTGAAGCCCCCTTTCCTTTGTATAGTGCGCACTGCTCAGCAAGCGCCATTGCCGGCACAAGAAGCAGCGCAATTAGAATCAAAACCATTTTCTTTTCCATCCATCACACCTCGCTTTTTTTTATTTTTTACTCCTCAGCAGGACTCCCCGCCGCCGGCGCAGAAGTCGGGCGCCAAAGAGCCGTCCGCAGTTTCAGAACCCCCGCCTACGGCGAATGGGTCCCGGCTATCTACGGTAGTTGTTCCCTGCCCTCCTGCCTGCCCTCCGGGCTGGCCGAGAAAAACAAACGCCAGCACAACCAGAATCACAATTACGCCTATTACCATTAGGCATTTCGAATCGCATTTGCCTATATTCATGGTAATTAAATGCCCTTTCTTGTATTTAACGGTTTCGATTGCTTTCGCGCCCGCTGAATGGTATGAGTAATATTGGGGCGGCTGTATCTAACTCTCGTTAGGAAAAGAAATCGCGGGCATGTTGGTTGTTACTGCCTCATCCTCGTCACCGGGCGTACCCAACACGCCGAGTGGTTCGGGGGCGCAACTGCAATCTTCTTTGCAGTATTCTCCCGGTGGGCAAGTGTAGTAACCGGTGGTCTTGCCGTCGCACCAGTCCGAAGGCAGTGGTGTCGGAGGAATCGCGCAGCCGCTGTAATCCCCGCCGCTTACCACACCGTTGATAATCGTAACTGTGCTTGTTGACCCGCCCCCGCCATTAGCCAGCGCATCCTGATATGCCTGGTCAATCTCACTCTGCCCCGCATCAATAGTTTCGTTTATCTCATCCCCCGTTGTGGGCACCATATTGATAATTAGCACAATTATAACAACCGCAACAAGCACCGCGCCGCCTATTAGGAGAAGATATTCCAGCGCACCCTGCCCTTTGGAACTTTTCTGCATGCCTTATTATTGCATTAAGTTGTATTTAATTCTTGCTGTTTTCTTATTTTCCGATTTTTCCCGCGCACCCCCTGCCGCGCCAGGGTCCCTCCCTAATGCCCTGCGGAACAATTTTATATATAAAAGATATATATTAAGTGAATAACATGAAACCACGCTTAATTTTCCTCGCACTTGCGCTTATCCTGCTTACAGTATCAATAAGCGCCCTTATTCCAAAATACATCCGCGTGCAGGGGCTGGCACTTGACACCGACAGCCAATACATAACCGTCCCGCATAACATGACATTCAAAATATATCCTCAGCAAAGCGGCGGCGGCGAGGTTTATTCCGAAACCCATTCAGGCGCAAACACAATCCCATTCACCCGTGGCTGGTTTGACACAAATATAGGCATGCTCACAATACTTGACCTTAACTTCCGCTCCTCGGAATTCCGGCCCTCGCAGTATTTTGTCGGCATTACTATCGGCACTGACAGTGAAATGATTCCGCGCCTGCCGATACGCTCCGCACCTTACTGCTCATCCCCCGCAACGTCATACGACCTGAACTGCACAAACTGCGTAAATGACAATGACCTTGACAACGGGCTCACAATAGTAACTGCCAGTGATTTCAATGTAACAGGCACGGCAGATATTTACAATCTAAACACAACAACGCTTGCAGTCGGAACCGCAAACCAGCCATCCATAGCGGGAGATGTAAATGTCAGCGGAAACATTGAGATTGCGCCCGATAAAAAACTGATAATGCCCGGCACGCCATTTGTATACTGGGTAAGCGCGGCCGAGTACATAACTTCGGACACAAACAAAATCGGGGATGGCTACACCGCAAACTCGGCATACTGCACCGCAAACTGCACGCTGAAGCTGAAGATGCCGAATTTCTCGGAAAAATTCAATTCAAGCATGTTCCTTTCTGAAATAGGCGTTTATTACAGCGGCGTAAACACGGGCGGAACACATGTAGACAACATAGCCCTTGTGCAGAACAATATGGGCAGTGATGTAAACGGCACAACACCGCGCCTCACTTATGCAACAAACATAACCTCCGGCACTTACATTGACCTGAACAGCACAAACATGGCGGGCATGCCCTACACAATGCAGGATGCCCCGTATTCCCTGAACATAGACCTCAATGTGCAGAGCGGGGACCAGATTGACCTGCACTTCATAAGGCTGGAATATTACATGGGATGATGATTATGGGTATTGCAAAAAAAATCCTTGTTTTACTTTTCCTTTTAATCCTTGCGGGCGCGCCTGCAAACGCGTACATTGATTACCTCACTGTGCAGGGCAAGTTAACAGACAGTGCAGGTGCATCCTACCTTTCCGGAACTTATGATATGGTTTTCAAAATCTACGACAGCCCAACAGGCGCAACGCCAATTTACACGGAATCCCACACAGGCGCAAATACAGTAACCGTAAAGAACGGCTTTTACAGTGCCGAGCTCGGCAGCATAACCGCCCTTGACCTGAATTACTTGCAAAACTACTGGCTCGGAATTACTGTCGGCAGTGACAGCGAGATGTCCCCGAGGCAGCCTTTCATTCCCCAGCCATACGCAATGTCCGGCAAAATCGCGCTTGATGTAAACTGCTCAAATTGCGCAACAGACTCTGAAATAGACAATAACATCTCACTCATAACATCAAACGATGTCAATCTCTCGGGAAAAATAAATGTGTACGACCTCAACGCAGGCAACACTATTTCCGTTGGCGGTGCAATGCCAGGCGCTTTGGGAGACATGAATATTTCGGAATACGTACACTTAAGCGGCGGTTCAAAGATTATGCAGGCGCGCGACTCTGGCGCACTTGATTCCCCGATGCACTTCTGGGTTTCGGCGCCGGAATCAATGAACAATACTGCAGGCGCGCTCGGTGTACAGGCATTTGAAACATCGGTTGAGGTTACCGCGGACGCAAATGTATCATTTGCCTTCCCGATTCCGCAGGGCATGTTCGGCTCAACAGCGGTGCTTGACGCAATAATACTCAAATATAACGGCGTGAACGGAACAAACTACCTTGATGACATCTACATTGAGGAAATTAACATGGGCGCCGCGCGCCGCACCTCGCCTGTTGTCACGTACACAACAAACATAACAAGCGGCACAAGCAAAACCCTTACAAGCTCCGACACTTCGGACCTTCCATACACCCTTGTCTCAAGCAAGCCATACATGATTACCGTTTATGTCCAGTCCGACGCATCGCCTGTGCCGGTAAACATATACGGCTTCAGGCTGGATTACCATTTGGAGTGATGAAATGAAACTGAAACTTGCACTGGCGCTTTTCGCAGTTGTTCTTCTGGCCCTCCCCATAACAGCATACGTAAACCAGATGAATGTGCAGGGCAGGCTTTCCTCATCCGGCACATACTCCGACGGAGATTACAACATGCACTTTGCGCTTTACAACGTTTCCACGGGAGGCACGGCAATCTGGAATGAAATCCACCAGGGCGCGAATGAAGTCGGCGTTTCAAACGGCTACTTCAGCACAACCCTCGGTGAAATCACAGCACTAACAGACTTCAACTTCCTTGACCAGTACTGGCTCGGCGTGAACATAGAAAACGACGGGGAGATGGCTCCGCGCAGCAGGTTAACCCCATTGCCCGGCTGTTACACCTCAAAAACCGCGGAAGATGTTAACTGCACCTCGTGCATCTCCGACAGCGATGCCGACAATGACCTTACAATCTCAACAGATAAACAAGTCGTGCTTTTGGGAGGGGCAAACTTCAACGACATGAACGTCTCAAACACAATAGTAACTGGCAATGCCTCAACTCCAACGGCAGGCGACATTAATCTTTCAGGAAACCTCATCCTGCAGAGCGGAACGGAAATTGTAATGCCCGACCCGGGCACGCAGGGCGCATTCAGCCTTTTTGTCGATGCAGCCTCCAACGTAACGGAATTCACCACTTACCGCGGGGACAATGTTTACCAGTTCGGGGTTTCCAGAACAGCGGGAGGAATACTCCAGGTTGGGCTGCCGATGCATGTTGTTGAGTTCGGCGCAACGCCTGTAATAGACCGCATAACTGTTTACGATTACAATGTCGGCGCAACATTCTATGTTGATGATGCAAATATAGTCAGCGTTGACCCGAACACGCAGGCGGTAACTGTTGAGGCGAATTACACAACAAACCAGACAAGCGGTACCGAATTTGAAATGAACTCCTCAAACACAACCGGCCTGCCCTATAAAATGAACAACAAGCCGCATCTTTTCATGATCACAATCACAATTTCAGACCTTGACGCGCATGAGGTCTACTTTTATGGATATGAGGTCCACTATCATTTGGAGTACACAGGGAGATGACAAAACCATGTTCGGCAAAAAAACAAAATATTTAGCGGTTTTGCCCATGCTCATTGTGCTTGCAGTTCTTGCGAATTCCGCGGTAATGACAAGCACATCATATCAAATGGAGGCGGACGTTTTTGCCGGAGGCGTGCCCGGCAGTTCCGCATCTTACGACATGAATGCAATCGCAATAGGCGAACTTGTCGCGGGAAACATTTCCTCCGGCAGTTATTCCGCGTATGTGGGCTTCCTTGGCGCAACCGCGGAGATATGCAACTCGCGCGATGATGACCAGGACGGCGAGATTGATGAGGGCTGCCCATGGACGCCGCACACAGGCACCGTCACAAGCGGAATCAGCAGCTGCACATACTCCTGCGGGCGCAATGAGGGCTGCCCGGGCCACACATATGCGACACATATAGGGGCTGTCTGCTGCACGGAGGGATGCACGGAAAAAATAGATGCCGTTGACCTTGCAATATACTCGTACGGCAGTTACAGGGCGGGAAATGAGATAGTTGTGCTGGTTGATTTAATAAACCGCGGCTCAAGGTCTGCGGCAAATTTTGAAAACACCCTGTTTGCAATGCGCGGCGATGCCGAGTCTTCCTCCTTAAGCTGGATTGAAATTGAAAGCAAAACAATAGCCCTTTTGGCTTCGGGAGAACGCACACGGCTTACATTCAAAACCAGCATTCAGGAGCTTACCCTTCTGCTGAATTCAGGGGGCGGGGCATATAACGGAATTGTCAGCATTGGGTTTATGGCTGATTCAAAATCAATTCACGAGATTGACGAGTTCAACAACTGGGGCTCGCTTAGCATTATTATCGGTGACACTGTTCCCGAGCCCGAGATTTGCTGTGATGACATAGACAATGATCTTGACGGAGTGATAGATGAGGGCTTTACCGAAATCTGCGGAAACCTTATTGATGATGACATGGACGGCAAAACAGACGAGGGCTGTTCGGTTATATGCACCGACGAACGCGGGGATCATGTTGATGATGGTGCCCTTCCCGGCGAGATTGAATGTTCAGTTTCTTCAAGCCCCGGTGCCCCCCTTTTCAAGGACCTTTACGGAAACGGATTTTGCCTCAACGGATGCGACAAAACCCTTTACATGTATCCCGATGGAACACTTGCATACGAGGAAAATCTTTATGGAAATATGTCATACAAGCACGGCAAGCTCAGTGCAAAGCAGCTTGCGGATTTCAAAACCCTTGTTGAAACAGGCGGCTTCCTTTCCCTTGACCAGGATTATTACAACTGCGCCCGCGCACCGACAGATGCAGGCTCCGTAACCTACACCTACACGCCAGGCAGCCTTTCAAAGAAGGTCGGCTTTTATGCCGCCTGCCCCAACGGGGGCGACCTGCGCTTTCCCCCATCCTTAACCGAACTCAGTAATGAACTTTCACAGATAAAGCTCCTCCTTAAGGACGGCCGTGCCCCCGAAAGCACAACAACTGTGAATGTCTTTGAATGTGAAACCGATGCTGATTGCATTAACATAAAGGACCAGTGCTGTGACTGCAACCACAGCGGCACTAACACATCCATAAACAGGGATTACGTGCAGTGCTGGCTTGATTATGTGAACACGCAGTTCAACTGCTCACATGCATTCTGCAAGGCAATGCCCTCGCGTGACGAGTCCTGTTTCTCCGTGCCGGCATGCACAAACGGCCTCTGCTCTTCAGTTGCGGATGGTTGTCCCTCAAACCCCCCTCCAAAGGGTGTATGTGATGACGGGGATGTGAGGAAATACACCTGCCCCGACCTCACCGAGCACAACTGGTGCTTCTGCGAAAACGGGGAGTGGCAGTGCATGACAAGCCCCGAGTCAAATTGCGGAGAAACCTGCGGAAACGACATTGACGACAACAGAAACGGCCTTGTGGATGAGGATTGCGAGGAGCGCTGTGATGGAATAGACAATGACCTTGACGGAATAGTGGATGAGGGCTGCGGCGGGGAAATCTGCGGCGACGGCATTGACAATGATGCCGATGGGGAAATAGACGAGGATTGCAGCGGACTTTATGAAATCTGCGGAAACGGAATTGACGACAACAGAAACGGGCTGATAGATGAGGGCTGCGGGGAAATCTGCGGCGACAATATAGACAATGATCTGGACGGGGAAATTGACGAGCTTTGTTATCCCCGCCACGAAATCTGCGGAAACGGAATTGACGATGATCAGGACGGCCTGGTTGATGAGCCGCCCTGTGTTACAGAGCCCGATGACACCGATGATGACGGGCTTATAGATGACGATGAAAGGGGAAACGGCTCAGACCCCTATGTGCCTGACACCGACGGCGACCTGCTAAACGATGGTTTGGAATTCCATGAAATAGGGACTAATATATTAAGCCTTGATAGTGATGAGGATAATGTCTTCGACGGGCAGGAATATCTTTATGACATTACAGACCCTGTGGATGAGAAAAGCAACCTTCTTGATATTATTATGGAGCCGAATGTGCCTGTAGGAAAGGAGCAGAGCATAGGGATTAATCATCCCACACTCGGCCTCCTGCACGGCTTCTCCGCGCAGATTACCTCGCCCTCGGGCGCTGTTGAAATCCTGAGCACGGAAGGCGCAAAAATAACATTCACTGTGCGTGAGGCGGGCAATTACGGCGTAAGTGTCAGGAAGAAGAAATACTCCGAACAGGGGTATTTTGAGGGGGTTGGATTTTCAGGCAGTATCGGCGGCACGCTTGGTGGAATAGCCGAGCTGATATTCGGCTCGTCCTTTACAGAGGCGCCCTTCCTTGTGCTCCTGCTTTTTGCACTTTCAGCAGTTGCATGCATACTTGCATACAGAAACAGCAAAATCCTCTTCCCGCAGAAAATCCTCACTGATAAACTTGAAAACCGTGAGAAACTAAAGCGCGCCCTGCTTGCCGCACTTTTCCTCGTTGCCCCGCTTTTGATAAGCAGGTTTGTTGACCTTCCGCTTGCAATCCTTTTCGCGGTGCTTGAGATAGTATCGATCTACTCCGCGGTTTACTTCATCCGCGCAAAGGCAAGGGTGGATGATGAGAAAAAGTTCCAGGTTTGAAAGTTCAGGGAATAAACGTTCAGGGAATGAATTCCGCAAATTCACGCGGGAAACTTTTTCGCGAAGCCGCATTCCCCGCAAATGAAGCTTGAAAGCTTTTCGTTTTTTTTGCCCCCCTCAACCTTAAGGTTTTTCCCCCTTACCCAGAAAGCGCCGCACTTTTTGCAGAATTTCTTTTTAAGTTCACGCGGCAAAGGCACGCGATTTCTCGTTCCTAACGCACGGGCAAGTTCAACGTAACGTTTGCTCCTTTCCGGATGCCTTTCAAACTCCTTTGCCGCAAGTTCAAAAAGCCGTTCAATTCGCGCAAGCGCAATTTCCTTCACAATGCTTTTGTCCCTGCCCTTAGCCATGCCTTTTCCCCCATTGCCCCCTGCTTCAGCCTACCCTTGCAGCATGGGGAATGCATAATACGCCTCAACAGCAGCCCCCAGCACAACAAGTAAAACGGCAAACCCCAAAACAACAAATGCATCCGTAACAAGCACGCCGAATCTTTCGGTATTGAAATTTCTCCAGAATGCCTTGAATGTCACAGCCCCGGCAATTGCGGCGCTGAGATATGAAAGCGCCTCAATAATGAGGTGCGGCATTATTGCAATAATTGTTATCAGTACAAACATAAGCATCCCCTCCCCTGTCGGCGGGCCCTGTTTGAGAAATGTCGCAAGCACCACGCCCCACACAGATGCATTCCACGCAATAATAAAAATCCCCGAGCGATAAACAAGTGAAATCAGGAAGCATATCGCAAGCACTCCCAGATTATTCGTAAGCAGGCTCCAGAATGTTGCATTTAAATCCGCGCCCGCCGCGCCAAAGATGCCCTTCTGCTGAACGAAAAGCTCATGCGCCATTGCATCCGGCAGCAGGAGCTGAAGCAGTACATAAACAATAAAAATTCCGAGGAAGCTGAAAATATATGCGAGGAAAAGGCTTCTGTGGTTTTCAATTATGTGAATTGGATTGAACCTGCCCCCTATATTTGCCATTTTCAGTTCAGTCATGCGCACGCCCCCGCCCCTGAGGACCTCGCTTTCAGTCCCGCTTGTTATTGCCTTAATTGATGCAACCTTGTCCCATGATGGGAACAGCGCGAGTGAAGTAAAAAAAACAGTAATGATTCCGATGCTTCCCATTAAAGGTCCGCCGCTGAATAAAATCCAGCCTGTCGCAACTCCTAACAGTGCACAGCCCATTCCCACAAGGAACGCAAAAACAGGGGTATGCCTGACCTGCTGGAATAAATGCATTATTTGCATGGTTAGAATACGTGATGGAAGTATTTAATTTTATTGGAGCAGTCATGGGCTGCATTTATATATTTCAGAGGGCATATACTAGCATGCTGAATCTGCAGGAATTCCTGAAGAAGAACAAATTCCTCATCGCAGTTGTTTTTGTTGTTTGGCTCGTAT
>JBDRDO010000058.1:0-29067 GCA_043820655.1 Candidatus Iainarchaeum sp. | reverse complement strand
CCCCTTTCTTAATTTCGTTATGTAGAAGTTTGCCCAGTTTCTTTAGTGTTTCAAGCCGCGTATCGGCAATTGTTATTGCAACAATTTTGAACCCCCCCTTTCCCCCGCGTTTTGCGTGCATGAACTGCAAAAAAGGAATCTGAACTTCAATTGAATGTTCCCCTGCATGCGCAACCTCGTCGCATTCACAGCCCATGCCCCTTGCAATCCTTTCCGCAATTTCCGCATCAACCTCAACCTTCCCAAGCGGCGTTTCCCACTCTCCAGCGGGGTAAATTGAAACATCCCCGCCTATTCCTGTGTGGTTCGGGGAGAGAATAATATATGTGCCCGCCTCTTTAAGTGCGGAAAAAGCGCAGGCAGCAACCCTGCCTGAATAAACATATCCCGCATGCGGGCTTACAATTGCAATCGCATCATTGCCCTGCGTACTCCCCTTAAAAAAAGAATTCAATTGCGCGCGCAATTCATCCGCGCCTGCAGGGTAAAACTGCCCCGCAAAAACAGCATTGCGCAATTTTTCTCACCTTTGCCGCGGGCAGTTCAGCAGGGGTTGCAGAACTCGCCCCCGCAGTCTATGCCCTGCTCGTCAAAGTCCATTGTGCCGTTCCTGCAGTAATTGCCTATCAAAAGAACGCTTTTCGGGTAGTGTTCGCGCAGCATATGCGTGTAGTAATCTGGTTTGTTCGGGCAACTGTTCATTCCGCATTGTTCGTAATCCGGGTCGCCCATAACTCTGCCATAATAATTAGTGCAATGATCGGGGTTCGGGAACCACAATGTTTTATCGGGTTGGTACTCCCCGCACGGCGGGTAGCCTTTAGAATAAATGTCAGGAGAGTATGAAACTCTCTCAAGCGCAAAGTCAAGCTCGTGCAGCCACTCGTGCAAATATAATTCCGAATTAGGTTCATTAGTTGTCGCATACGGCGCACTACTTACATCTCCTGCCCAGAACATCATCCCTGCAGACCCCATATTCACTTGCCCCCCGCTTATCTTATCAAATCGCGGTTTCGAGTATATTATGAAGTCATCGTTTATTCCGACATACTTCTTTAGTGGCTCCTTCATTTCTTTCCCGGGCATTAGGGTGCAATCTTTGCCGCCGCCACCCATTCCTGATGTCCCGAAAAAATTCATGAATCTAACCTCAATATTCAGCGCCCCATTAGCATCGCGTCTTATAATTCCAGCAGCATCTTCTATATCCTTCCTTGCCTTATCCGCCATTTCATCGTCGTAGCTCATGTCTATAAGCACATTCTTATCAAAGCTGCCAATTGTGGGGTCACCAATTGGCAGGCTTTTGTAGACGTCATCTGCCTCAAACTGCTCCCCTGCAAAGGTGCAGCATTTGCCGCTCCTGCACTCATTCCCCACAACATATTGTTTATTGTCCAAGGGGATAATTGCCTTCATTACCGGCCTTTTGTTTGATTGCCCTCCTGGAGGCTTGCCGCAGGCGCCGTCGGAACACCCCGATACATCGGGGCAGGTGAATTCTTCCTCGGACAGGAACCCGCCTTCATTGCAGAAATATTCTTGCAGTGTGCCTTCATCCTTGCAGTAGTCTGTTTTCTCCCCATACTCGCCTGTCCCCTCACCTGGTCCATAATAAATCCCCTTCGCCGTCCCCTTTACCTCCCAGTTCCAGCCCATATCGGTATCGCTGCAGTTTGAATCAGGATAGCATTCGCAATATCCATGCCCATTTTCATTAAAAAGGCACATCCCGAAATTCCCTTTGCCGTATTCTGCGCAAATGCCGCCGCAGTATTTGTTGACGCTTGTGCATTTCAGGGAAGCGTCTGATGTTTCATACTTCGGGCATACTTTCTCGAATAAGCTCTCTATGTTCCCGCAATGGTCTATTTCTTCTATGCTGTGTCCATCATCGTATTCCGTTATGCAATCGCTTGCATCGAACGGGGCGTACCCCCCGTCGGGTTCGCTGCAGTTCACCGCTATGGGTTTTTCTACACTAGTCCTTTCAGACCCAGTTACAACCCCCGCCAGCTTTTCAGGCATTTCTGTCGCAATGCCGGTTGTATCCCCTGGCCCTTGTGATATTCCGAGCGGCCTTATTGCCTGTCCGTCCGTATCTGCGCAGCCCGCAAGCAGAATTGCGGCAAAAATCAGGGTTGCGAGAAAAAGGATTGGGGTGGATAGATTTAATTTCATGCAAAAAATAAGGGCGAGGTTATATATATGCCTACCTGCCATAAATGCGAAAAAGGGAAGTTAATTCAGGACAACCGAGCCAAAATCGCGAAAACTAATACCTTTCCCTTCCGCGGCCGCCATATCCGCCGCCTCCGCCCCTATCCCTGCCAAAACCGCCCCTGTCACTGTCCCTTCCAAACCCGCCGCGCCTGTCATCCCTGTCTCCCTTTCCGCGCCTTGCCTGCGCACGCGCAGCCATTTCCTCCTCACGCTCGCCTTCCTTCATCTTATATTCAAAATCATCAACAGTTTTCTTGAATTCCGCATCTGCCTTGATTGTGCCCCTTATTTTAAGGTACTCGCGCGCAAGCAGCCAGTAAACAAGCGCAAGGCTCTTCCTGCCCTTGTTGTTTATCGGAATTGCGATATCAATGTTCCTCAGCGTGTTGTTCGTGCTTGCAAGTGCAACAACAGGAATCTTAATCCTTGTTGCCTCGGAAATCGCCTGCACATCCGGCTCGGGCTCCGTAACAATAACAACCCCCGGCTCAATGAATTTCTTCCCCGCGGGGTTTGTAAACAGCCCTGGCACAAACCTCCCTGTAATTGCCTTTGCCCCTATTGCCTCGGCAAACTGCCTTACAGGCTCCCTGCCATAAAGCTTCTTTGAAACGGCAATAATCTTATCCGGCTCAAACTGGGCAATAAACTGCGCGGCAGTCCTTATCCTGCTGTCAAGCACCTGAACATCAAGCACATTAAGCCCGTCGCGCCTGACCTTATAAATGTATTTGCGCATATCTCCCGACTTAAATTTGGTGCCTATGTGCGCGCCTGTTTTAAGGTATGTATCCACATCAATAAGCGTGTCCACGCCGCCGGCAGGCTTTACATAATCATCGTCCTGCTTTGCCTCTTTCTTTTCCACTGTCTGCACCCCTTCCTTCTCCTTTTTCACTGACGGCACTTCATCCGCCTTTGCAGGAACCTGCCCCTTTACAGATGTTTTCACTTTCTTCTCTTCAGTCATCTTAAAATCACGCCTTGTATTTTGTGATGTCGTCCACTAAATCAACATGCGAAAATATTGTCCGCCTGCAGCAATACTTGTCTATTCCCAAATCATCAAGTGCCTTCTCGGGATTCTCCTTCTTCTGGATCCTCTTCAGATACTCCTCATATTCCTGGGCAACCACCCTTCCGCACGAAAAACACCTTACCGGAACAATCATTTACAATCACCTCATATTTTAATTTCCTTAATTTACCTCTTACTCGTCTGTTTCTTCTTCCTTGCCTTAGGTCCGAGCGGCTTCTTGGGCTCGACCCTTCTTGAATCATCTACTATAAGCTGCCTGTCATACTTAATCATTGCCTGCTTCAACTTGTCGTTGCTCCTGAACTCAAGCAGGCCTTTTGCAATCGCACCGCGCGCAGCAGCAGCCTGCGCCATAAAGCCGCCGCCTTTTGCATTGACGCTGATGTCAACCTCTCCCGCCAGTTCCCCTGACATGTCCAGCGGCTCCCTTATAAAGTCCCTAAGATACCTTGGCTCTGTAAGCGCCAAATCGCGCCTGTTAATCTTAACTATTCCTGTGCCGCGCTTTATTACCGCGCGTGCAGAGGCACGCTTCTTTTTTGCCTTGGTGTCAATCCCGCGTGTCCTGCTTTTCTTCTTGTGTTTCTCAGCCATAATCCTCACCCTTTCATTCCCGCAGGCTTTTCTGCCTACCACTTTGCCCCCAATACCTTGCTAATATCCTCGATTTTCATATACCTGTCGGAACTGTTCTCCGCGCCCTTTACAATGCCCGCACCTGCTGTTGCTCCCTCCGGCGTGCCAAGCACAACACTGAGGTTGGCAAATGCCTCCCTTCCACGCTTCCTCTTGAATGGCAGCATTCCCCTTACTGCGTGCCTGACCATCCTGTCCGGCATCCTGCTGAATTTGGGGCCATTCTCGGGGTTTCCTTTCTGTGCAAGCGTCAGCCTTGTGTTGAACTTGCGGATTATGTTCTCCCTTCTGCCAATAACAACAATCTTTTCCGCATTGAATATCGTGACCTTCTCCCCGTTGAGCAGCTTTTTTGCAACCTCGCTTGCAAGCCTGCCTAACACAAGATTTGCCCCATCAATCATAATTGCAGCCCTTTTATCCGCCTTTTTCCCTGCAGCTGCCCTGTCCCTAACCTTATACTTTTCTGCCTTCGGCCTCAGCATGCGCTTCCTTTTTTCATTTTTCTCAGACTTATGTTTCCCTGCCATATTCTCACCTTGCAATCATAAGTTCTGATTTCTTTGGTTTAGCATCAAGCAATGCGCGCAGTGTCAGCGCCTTTCCTTTAGCAGCCTCAATCTTCTTCTTCGCGCTTTCCGAAAACTCAAATGCTGAAATATTCACCGCGCCATTAATGTCCCCTGTGCCAAGCACTTTCCCTGGCACAACAATTATTTTGCCCTTGAAGTTCTTCTTCTCCGCAAGCGCTGAAATCTTCCATAAATTAACCCTGATTCTTGCCCTTGTGCTTGTCCCCAATCTCCTTGCAATCTCGCCCCAGACATCCTCCTTGTTGGCTTTGCCTCTCTTCTCAAGCTCGACAATGAGCGCTCTTGTACTTTCCTTTGTTGGACCTGTTCTTTTCATTCTACATCACCGTAATTGCGCGCGAAGCGCGCTGTTTCTTTTGTCAACTTTTCTTTTATAAAGAAAAGTTGTGCAGGGGACAGGATTCGAACCTGCGAAGGCACTAAGCCACGGGATTTCCAAAAAAATTCCTGCAAACATTTCCATAGTCACACCTTTTTTCTTAAGTCCCGCCCGTTTAGCCGCTCCGGCACCCCTGCAAAAACCTAAATCTTCGAAACCTCCTTCCTGAAGACCTTTGTTTTTTCCGCAAGGCTGTCCAAAGCCTTCATTAAAATATCTTTAACTTTATGATTGCCGTAATTATCCACAGTCATCAAAAAGCTCCCCTTTTCATATTCAAGGTTCAGCGCGCCGCTCTTGCAAATGTCCCTGCACTTCCCGCACAAATCGCAGTCCAGCGGCCTCTCAAGCGTGACTTTCTTTCCCTTAACCTCAAGCGCGTGCTTTGCGCAGTGCTCGACACATTCATTGCACAAATCGCACCCTTTCCCTATTGTTATCAATGGAAGTTCCCCGTAGCCGACAGAGGCAGGCTGCCACTTTGCATGCCCCTTGCCGCCCTCAAATACCGCATCAATCTCAAGCTTAATCTTCTGCCCCTTGTCAAGTTTCGCAATCGGAATCTGCTTTGCCGCAACCTCTACTTTAGGGTCAGTGCTCTTCAAATCCTTTGAATACACGGTGCACGGTCCGTCCTTGTCCAGCGTAAGTTTGACCTTATCTCCCTCCTTGAAGCCCTTTCCGTCACTTTTCAGCGGAATCATTGCAAGCCTGTGCGCAAGGAATTCGTCAAAAATAACCGATGAATTGTCGTATATTGAAACATCCTCCGCGGCAAGCACAGGCACGTAATTCATTATCGCCCTTCTCACAGAATTCATCATCGCGGCATCTGTTCCTTTTACAAGCAATTTCACAACATTGTTTTTCTCATAAACTTTTTTCACATCCATAATCTCACCTCAGTTCTTCTTGCTTCTGTACTTCTTCTTTCTCCTGCATCCGTCATGTGGCAGCGGCGTAACATTTTCAATTGTCCTGACCCTGAGGCCGTTCCTGTTCAGCGACATTATTGCGGCTTCCGCCCCCGCGCCGGGTGAGCGGCTCCTTATTCCGCCGGTTCCCCTGACCTTTACATAAACCTCCATAATTCCCCTGTCCTTTGCCTTGTCCGCAATGCTCTCAACTATTTTCATTGCCGCATACGGGCTGCCTTCCTTGTGCTGTGCCTTCACTATAATTCCGCCCGAACTTTTTGCAATTGTCTCCGCCCCTGTCATATCCGTAAGCAGAATGATTGTGTTGTTCGGCGAAGCGTAAATATGTATCACACCTGTTTTTGCCATTACTTCCCCCCCTCTTTGGGTTTTTCCTCGGCCTTAACTTCGGCTTTGGGCTCTTCCTTCTTTTCCTCAATCTTGGGCCCATCAACCTTAACTTCTGCTGCAGGCGCTTCCGCAGGGGCGGCAGCATCCGCACCCCCGACAGGCGCGCCTTTTTTCTCAACCTTCTTTTCAACCTTCAGCACCATCGGCTTGCCGAAGTATGCAATCTTGCCCTCATCATCACGCGTAACAAGATATCCGGGGCAGTTCATTTTCTTTCCGTTAACCGCAATATGCCCGTGGGTTATAAACTGCCTTGCCTGAATCGTGGTGTTTGCAAGGTTCTTCCTCCAGACGATTGTCTGCAATCTCCTTTCAAGCAGCTCCTTCACTGTCAAAGAAAGCACATCATCTAGTGTAGCGTTGCTTTTAAGAAGGCCGGTCCTGTCAAGGTTCTGCATAAGCTGTTTATCGCGCCCGCCGCGTTCCTCGGTGCTTAATGCAAGCATCTTCCTCGCGTTTTCCCTTTTCTTCCTGAGCGTTGTTTCAAGTTTCCTCAGCTCGCGCTTGTTTTTCAGGCCGTAAGTTGCCTTAAGCTCCTTCTCCTCGGCAATCCTAACCTTATCCCACTTCTTGCGCGGAACCTCGTACTGCTTCTTAAGCCTTCTTGAACCTGCCATTCAATTCACCCCTTCTTCCCCTTGTCGCCGCCGGCATCCTTGGCTCCGCCGCCTTTGCCTGCCTTAACATCCTTCTTCACAACCCCCACAGCGCCGCCCTTTCCGCGGTGCGTGCTCCTTGTCCTCTGCCCGCGCACTGTCAGGCCCCATGTGTGCCTCAATCCCCTGTAGGATTTTATTGCGCTAAGCCTCTGCAAATCCTTTCTAATTGAAAAATCAAGGTCGTTCTCAATCAAATGTATTCCTTTCCCTTCCTCATAATCTTTCTGCCTGTTAAGTGCCCATTCCGGCATGCCGTGTTTTTCAGGATTCATAAGAAACTGCTCAATTTCCTTTTCCTTGCCTTCAGGAAGCTTCCCGAGCAGGGTATTTCCGCTTATTCCGCTCTCCTTTTCAAATGCCCTTGCAAGCATATCCGCAGTCCTCACGCTAATGCCCTTAATTCCGGTAAGCGCGCCCTTTATTGTCTTTCCCCCGTCAAGGTCGCGGTTCGCAATCCTGACAATGTACCTTATGTCCTCGCCCTTTCCTTTTCCCCCGGCAGTGGTCTTTAGCTCTGTTTTTTTCTCAAAAGGCTTCTCTCCCTGCTTGCCCTTCCAAGCCTTGCTTTTGGCTTCCTGCATTTCCCTGCCCTGGCCTTTGCCCTCTGTTTTGCCCTTTTCATCAGCCATAATCTCACTCCTTAACCTTAACCCCTATAGCCTTTGCCGGTGCAGTTCCCGCAACCGCAGCCATAACCTTCACAATTTCCTCGTGCTTTGCGCCTTTCGCAATCTTAACTGTTTCCCCTGTCGGGAAGAGGTGCCTTATATTGCACTTCCTTCTCCTGACCTTAGGCCCGTCAATAATCGCAAACTCCTTTCCCATCTCAACAATAACTGCCTTTTTGCCGGCTTCCCTTCCCCGCGTTTTAACGCAAATTCTTCCAACTTCAATCGCAGCCATTATTCCATCCCCCCCATTGCGGAAGAAACAAACTTCTTGATTTTCAGGCCGACCTTTCCATCTTCTTTCCCGCCGTACTTGACCTTTGCGGCTTCCTCAAATACCTGCGTCCTGCACTCTGTGCAAAGCACCCCTCCGAAAGGAACACTCGGTCTCCTTTTTGATTTTGCAAGTTTCCTGACGCCTGCGGTTCTCCTGCCGTGGGGAGTTCCGTGCAGTGCCTTTTTACAAACCGCGCAGGCATGTTTTGAGCCCTTGCCTGTAAAGTACCTTGTTCTAACCCCGCCGCCGGGAACACGGACCTTCTTTTTCTCCTTGCCCCTTTCACTTGGCGTCGGCATTGGAAAACCTCCTGCTGTAAAAATCAATTCCCTTGTTAATCAGCATGCTGAAAATCAGGAAACAAAGGAAATACCATCCGAGCCAGCTGGTCTGGCTAAAAAGCATTATTCCAAAATCCATCCCCAAAAAAGGAAGTTCAAAGGGAATTCCGATTCCGATTGCGCCCGCAGTCAGATTCCCAAACCACGGGATAGGCACAGGCAGGGGGAAATTGTACTGCTCATACATGTCCTTTATTACAAAGAAAACCGGCCAGAGCGGCAGGGATATAAGCATTGTTCTTTTCATTCCGCTCATCATAACGCCCATCTGCTCCGCCATTTCAGTTTCAATCTGTGCCATCTCGCGCTTTGATTTATGGTCGTCCTTTCCCGCGAGCTCGCGCATCCTTGTCTGATGCGTCTTCATTGTATTCTGCATTGCCTTCATCTCGTCCCTTTTCCCGAATTTCTTCTGCAGTATGTTCGACACTACTGAAAGCACGAATACGATAACCACAATGTCAATCTGGGGGCTAATGAACATCTTAAAACCTCTCAAAATGCGTGAAATTGGGGGATTCCGCGCTTTCCTTATAGTTTTCCGCCCCGATACCTTTTTTAACCTTCATATGCCTCACTTTTCCCGTGTTTTGCAATCATCCCAAAAGCCTTCCAAGCACAGGATGCATCTCCATGCGCCATTCCGTAGGCGCGCAAATTGGCTGTAGCCAATTGCGCCCATTTTGGCGCGGCCAAAATAGGGCGGTCCGGAGCATGTGGGCTGTCTGCGACAGCCCGATAATCCACATGATTGCATTCCGCTGTCATCCAAGCAGCCTCCCCAACACAGGATGCATCTCCATCAACTGTGCCTTTGCAAGCTCCTCATACAAACGATAAACAATCCCCACTGTCAGCAGTATTCCCGTGCCCGAGCCAAGCGCGCCTGTCAAATCCGCAAATCCCGCAAGCAGCCCCACAAATGCCGAGCCAAGTATGCTGATTGGGGGAATATACCTTTCAAGCACCTGCCTTATGATTCTCGGGTCACGCCTGAATCCGGGTATGTACATCCCGGATTTATTGAGCTGGTTTGAAACCGCCTCGGCACCCTGCCCGCCCATCTCAACCCAGAACTTCCCGAAAATCACGCATGCAACTATAAGTATGACTAGGTAAAGGAATGCATGTATAAGGCTCCCGCCGATTCCCACAAACTGAAGAGTAAAAATGCTCTGCATAAATTCGCCCGCAGTTGCGGAAGCAAATACCATAATGCCGTTTGCCCCCCCTGAAAATGCAGCCCCTATTTGCAGGAGTATGTCGCTGACAAGGTTGTACGGCGGAATTACAGTCTGCCCTATCCTGTCAAGGAACCATCCCACATAAGGCAGGCCTGCCCCCATTGTCGTCCACATCCTTACATTTGCAAAAAGCGCAACAGCCAAAATCACGGGGATGTTGGAAACATAAAGGAACTTAACAGGGAACCTGCCCCCCGTGCCGCGCCTGCCCATTGTAATCGGGATGTTAACATGCATGCCCTCGGCAAACACAACAACAAAGAAAACAACAAGCATAAAAATAAACGGCAAAAGATAAATCAGCGCGCCAAGCAGATTCTGGCTAATGGTCTGAATGAACAGCCAGAACAGCCCCTGCCCGCCTGCCCAGAAAACAATCTGCTCCCCCGCAAGGTCAAAGGGGTTAAACATCCTCCATATAACCGCCTCGCTAACCCCTCCCGCAATAAACAGGCCGATTCCCGAACCGATTCCCCATTTGCTAACAACCTCATCAAGGTACATAAGCAGTATTGCGCCGAGCGCAACCTGCAAAACAACAAAGAAAAACATTCCCTCTGCGGGAAGCAAAAACCCGCTCACCACATACACGCCCGCCTCAAAAAAACAAAGCACAACCGCAAACAGCTTCTGCAGGGAGCTGAACCTTGCCTTGTCTTTTGGATCCGAAAGGTCAATATTAAGTATCTTCCCCCCCACAAGCAATTGAAGTATAATTGACGCAAGCACAATCGGGCCTATCCCCACAGTCAGAATTGTGCCTATCTTGCTTGCAAGTATAACCTGCAATTGCTCAAGGTTTCCGGCAGTTGCCCCGTCAAGCCCTATAACCGCAATGTTTCCCATTATGAAAAACAGCACAAGAATTCCCGCGGTCCACAATAGCCTCCTGTTAAGCGTTGGCTTAACCTCGGGCTGCTTGACTTCGGGAAGTATCTTGTAAAAAGGCTCAAAAATACTGAGGACATCCATTATTTGTCTGCCTCCTTTTTAGGTTTATTTTCAGGCGCGGAAGCACTGTCTTTCCCCTCTGTTGCTTCATCCTCTGAATTTTCGGCTTCCTCAAATTCATCAATTCCCTCGACCTTTCCGCCGGCCTTCTCAACCGCTTCCTTTGCGCGCCTGCTGACCATGACATTCCTGAGCAGGACCTTTTCCTTAATCATGCCCATTCCGAGGATCTTTTCAATTCCAAGTTCCCTGCCGTCAATGACAATAAGGGCGCCCTCTTTCTCAACTTCCTTTTTCGCGGAAAGCCTTTCGATAACATTCTCAAGGCCGCAAATGTTCAGCGCTGTGCCCTTCTTCTTTGCCTTCAGCTTTCTCTTCATTCCGTAATCGCCATAATATTTGCTGAACTTATGTTTGTGTGAGCCCGCCCTTCCCCTTCCTCCACGGCAGCCCGCACCCCGCCTGTTCTTTGTGTTCCCTCCGCCATGATAGCGCTGACCGCGCAATTTAATTTTCTTTTTGTCCCTTCTCACAACCATTCAAACACCCTGTCAAATCATTTTTCCTATAAGCTTATTTATTTCCTTTCCCCTGTATCCAAGCGCTCCGTTGACAACGAAACTTTTCTTTATTCCCGCCCTTTCAAATCCCTTGCTCGGCGGCCTGAGCCTAAACACAGGCTTAATCCCAAAATCGGAAAGCTTTTTCTTCCCGCTAAGCACGGCATCAACAATCTCCTCCGCGCCCTTGACCTTTTGTGCCTTGTAAAATTCCGCATCAAGCCTCCTGTTTCCGGGGAGCCTTCCACGCTTCTCCATAACCTTTACGAAACTTTCCTTGTCTATCTCCCCGTATGTGAGGTAATCGGAAGTCTTCTTCAGCATGCCCTTTGCCACGGCATTCTCCTCAAGAACCACAAGATGATTTGTCCTGTGCAGCCTGAGCATTTTAAGGGTGTCAAGAATCTCCCCCATTATTCCGATATCGCCCCTTATCCTTACCGCAGCATACATTTAATCACCTCTTATCTCCTGAACCGCCGCGCATTTTTGTTGTCTGCGCAAGCGCATCAACTGCGGCAGAAACAAAATCAAGCGTGCTTCTTGTGTTGCCCTTTGTCTGTGACCACACATCCTGCACCCCCGCGAACTTCATTACATTCTTTATGTTTCTGCCAACCACTAACCCTGTTCCGCGCGGTGCGGGAAGCAGTGTCACGCGTATGCTTGAGGATTTCCCCTCTACTTTAAAAGGCACGGAATGCCCTGTTCCGCATGTGCACTCCCATGAGCCGCAGCCCCTTCTTATGCTAACCATATGAAGCTTCGCCTTCTTTGTGGCTTTTCTTACCGCAGGCCACCTTTCCTTGTCAGTTGCGGTTCCCAATCCCAAATGCCCGTTGCCATCTCCCACAAGCATAGTGACCCTGAACCTGAACATCCTGCCTGCGCGCCTGACCTTTGAGGTTTTTTTGAAATCAACCATTTCCTCAAACATCTCGGGAATAAGCGTGTCAACTATTTCGGATTCCATTACCTTGGCATTCTGCTCGAACAGCTGGGCGATTGTCTCAATTTCCCCGCGCTGTACTTTCTTGCCGAGCTCTGTTTTCGGAACCCATGTCTCAAGGTCCCTTGCCCTCTTGTCAATTGTATCAACCCTCTCCTCTTCCGCAGTTTTGCGCGGCCTTCTGCCCCTACTCTGCGGGGGGCGCCCTCTGCCTGTTCTTGCCTGTTCAGCCATCATTTATCACCTTTCTTTGCAATCGCATCCTTAACCGCGGAAAACTGTGCCGCAACATCATCTGAAATATGCTTCCCACCTATCCTGTCCTCTGCGGGAAACGCCTTCTCGTCGCACTTAACCTTAAGCCCTGCATCGATCGCGCCCTTAATTGCGGCAAAAACCCTTGAGCCGTGCACAGGCGTGTTCAGGCCAATATCCGCAATAACCCCGCCTTCATTGCCCTTAAATTTCCCGTCAAGCGCCCTTTTACCGCAAAGCATTCCCGTAAGGTATGCCGCGGGAAGGTTCCCGCCGTGCCCTTTCCATCCAAGCGCCTTAAGCTCATGTGAATTCGCCACAGCAAGCATAACATCTCCCTTCTCAACAAACTCCGCAAGCTGGACAATTGTTGTGTTGTTGCTCTTCCTTACAACTAACCTTGGCATGCCCGACTTAAGCATTGCAAACCTCTTTACGTAATTTGTCTTGTCCTCCCTTCTGCGCCGGAACGGCGTTTCGTATGTTGATGTGTGGCTCACTTTTTCTCCCCCTTTACATAGATCTCAAGGTATTTCTTTCCCCTGAAATAATTGCCCTTAATCATCTTGTACATCTTGCTGTATGCCTTCGGCCCCTTCACGCCGCTCTTTTTGAGCTCCGCAAGCTTCTTCCTCTGTGCCCTTACATTCTTAATCCAGGATGCCTTTTTCTTAACACGTGCCTTCTTTGTGCCTGTGCGTTTTCCGCTGCCCCTCTTCCTGCCCTTCTTCTTTTTCTCGTGCAGTTTTCTTGCCATGCCCCTGCTGTGCTCGTTTGCCCTGCTCTTTTTGACAAGCCCCTCCGCAATAAGCCCGCGGACATCTTCCTTTGTCATGCTTTCGCTTATCTTTTCCCTTTCCTCGGGGTTCATCCAGACCTTGCTCTTTCCCACTTTCAGGATTTGCGCAGCCATTCTCTTAAGTTTTCCGGGGTCCATATTCACACCTTTCCGCAGGCAAAATGCTATGCGTTAATCACCTTCAGTTTCATCTTATTCGCAATCACAATTATTTCATTCCTCTTTTTTCTCCCAACACCTGATGCAATCCTCACTGCCTTTTCATTCCCCTTTCCTTTCGCAGCCCCGATTGCCTTAATTTCAGTAACATTCCTTACAAGCACATCCTCATATCCCGAGGGGTGCATAAATTTCAATTCGCGTGCGGTTCCGTATCCCGGCTTCGGCATTGCGCCGTCCTCGGCATTGTGCCTGATGTCAATCCCGCGGGTTACGCGCCATTTGTTCCACTTTGCCTTGCTCTTCTTTCTCATCCATTTCTTCCCGAACCTTCCCCTGAAAATCGGCTTTTTATTTTTGTTCTTCCTTATTTCCGCGGCAAGTTTCTTAACCTCATCGCTCCTCTTCGGCCTTTCTGACACAACCCTGCCGACCTTTGCCCTTCTTTCCTCACGCCTTTGCGCGGACACATCCGCGCGTGATGTGGACTGCCTCGCTGCTGGCTCGGCAGGCCTGTCCTTCCCGCCAGCCTTTTTATCGGATTTCTTATCGTCCTTTTTAACCTCAACTTTTGGCGCAGCCTGCTTAACTTCAGCCTTTGGCATGGCTTTTACAGCCGGCTTCACAGCCGCCTTCGGCTTTACTTCAGCCTTTGCCTTGCCCTTAACCTTTCCTTTTTCCTTAGCCATTATTTGCCACCTTTCCTGTCATCATTCTTTTTCTCGGCCCTGGCGGCATCCTCTGCCTTCTCAGCAACCGCAGCAGCCCCTGTCTTGGGCTTCTCAACAATATAAATCCCGTCCTGGAAAATCCTTATGTCCTTTCCCTTAACCTTTGTCACATTCTCAAAGTTTGCCGCGGTCTGCCCCACAGCCTCCTTGTCACTGCCGCTCACAGTAATGTCCTTGCCCTTAACAACAACTTTTGTATCTCCCATAATTTTTGAAATCCTTGCCTGCTTTGCCCCTGCAAGATTATTGATTTCAACAACATTGCCCTTAACCGCAATATTCATTGGAAAGTGCGAAAACACAACCTCAAGCCTGTAAACATAATCCTTCTCCAATCCTGTAATCATATTCCTTATGTGCGAGGCGATTGTATTTGCCGTGGCAAGGTTCTTCTTCCTCGCGTCCTTTGCCGTAACCATAATCTCCTCTCCGCGCTTTTCAATTTTCACATTTCTCGCCTTGAATGTCCTCTCCGCTGATTTGTCCCCTTTCTTAATGCTTACATTCATTCCATTGACCTCTGCATTAAACCCTGCGGGAACCGCAACTATCTTTTCCATTACCTTTGCCATTTCACATTCCTCAGTAAATATATGCCAGCAGTCTCCCGCCTGTTGAATTGCCCTTCGCATCTGTGTGCGACACAACTCCCTTCGGGGTGCTGATTATAAGCGCGCCAATTTCCTTTGAGGGCAGATACCTCTTCTCATATTTCTCGTATTCGTTTTTCTTCACGGCATACCTTGGCTTGACCGCCCTGCACTCGTTAATCTTGCCAACAAGGTTAATTTTGTAAATCCCTTCCCTGCCGTCATCAATGCGCTCGTATGTCGATACATACCCCAGCCTCTGCATTACCTGCAGAACCTCTCCCAGCAGTTTTGAGGCGGGCCTGACCAAACATTCCCTTTTCGAGGCAAGCTCGTGGTTCTTTATGTTTATGAGTGCATCCGCCAACGGGTCAACCATTACCATATTTCACACCTCAATTTTCAATTCATATCCTCCGATTACTCCTAATCATACTTCCTGAATCCGATATCCTCCGCCATCTCCTTGAAACAGCGCCTGCATATCCCTATCCTGTACTTGCTTATTACGCCCTTGCGCGTACCGCACCTTTTGCAGCCCGGCTTTTTCATTGCCTGCCTGCCCCTCTTCTTATCCTTATTTTCCTCACTCATTGAATTTCAACTCCGAACTTCCCTTTCACAAATTCAACAGCCTCTCCCCTGCTTATCCTGTGCCCTGAAGGAAGTTTCATCCTCCCTATCTTGCGCCTCCTCAGCCTGTATCCCGGCCTTGCGAGCGTAACCAAAACATCAAAACCCCGTATCCCGAGCTTGGGGTCATACCTTGCCTCTGGCATGTCAATATACTCCTTAATCCCGAAACCAAAATTTCCTGCATTGTCAAAATTTTTCTCCTTAATTGTGTTGTCCTTTGCCGAGAGCGCCCTTTTAAGGAAATCCTCCGCGGCTTTTTTCCTAAGCGTAACCTTAAGGCCGATGTGCAGGCCTTCCCTTATGCCCCATGTGGGCTGCTTAATCTTGCACTGCGTTTTCATGGGCTTTGCATCTGTAATGCGCTGCATTATTGTCGCGGCTTTCTCAAGCTCCTCCCCCGCCTGGCCGACACCCATGTTTACCGTAACCTTCTCTACTCCGATGTCGCGCATTCCTTTGCCAATTGCGCCAGCCCTTGTCTCGGTTACAGCACTTACAGTTTCCATTTTACGCAGCCTCCTTTCCCATATCAATTGCGGCTTCCTTCTCGCCTATAACAAACACATTCTTGTCCACTGTTTTGAACTCCGTGCCCTTGCCCTCAAGCGTAATGCTTGTTTTCCTGACCATTGTGCCCGGGATGATGCCCTTTATTTTTGCGATTGTTCCCGCATGGGTTCCGCCTATCACATAGGCAAGCATGCCCTCCTTCATTGCATAGGTTCCTGTAAAATTGTTCTTTGGAAGCCCGAGCAGTATGCTGTCCCCGACCTTGACATTCTTCCCCTGCGCAAGCAAGGTTGTCCCGCTGTTTGTAAGCAATTGCACCTTGCCCTTCTTCAGCACGCTCTTGCCGCGCACTTTCACAAGGGTTTCAGTCTTGCCCTTTATGTCAATCTCCCTGAAGAAAAGCCTTGCCTTATTGTCAAACATTGCCCTGTACCTCTTCTTCTCCTTTGTAATCTCCACAATGTCAAACAGCCCCACCGCAAGCCTGTAATCCGAAGCTGCCTTGCCGTTGACAATGACTATCCTCTCCCTAAGCATAAACTTTACCTCTTTCATGGTTCCGCAAACCTTGAGGAGTTCCCTCAGCGCAAAGCCCAAAGGAACGGAACTATCCGAACTGTGCGGCCCTGCCCTGCCCCTGATTGTCCACGTTGATTTCTTCCTCGGCAGGAACCTTACCTTTGCCACTGACAGCCTTTTCTGCCCTTTGCTTTCTCCCTTTTTCGCCATTTATTTCACCTTCTTAACATCCGCTTTTTTCTCATCCTTTTTGACTTCCTTCTTAGCATCATTTCCCATAGCCTTGCCCTTAATTTTCATTCCCTTAACCCTTTTCTCATCGCTCTTCTCAAGCTCCGTAATCATCAGATTGCTCGCCTTCAGCGGAATAAGCACTTCCGTGCCGTCTGTTTTCTTCCTGTTCAGCTTCTCCAGAAATACCTGGTATTTAATTGCCTTCATTTTTGCAACCTTTCCCGAAAAGCCCCTGTGCCCGCCGCGCATAACCTTTACTGTGTCGCCCTTCCTCACTGTAAGCGAGCGCTTCCCAAGCGCCTTCCTCAGTTCCTTGCTGAGTGATGCCCTGAACTCAAGGCATTTCCTGTGCAAATGCCTTGTGAAATGCGCCTTCCTCTGCACACCCGGCTTCTTGCTTGATATCTTATTCATCATAAACACCATTCAACATTCAAATCTCAAATCAATACTCCTAAACCACTGCCGCGGCAATTCCCGCAATTTTCGCCCACCTTTCCCCGACTTCCTTTGCAACAACTCCCTTTACTTCCGAACCCTTGGGCAGGCCCTTCTCATCAACAAGCACCGCAGCGTTATCCTCAAACCCGATTCTCATTCCATTCGCGCGCCTGTATTCCTTCTTAACCCTTACAATAACCGCCTTCTCCACTTTTTTCCTTAGCTCCGGCTTGCCTTTCTTCACAACAACAACAATCATGTCCGCAATTCCCGCCTTGGGGCCCATTTTCTTCCTCCCCTTGTGGTGCAGTACGCTGATTATCTCAACCTCCTTTGCGCCTGAATTATCGGTGCAAAAAAGCCTGCTCTTCTGCGTAAGGCCACGCACAACACTTGCGTTAATTGCTTTCATCTTTTTTACCCTCCTCTGTTGCAAGCCTCAAAACAACAAAGCCCTTTGTCTTGCTCAGCTTTCTTGTTTCGCCGATCTGCACAATGTCCCCCTCTTTCGCATTTATGCACGCCGGATTATGCGCATAAACCTTTGACCTCTTTTTCTTGTATCTTTCATACTTCGCAATCCACTGTGTAATCTTCCTCTCGACTGTAACTGTTTTGTCCGCCTTTGCGCTGACAACGCGCCCCGTGAAAATATTCCCGCGAACTTTAACATTCCCGTGCACGGCACATTTCAAATCCTTGCATTCATCCATTTTTATTCCTCCAGAGCTTCACCCTGTCTTCCGGGCGCGCGATTATTTTCCGCCCTTCCAGCAGGACCTTTCCCTCTGCAATCTCAAATTCAAATACTGCATCCTTTTTCGGTATTCTCCTTTCTCCCTTTCCATTCTCCAAATCAATAATCAAAACATTCCTGCTTTCATCAACAACCTTTCCCTTAATCCCTTTCATTCCCGCATCGGCACATTCGGCAACTTTCACACGCAGCCCTATAAGCTCGTGTGCAGGCAGGTTCTTTTTCGTTATTTCAACCCTGACCATTGCGATTGCACCTTGCCATTCCATTACGCGTCAATCAAATCCTCTTTGTAGCCTTCCGCAAGCAAAACCTCTTTCACCTTATCCTTGTGATTTCCCTGCAGTTCAACAATTTCATTCTTTGAAGTTCCGCCGCATGCAAGCTTCCTTTTCAGGAGCTTGCCCAACTCCTTTGCGTTTGCCGCACTGTCAAGCCCGGAAATCTCGGTTATGAGTTTCCCGAACCTTCGCTTGAAGACCCTTACCTTTATCTTCTGGCTCTCCTTCGCAATTTCGCCGCACACACACAGGTTTTCCGGCAGGCCACATTTGTCGCATACATCCATCTTTTACCTTTCACCTCTTGTTGCTGATTTTCCCTTTACCTTTGCCTGGGCCTTTCCTGTTACTTTCTTTTCCTTTGCCCCTCTGCCTTTTCTTTAATCTCCTTCACTTTTTTCTCATTAACTATTGTAAGTATCCGTGCAATTGTCCTGCGCATATTCCTTGTTTTTGCCGGCTTCTCCGACCTTGTGCCCGAGGCAACAAGCGCCCTTTCCTTTGCCAAATCAGACCTCAAATCCACAAGCCGTGCATCCAGCTCCTCATTTGCAAGGTCGCGCAGTTCCTCAAGTTTTTTTGTCATTTCTTTTCACCTTTGGATTCATCTTTCTTTTCATCCTTTTTCGGCTCGGCTTTTTTTTCAACAGGCTTTGCCTTCTCTTCGGTTTTTTTCTCCGCCGGCTTTTCAACGGGTTTCTCCTCAACTTTCTTATCGTCCTTTTTAATTTCAGCCTTTACAACAGGCTTTGCCTCTGCCTTCGCCTCGGGCTTTTCCTCTTTTGCCTTTTCCTTTGCAGGCTTTTCAGCCTCCTTTTCCCCTGCCTTGGGCTTCTCGTCTTTCTTCGCGCCCGCGTCCTTTATTTCGCTCTTTGCGTTTTCATTCGCGCGCTTCTCCGCCTCTTTCTTCGCCTTATCAACGGCTTCCTCGCGGTCGCCAAGAATCTTCATAAAATCAACCTTATCCGGGAACACCGTGCCCGGCCTAACAATCCTGACCTTAATTCCGATTGCCCCCGCTTTCGGATAGGCTGCTGCCTTTGCATAATCAACAAGCCTTGTCTGCTCCCCGACCTTTTTCATATATCCTTCCGCAATTCTCTGCTTCCTCTTCCTTCCCCCTTTCCCCGCAAGCTTGCCAGAAAGCAGAATCTCAACGCCCTGCGCCCCAGCCGCCATTATATCCCTGACGCTCCTGTACGCAACGCTCCTCCATGTATACCCTCTCTCTATAAGCGCCTTCATCCTGTTTGCCATTGCCTTTGCATTAAGCTCGGGGGATGTTATTTCCCTGATCTCAAGCTGGGGGTTGTCAATCTTAAACCTCTTCTCAAGCGTTTCCGTGAGCTGTTTTATTGTTGCCCCGCCCTTCCCTATTGCAAGCCCGGGCCTTGTTACATTAAGCACAATTCTTGTTACAAGGGGCGTTTTCTCAATCTCGGATTTTGTGAAGCCGGCGCGTTCAAGCTCGGCGCGCAGGTAATCCTCAAGCTCAAGCCTTTTCATCCCCTGCTCAATGAAATGCCTTTCAATCATTCACTTTCCCTCCCTTACAACAACTTCGATATGAACCGCTTTCTTCGCGCGCCTTTTTCCCGAAATCCTTCCCTGGCTCTGGTAGCCCATTCTTTTATATCCCTGCGAAGCAAACGCATGCGAAATCACAAGGTCCTTAACTTCCATGCCCCTGTAATCCGCGTTCGCCTTAACGCTGTCAAGCAGCATCAGCCAGACACTTAAAGTGCCTGTGGGATATCTCCCCGACTTCACGCCGCTCTTCGCATCGCCCTTCCTGTGCCCTACTTTTTTCATATACCTCTTCAATGGCAAATACTCCTTATGTTCAAGCACATTCTTAAGGAACCTGCCTGCCTTCGCAAGTCTCTTTCCCTTAATCTCCCTTACAATTTCCAATGAGTACTTAAGCGAAGCCCTCTGGTTCTTCATAACCGCCTTTGCGGTTTTATCCCTTTTTTCAGCCATTGCCTGGTACTCTTTCTTAACCATGTCATCATCTCGCTGTTATTGCCGTGCTTGACTTTGTCGCCCCTATTCCTGCCTTTCCGTGCATCAGCCTCTTCCTTGTAAGCGCAAACTCCCCCAGATAATGCCCGAGCATTGCATCCTGGATGTCAATTATCTGGAACTCATTTCCCCTGTAAACTGCGAACTGCACTCCCACCATTTGGGGAAGCACAATTGTTGCCCTCTTATGGGTCTTAATGGGCTTTGCCCTTTTTCCCGCTTTGACAAGTTCCTTTGCCCTCTCGACTTTCTTCATCATTTTCTTGTCAATGCCGCGAAGCACGCTTCTCCTTGCCCTTGCTTTAAGCAGTTTCGCAAAGTCCTCTATGCTCATTGCAAGCAGTTCCTGCATGTCCTTTCCCCTGTAAGTGAATTCCTTTTTCGCCATATCAATCACCAAATCAAGCTTCCATTAAGCTTCATTAATTCTTCTTCCTCCTTCCCGTCCTCTTTGAGGCAATCGCCCCGACTTTCCTTCCGGGGGGAGCATCTCTTGAGGTTGATTTGCTCTTTCCTGCGTGGTGCTGTGACCCTCCGAATGGGTGGTCAACCGCATTCATTGCAACGCCCCTTACTGTGGGGTAAAACTTCTTCCTTGCCTTCATGAAATAATGCTTTGCACCTGCCTTGACAAACGGCTTCTCCCTTCTTCCGCCGCCCGCAGCACATCCTATGGTTGCCCTGCACTCGGGCTTAATCGCAACTGTTTTGCCCGAGGGCATCTTCACATAAACTTTCTTTGCGTCCTTTGTTATTATAATTCCGTACATGCCGCTTGCCCTTGCAACGCTTCCCCCGTCGCCAGGTGAATTCTCGATATTGAACACAGGGCAGCCCTCAACAAGCTCGCCAACCATGCTCATATTGCCAATCTCAAGCGTAACTCCCTTTCCGCATTCAATTGCCTGCCCAACGCAAAGCCCTTCCGCGGCAATAATTATTTCAGAGGTGCCGTCCTCAAACTCCACTTTTGCAAGCACGCTTGTATGTCCGACATCAGCCATAATATCAATAATCTCCCCTGTAATTACTCTGTCCCTCTCTCCCTCAATAATCACGTAAGTCGCACTTGCAAACGCGCGCTTGGTTGCCGTGAAAGTCGGCCCTCCCCTTCCGCGCCTCTGTGAAATAAGCCTTTTTCCCATTGTTCACACCTTCACAAATTCAAGCCCTGCTTAAATAACTCCCAGTTTTGTTGCAACATCCCCTGCCTTGAATGCCCTGTTGATTTTTACCAAAGCCCTCTTCCTTGATTTTGTGTCATTCATAATATTGACTGCATCAACCTTAACCCCGTAAAGCGCCTCGACAGCACTTTTAACCTCTGTTCTGCTCGCACTTTTATTCACAATAAACACAAGCCTGTTCTCCGCCTCAATCATGTTCACTGCTTTTTCCGTAATCAATGGATAAAGAATAATTCCATACGCCTTGATTTGTTCATCCTTGCCGACTTTCTTCGCCTTCATTTCCTCAATAATTTTCTTGTTCCTCTCCTCATTGCCTGCCTTATTCTTTGCGCCCTTTTTCCCGCCCGGCAAACCTTTCACAAGCTTGCTGACCAAACCGTTTTTCTTCTCTTTTTTCTCATGCCCCTTAACTGCCTTGGTCTCAGCAGCACTTGTCTTCTTTCCCTTAGCCTTCTCGGCGCCTTTCTTCTCCTTACCCTTAGCCTCAGCCATTGTGCTCACCAACCTTTACAATTGCTCCCTCGCTCCAGAGTGTAAGCCTTCCGGGCTCTGTTCCGGGGGCAAGAAGTTCAATATTCAGATTCCTTACCGCTGTAACCTCAACTCCCTCAAGGTTCCTTGCAGCCCTGTAAATTTTTTCAGGGTTTTCAACAATTATAAGCACGCTCTTTGCCCTCTTGTATTTCCTGCCGCGCTTCTTCCCCTTTCCCGCGCGAACCCCTTTCCTTGCCTCTGCCCTTTCAACATCCATCCAGACCCCGAGCCTTTTCAAGGCTTCCCTTACATCCTTTGTTTTCTCAAGCCCTTCCAGCTCTGCATCAACAACAAGCGGCAGTTTTGTTTTCTCATCAAACTTATGCCCGCGCCCCCTCACAATCTCGGCCTTTCCTGTTGCCGCAACAGCAGACTCAAGCGCCTTTCTCCTCTCTTTTTTGTTAATCTTTTCCTTCAAAATTTTCTCGGGATTAAGCTTGTGCGCCTGCGGCCCCCCGACAGCGCGCGGAACAAGCGCAACCTGCCCCGAAAGAATAAACTTCCTGTTTTTCATCCTCGGCAGCCTTGCATGCCCGACATTAATTGTCCTGTGCATTTGCGGCTTCTTCCTCAATCCCTCATACTCAGCAGTGTACTCCCTTCCCGCCCTTGGATTCGGTCCGTTCGGCTGAATCCTTGCGCTCTGCATTGCAAGCACAGCGCGCCTTATGAGGACTCTGTCGACATCAACATTAAACATTTCAGGCAGTGAAACACTGCCTTTCTTCTCCCCGCTCAGGGACAAAACATCGGCGTTCACTTTTTATCGCCCCCCTGCGCGGAAGGATCCGCGCGTGATCCGTGCCGCCCGCTATTTTGCCCTTCCGGCAAAATGCGCGCATTCGGCTTCTGCCGAATAGCGTCGGCTTTTGCCTCGGCAGCACTGCCCTTGCCTTCGCCCTTCTCGGCAACAGTGGCAAGCAGTTCCCCGCGCACTGACTTAACATCCGCAATATTAAACCTCTCCGCGGGCGTTTCCCTCATCGGCAAACGCATTGCAATTGCCCTTTTGGCAGGTCCGGGTACAGACCCCGCAACAACCATAAAATCAGATTTTACATTTCCGTAATTTTTAAATCCCGAAGCCGGATTCACAGTGGAAACATTATTCCCGACAACAAGCACCCTTTTGTTCAATTCAGTGCGATTCTGATACCCCAATTGACCAGGCCTTGCAACAGTCCACATAACTGTCGAGGGATTCCACGGCCCTATGCTGCCGACAACCCTGTACTTCTTTGCCTTCGGCCTGCCTGTTTTCACACCTGCCCTTTTAATGACCCCTGAAAATCCGTGTCCCTTATCAACACCCTTAACATCGGCAAATCCGCCTGTTTCAAAAACCTCATCCACACGCAGCTCCGCGCCAAGCTTGCCCTTTGCAAAGGCAATCTGCTCCTCAGCAGTTCCCCCTATTGAAATCTCGCAAATATCAGGCCTCTTCTTTCTCACACCCGCGGCCCTTGGCTGCGTGTGCACAAGCAGCCTAACATCAACAATCTTTTCCTTTGCCGCCTCCAAATCCGCAAACCCTGAAAAAGCCAAAGTTTTTTCAGCCTTTTCTTTTTTATTTCCCCCCTGTTCCTTGCCCTCTTTTTCCGCCGCATTCTTGCTTTTCTTTTTCTTCTTTTTGAAGCCCTTTATTTTTTTCAGAAGGTCCTTCTCAATTTTTTCCGCATAAACATCCCCAAGAACTTTCAAACCGTAAGTTCCGCCGCCCGATTGTTTCCCATACGCGCGCACGCCGAAAACTTTCAAAGCAGGACACTCAACAACAGTTCCCGCAATTGCAACTTCCTGCCCGTAACTCACTGCCCTTTCATGCTTGTCAGTGCCCATAACCTGCATCATCCCTGCCTTATACCCGATAAAATTAAGTGCCTTCCCGGCAATGCTTTTTTCATCCCTGCGGTTAAATGTGCTAAAACTAGGTGTTTCCTTCTTCGCCCGAACCTTGGGGTAATATGCCTTGCTCCCTGAATGGGGCTTATGTTTTTTTGACATGCTTTCGCATCCCTGCGCGTTTGCGCCCGCCGCTATTCGGCTTGAGCCGAATGCGCCCATTTTGGCTACAGCCAAAATAGGGGCGTGACGCGTGCGGCTTTCAGCCACACTGTCCTGCACTGCGCAAACCACTGCCTCATTATGCACGCGCCCTTACAGGCACATGCAATGCGCCTTGTGCACACCTTACGGCAGCGCATAGCGCAAGTACGCACACCAACAATTGGGACGGCAAACTACTGAGAATCCAAAAACCCAACCAACCAAAAAAAAGCAAAATCGCTTTTTTTGCATTTATATCCACGCGGGTTCCGCGCCGATACAGTGTACAATACTATACCTATTACCGCTGTAAAAGGTATATAAAGGTTTTGATGGGGTTTTGAGCCTTTAATGTCACTGCTCACAGGCCCCGCTTACACAGCGCATTCCTGAAGGGCAGGGAATATCGAGGAATTTCTCTACTCCGTTATCGCAGGTACGTTCCAGCACGCCTGTTCCAGAACAGCTATCCCCCTCGCCCCTGTTCTGGATATCTGCGCCGTCATCATCCGAGCAATCCAAAGCCGCGCCTGCCTGCCCTGTTGTACAGCCAAAAACAAGCACTGCGCAAAAAAGCGCAGCAATCAGAATAAGCTTACTGCCCATGCTAACATAATGCGCACGGTTTTATTTAATGGTTTCGTTCGCCAGGGCGCTGTAGAAATGATAAAAAACAAAAAATTAACAGCCTTTAATTCGCAGTTTTGAAGGGTTCCACGAACCGCGGATTTTGGGGTTTATAAATGATTTCTACAGAGCCGTTCGCCAGATGGCACGCCTAAACCCTGCTGCTTACTCTTGCAGGCCTGCGCACCCTGTTCCCTGAAACTGCCCTATAAATCATCCAGAGCATTATGAAAATAAGCATCAGCAAGCCGATATTAATGGCATTTCCGCTCAGAACCGCGAATGCAGTGCCTGCCATTGCTGTGAAGTCTGTCCCTGAACCGGAGCCTTCATTGCCTGTGCCCTCGGTGCCTGTGCTTCCCGCGCCTTCCGCACTGTTGCCATTATCCTCATTCCCGTTATCATAATCCTCCCACCCGCTCTCTTCCCAATCGCTGTTTCCATTGCCATTTCCGCCCTCAACAAACAGCACTTTTGTGAACTTTTCAGAAACCTTAACATTTCCCGCATAAACCTTATAGAACACATATCCCTTCCCTTCCGCGCCGCCGTTGCTTACTTTAATGGTGCGCTCCGCAAGTGTGTGGGGAGGGATGTTTATAGTGGCGGGGGACGCCACAACATCCTCACCCACAAGCGTAACAACTGCATCCTCATCCGTGGGGTTATCTATTGTTATTTTGAGGTATGCATTGCCCCCTTCCTCAAGCTCAATCTTAGTGGGCGCATCAAATTTGAAAGCCCAGTAATTGTCCTGCTTCCCGCCCTTAACATAAACAGGCAATGCATTGCTTTCAATTCCGCAGTAAAGCCCGTCGGAGAAATGCCCATTAACCTTAACCTTAATCTGTCCCGTGTTTCCTGCCTCGCTATTATGTGCATTAACCCAGAATCCTGCGCGTGCCCTGTCTTCAGGCAGAACAACGGAATCCTTTACATGCCCGCCCGCACTGAAAGCAGCGCTGTATTCCTCTACATCAACAGAGTCAATATAAAACCTCAGTGCTGAATAATTCTTCAGGTAAATTTCATCATAAACCTGCTCCCCTGCCTCTACATTAATCCCTGCGGGATTAGTCTTGTTTTCAAACCCAAGCGCCGAGCAGTTCCCGCCGGGCTTGTATGACTCTTCCTTAGGCTCCTTATAATCCTCGCTCACATACTCGCCAGCACTTTCCTGCCAGTAGTTCCCGCTGTCCCCCCTATAAGAGGCGGTGCTGTATGAATAATCTGTGCCTTCATCCCTTTCGCGCTTGCTTTTCCCGCTAACCCTAATCTCAAACTCAGCCGCCCCAATATCCGAGGGCGAGCAGTTTGTTCCGTCAGTAAAAACACCTGAAACACGGACAGTTGCATTAATGCTCTCGGTTTTTGCATCAGCCCTTGCCTCAATTTTAAATCTTGCGCTTCCCGAACCATAGCCCTTAATTTCCTCATCATATTTCACGGATGTCTGCTTAACATCAAAACCATCAATATGCAGTGAAACACTCTCAACATCAAAATTCCTGTATGCGCTGTTCTTTATATTAACAGTAACTTCCGCATCATCACCCGCAGTTATGTAGACATCATTTGCGCCGAGTGAAATGTCGTGGCAGAATCCTTCCTGCGGATACTTGTATGCATACCCTGTTGAATCCCCGTAACCGTAACCCGCGCTTCCAAAAGCACTGCCTGAAACCGGGCCGTAATAGGTGTAATCCGCCGCGCCGCTGTAATACGCGGACCCGTAGTAATTATATCCGTAATAGCTTATCCAGTTGGGGTTCCCGTAATTAACCCATGTTCCGCCGTAATAGTAGTAATTCGGGGCATAATACGGGGTGTAATGGTACCCGTAATTCTCGCCATACCAGTACCTCTGACCGTAACCCTCGGTATTGTCCTTGTACCAGTACCTATTGCTTCCATACCATCCTGCATCGAAGTAGTTGTAATATCCGCCATAATAGACCCTGAAATCGTTATTGTAATAGTAATAGCCATCATGATAATAGTGGTAATGCGGCTCATAATGCGCTGTCCACGCCCCTCCGTGGTACACTTCAACGCTCCAATCATCATCATAATACCCAAATGCCCAGCCTGCGCTGGCATAGGATACAATGAAAAGCATGGCAATTGCAACAAGCAAATGTTTGAAATTCATAATTTCAGCCCCCGAAAGATTCCAATCCGCGGCATTAATGTTACTACTCAATAGTAAAAAAACGCCTTATAATACTTGCTGCTTAACTCGTATTTAAATGTTTCCTTTTTCACGGTAATTAGTGAATCAGCCCAAAATCAGAATTACCTGCGCCTGTAAATCACAAACAGCACACCAGCAAGCATCACAGGAACAAGCCAGATTGGGAGTTCTGGGACGGATATGGGGCCGCCACTTATCCTAATAATTACGCTGTCATCAGTGTCACCCTTACGCATCTCGGTTTTAGTGCTCTCATCACAGCCTGAAGAGTTCCACTCAGTGTAGCTATCCACCCATGCGGTAAATTGGTATGTGCCGGGCTCAAATGAAACCCCTTCAGGGGTGGCTTTTCTTTCCCCTGTTGTCACCATGTGACAATGTGAAGGCGTATTATTTGTCCCGTCGTACGGAAACTCAATTGTTTCATGGGAGTCAATCGGCCGGTATTCCGGTCCGCCCAGATTTATTATTCCGAAGGATTCGGATGCGCTTGACAGCCCCTGCTGTGAGGCGACAACCTTTACACAATATTTTTCATCCGAGGTATTTTCTATGTCATAATAAATGTACATCCACTCTCCCCCTTCAAATGTCCTGTCATCTGCCGACCCGAGAGTCATCCTGCACGGGTCATTAGGGTCATCTATAGTCTCCGCATGTGCAATAATAAGGTCACTTGCCTCAAATCCGGGGTTTGGCGAATCCGCCGCAACGGCATAAACAAGCGAGACAAGCATAATCCCAAGCAAAACCAAGTGAATTGCACGCACCAAATAACACCGCAATAATATGGGGTGTTGGGGTATTTAATCCTTTTGGCTTGTGTTGCGATTGGCAAAATTAAAAAAAGAATCAGCGCCTTGCCTGAATGTAAATTATCATCAGGACAAGGAGCACTATAATCACAAGCAGGCCTATAACAACTGCGTTATCCGCAAGCACTGCAAACCCTGAACTGAAGAAGTTCTCCATAGGCTCAACTGTTAATGTAAGCGTTTTCTCAATGCTCTTTCCGCCTGCCTCAACAATCATTTTGCCCGTGAATGTTCCCTCGGTTGTGGGGGTTATGCTTGCGGTAATGTCCGCACTGTCGCCCGCGGCAACTGTTTTAGTTCCCTCTGTGCTTTCCCAGTCTTCCGGGAAGCCCTCAAGCCAGAACCTTACTTCCATTTCCTCGCTTGATGTGTTCTCTACTGTAATAACAACATCGCCCTTTCCGCTGAACTTCATGCTTGTCGGCGCGGTCCTTACCTCAACGCCGTTGCCGTAATCGTAACCATTATCTTCCTCATCATTCCCTTCTTCCTGCATGAAGTAAATCTTTGTGGTCCTGTCCGCAATATTGCAGCCGTTAACTTCTGTTTTAAATATCAGGAATGCCTCTTCCTTCCCTGAGCTAACGCGCAGTGTTTTGCTCGTGGTGTTATTTGCGCCGACAGTAAATTCGTCAGGCACAATATCAAGCCCCGCGCCTGAGAGTGAAACCGTTGCCTCGTAATTCATGGGGTTTGTAACTGAAACCTCAATAACCCCTGAAGTTCCCGTGAATGTAATCTGGTTGGGCACGTTTATCTTGAAATCCGCGCACTCGGAACTCGTGTAATCATTTCCATTGCCTTCATCATTGCCGGAATCCCTGCTCTCATCCTTGCTGTCCCAAACAGTGACATCAAAGTACTCGTAAAGGTCTGAATAATAGCATTTTTCCCCGTTTGAAAAGTGCCCCTCAACCTTAAGCTTTGCCCTTCCGCTTTTATCGCTGTAATTGACACTATTGCCCTTTACAGTGACCTCAATCCTTGCGTTCTGATTATCATAAACCTTCTTATCATCATAGTCTCCGCCGCTCAGCCTTACGCTGAATGCGCCGCGCAGCCTCTCGACGCTTACCCTGTCAATTATAAAGTACCTTCCGCTGTTGTTCTCAAGGTAAAAGGTTTTCTCCTCCGAGTCCCTTTCCTCAACAAAGAAGTCCTTTGTATTAAGTGAAATTCCGCTGCACCTTGCGCCATTGTCGCTTGAACTGCCTGAGTTCAGAATCTTAATGCTCGCGGCCTCTGAAATGTCATTGTAATAGCACATCTTCTTGCCGTTGCGCATGAAGTAACCCTTCGCCTTAAGCGTTACTGTGCCCCACTTCGTGCCTGAAACATAATCCGCATCTATCTTAACCTTTACATCAATCTCGTCATCCGCGTAGATGCGCTCGTCTGTGTAATTCCCTACAAGTTCCGCATCAAATGAGCCGCTCTCTGTGATATAAACTCCCTCAAGATAGAACGTGTAATCGCTGTTATTCTGCAGGCGGAATGTGACTGTTTCCTCCGTGCCCTCGTCAATTGTTTTTGTGCCTGTTATCCACTCCATCTCGCCGCAGTACGGGCTCCTGTCGTAATCGTAATAATCGTCCCCGTCATACCTGTCATCAACTGTAATTGTGAAGCTGTCCTCGCCTATGTTTGAGTAGCTGCATGTTCTCCCGCTATTCGGGAATTCACCTGTAACCTTCACATAAACAGTGCCTGACCTGTCTCCGCTGACCTCGTATGTGTCAACCTCAACATCAAAATCGCCCCTCTGGCCTGCCCCTATATAATCATCATAACTGCCCTCATCGGCGAAGAAATACCCGCTGTTGTCATAAACACTGAGGCTTGTTATCCTGAATGCCTCATCCGCGCCGTTGTAG
>JBDRDO010000057.1:0-22393 GCA_043820655.1 Candidatus Iainarchaeum sp. | reverse complement strand
TTCATCTTCGGCAAAGAAAACTTAATTCGCTATGAGAAAGATATAGGCTTTCTTCACCCGAAGAAGGCAAGGAGATTGAAAGATGCGATTGATTCTTTTGTTTCTTATGCTCTTGAGTTTCCTACTGATAAAACCGAACTGCGGCTTTTTGTCCTGGGGTTTCTCAAGGACAGGGCTGCAAGCAGATACAAAACAATCCGCAAGCACTCTATCTTGAGGGAAAATCTGGAAAAAATCGGCGCCGCGGTTAAGGAACTGTTTTCCGTGGATTCAAAGATTTACGGGCCGAAATTCAACGGCTTGGGCTGCAGACACTACGAGTTGTGCATCAGCAAGGCGGAAGACGTTGAAAAAATACGCGTGGCAATAAGGGCTTATTGCTAGCGGCGCATCCCCGCTTCCTGCGGAATTTCCCACACCGCATCGGAGATTTTTTTGAAGTTCATTTCAGCACCTTCCTTCGCGCCCTAATTCCTTTCCAATGCTCACCGAATTCGGCTCCTGCATTGCTTATTTTTGACCTGATTTTCTTCAGCTCCCATTCCGCCACCGCTGCATTCGGCGAATTCGGGTACCGTTTCCTTGACGCGTAGGGAGCGTAATGCCCCGATGTTTTTTTTACCGCGCCCTGAACGCTCAAATTGCCCCAGTTCCCAGTCCCGGCATAGCGCCCGGCCTGCTCGTCTATTTTTTCAACGATTGCTTCAGCCATTTTTTCAGGCAGCAAACCGCTCCCGATGTTTTTTTTGTGGGTGGTCTTTCTTTTATAACGATCCTGCTGCCACATCATCACTTTAAGTTCGGCCTCCCGCACCTCAATTACTTTTTTGACTCTTTCCGGCATATCATCAAATGCCGCCTTAATTTCCACCATAACCATTGTGGGGCAATTCCCTTTGTAGTTTGGCAAAAACCTTTCTTTGTCAATTTGCTGCATTGTAAAATCGCAGTTTTTGAACTTATTCCAGTGTTCGTATTCAGGCGGCGTGCAATGCAGCGTATAAATTATATCTAATTTGTCTTTCTCGTGTTTTTTTAATATTTCCGAAATCGCCTTCTCTTCTTCAGAGCCGCCAAATGCAGGCCGTTTTTTGCCTTTGCCGAGGGCGTAACCAAGCACCGTATTCCTGTAATTAATGGGTTCAAAAATCATATGCACCTGATTTCTTGGCCTGTGCTCGGGGAATGTCCGGCGTCTAGGGTCGGGATTTGCCTGTCCCTTAATGCACATTGCCGTGTCATGTCCAAATGCCTCGGTCGGGTGGGTGTTTGATATGACTAAAGCATTTATCCTGCGCTTTGCTTCAGTCACCCCATCACCTCAAATATCCACCAGCACCCTTGCAACCCACTGCCCCTCTTTCTCCTCAACGCGAAACTGGTTCCATGTTACGGCCTTAATTTCAGTTTTCAGCACGTGCTTCTCGGCATCAACAGGCTCCCCCCTTAATTCCGCCTGCATAACAAATTCCCTTGTTTTCGGGCTCTTCACAATTGAATTCACCCCGAAAAAGCTGTACAGCCTTTCGCCCGCGCTTATGCGGAATAAAATCTCCTCCAAGAAGTTATGTAGTAGTTCCTCCAAATCATCGCCCTTAACCTCAACCTTTTCGCTTGCCTTTGCCTGCACCTTTGAAACATCGTACATCACATTTGCCATCGCAAGCGCGGCATTGCTAATCATCTCCCTTTCAGTCCTGCCGTATGCCTCAAACAGCGCATCCGCGGTGTGTTCCAGATATTTGTACTTCTCCATGTGCTATATAGTATGGATAAAAGAAATAAAAGCATAGGTGCGCCGGAAGGATCCGGCGGAAATCCGTGCGTTTCGCTGCGCTCAACAGCACTTGCTCGCTGCGCTCGCAATTGCGTGCGGAATCAGCACTCGCCGCAGGAGCGGGTTTCCGGATTGGAACAGCCACATCCGCAAATTAAGGCCTATTCCCTTCCCTGTAGAGGTATAATTGTCCGCCAATTTTGTTATCCGCTATATATGCAATGTACTTGCACAGTTTGTCATTCGCATCGGGCAGCAAAGCGTAATTTTCCGTATCGAATTCACCAGGTTCCAGGATCATTGTCTTGTAGGGCAGGGAATTGAACTTCTCAAGGTATTTTGTCCCTGGTGCTGAGCCTGAATTCGTCACCTGTGTTGTAGCCATTGTGAAGTTGAAGTCGGTTATGTCGGGCATGTCTGCTATGCCGTTTGTGTCCGTCGCGTAGTACAGCACTCTGCCGCCATACATGAAGCTACTCGCAGAGGTATCCTTCTCAAGTTCTATTACTAGCGGCTGCATTTCGCACCTCTTGCTGCACCTGCAGAAACCCAAGCCTTCATCGTCAAGAGCGCACTCCCCGCCACTAGCTCCTTTGGCTGTGCAACTCTTCCCGCATTGTACGGCCGCTTTTACGCATGGCCCTTCTTTGAATTGGCAAGATGTTTCAATTAAGATATCATCATCTATGGTTGAGCAGCGGTCAGGCATATCGCCATCGGCATCACTGCACACCCCCCCGACATAAAAGTTCGGCCCGCCGTCGGTATCACTGCAAATAGACCCCTCATCGTAACACTCACAATACCCCTCCCCTTTTTCGTTAGTCGCGCAGCTCCCCGAATCATACCCCGCATCCCTGCACGAAACATTGCAGCCGTGCGGTGCGGCATTGCACACCCCCGCGGAGCAGTAATACTCCTGCACAGCAGTGCTTCCCGCACAGGAATCCTTGCACCCGTTTTCACAGCCCGCCGAATCCGTGCAGGTGCCGGCATTAAGCGCATCGTCCCCCATGTCCGTTTCCGAGCAGCCCTGCGAGCCCTGCGGCACGCACGCCCCGCCCCTGCACTCCGTGCCCTCGGGGCAGAAAATCCTCGCCTCCCCCATATTGTAAGTGTCCGCGCAGAAATACTCCGCAAGCTTCTTGTGGTCATCACAAAAATCCGTCTTAGTGGCGATAAGCGCAATCCCTCCCTCCTCGGTCATCCACGAGCCCTTCGTTGTGCCCTGCACGAAATAATTTGCCCCGCCGTCCGAGTCCGTGCAAGGGGGGTGCACTCCCGAACCGCCGGGAACAACAACCTCCGGCCCGGCATTAAGCCCGCGCCCGGCATCCCCGGCCTGCGGGCATCCCGAAAGCAAAACAACCGCCCCAATCAAAAGCGCAACAAAAACGAATTTCGCATCCATGCGCTAAATGAAAGCGCAACCTGGTATTTAAATCTTTCCCGAAAAAAACGGCGTTTGACGAAAAGCGCGCGAATTCAGCCGCCGCGCCCCTCACTTCACAAACTCGACATCCTTCATTCCCCTGAACTGGATGTCGCCTGTAAGGAACTTTATTTTGTTTTCAAGCGCAACCCGATAGCCCAGGGCATCGATATAAGAAAGCTTTTTCTTCCTCTCCCTTGCCCTGAACTTCATTGCGCTTTTTATTGTTTCGTCCCCGGCATCCACGCATTTGCCGAGGAACGAATCATAATATTCATCCGCCTTCTCCGCGGTTCCCTCAATCAGCGTGCTGTAATAAACTTCCATCAGGTTCAGCCTTGTCGTAATTATTTCGTTATCCTCAAAATATTTCACGTATCTTTTGTTCCCCTTCAAATAATCGATTATCGCGTAGCTGTCCGCGAAAAACACCCGCATCAGCCCCACCCCGCCCGCATCTCGTCCTTTATTTTCTGCGCAGTCTTTGCGGTTTTCAAAGTTCCGAAAAGCTCCTTTATCGGCGCGACCTTTTTGACTTCTATAGCGACCCTGTCCTTTGGATGTATTTTCTCCCTCTCAACGGTTTCGGCAGGAAAAGTAACGCCTATGCTGTTCCCCCACTTCCTTGCGGTAACGATTAGCTGTGCCATAATTATATCACCAATATAATTATACAATAAGTTATATTTAAGGGTTTGCTTTCCGAAACCCCGCACCGAAATCCCGTGCTTCTATGCATTTCCCGCAAAAAACGGCGTTTGGCGAAAAGCACGCGAAATTCAGCCCAACTTCCCGAAGAGCCTCTTGCGTGTTCTTTCGCTCATTCCCCTGTAGCCGTATTTCCTGAAATGCCCATCCTCTATTTTCCCGAGCTTTTTCAGGTAAGCGTCCTTCACCTGCAAACCGCGCAAATCATTTTCTGTAGATTTTGTCATGGCGGTCGTAATCCCAAAGTTCACCTGTTTTCTCCTTTCGTGAATCTTTATTCCGCAAAAATCGCAGTGCCGCTAAAAATGCCCGCTTCACAGCTCCGCAAGCTCGTCATAAAATTCCTTGTGCTCTTTCAGGTGTGCCTTTACCATGCCTTTGATGTCATCCCACTCAGCCATTGTAATCGGCTCCCTTTTCCCCTTTATTTTAATCTCCTTCATCCTAACGCCTCCTTGTGTGGTTCGCTATCCACGTAACAATCTCTTCAATTCCTGTTCTCGGCTTAACAGACCAAACAACAACATTAAACCTTGATGAAGTGCCAACATCCAGTTTCTTCCCGTTCAGTTCAAGAAATGAAAGCATTGATTCAAATGCAGTTCGCTTATTCCCGTCCGCAAAAGGATGCCTCCTTGCTATTTCCATAAGCAGGGTTGCAGCCTTCCTGTCAATGCCGCGGGTGTTTGCGACCTTGAACACGATATATTCAAGTTCCGCCTCCTGCCGCATCACGCCATTGTGAAACTGCCTGTTTATTTCCACGACCGCTTCCTTTGAAAGTGTTTTTGCATAAATCCTTGCCATGCACAAATTATGTAAATTACAGAATTTAAACATATCGTATTGCCCGATTCGCGGGTAGAATCAGCCCTTCAGTTCAATCTCAACATGCACGTTCTCAGGTATTTCAACGCGCATTATCCGCCTTAAAGTGCGCTCATCAGCCTCAACATCAATAAGCCTTTTATGAATCCGCATCTGCCACTTTTCATAACTCTCTGTTCCGCCTCCGCAGGGACTCTTACGAGTGGGAACAAGAAGTTTTTTTGTGGGCAAAGCAATCTTCCCTGAATGCTTAACCCCGGTGCGTGTGGCAACCTCAATTATCCTGTCGCAGATTTCATTAAGCCTCCCGTAATCGGGACCTGTCAGCTTAACTCTTGCTTTCTGCATCCAAACTCACCACAAACAATAATCATAATGGCGAGAAAATGAATTAAGAAACCGGCAAAAGCGCCGGCTCCTTTCCTTTTCTCAAATTCAATTACTTCTCTTTGCCCTTCTCTTTAGGCGTTACCGAAAGCACAACCCCTGCGGCAACGGTCTGCCCCATATCCCTGATGGCAAACCTTCCAAGCTGCGGGAATTTCTTGTACTCCTCAATAACCACCGGCTTTGTCGGCACTACTTTAACAATTGCGGCGTCCCCTGCCTTCAAAAACTTGGGGTCCTTTTCCTTCTCCGCACCTGTTTTAGGGTCGAGCTTCTTCTGCAATTCTGTAAGCGCGCAGCTAAGCTGTGCCGTGTGGATGTGGAACACCGGCGTGTAATTCACAGGTATTGCAGTTGGATGAGACAGCACAACAATCTGTGCAGTGAAGTCCTTCGCAACGGTCGGGACATCGTTTGTGTGGCCGATTACATCTCCCTTTGTGACATCCTTTTTCTCCAGCCCGCGCACGTTGAACCCTACATTATCTCCGGGCAGTGCCTGCGGCAGCTGCTCGTGGTGCGCCTCAACTGTTTTAACTTCGCCCTGCTTTCCCGAGGGCATAACTATTATCTTGTCACCCGGCTTCAAAATGCCGGTCTCAACCCTGCCTACAGGCACAACTCCGACTCCTTTAATGCTGTAGACGTCCTGTACAGGCAGCCTGAGCGCCTTGTCTGTGGGGGCAGGCGGCGCCTTGAATGTGTCAAGCGTCTCCACAAGGGTGCCACCCTTGTACCAGCCCATGTTCTCGGATTTCTTGGCAACATTGTCCCCTTCCCATGCGCTGATGGGGATGAACTTAAGTGCATCTGACTTAAACCCCACTCCTGTGAGCAGTTTCTCAACTTCCGCGTGAAGTTCGTTAAAGCGCTTCTCATCGTAGTTAATTTCATCCATTTTGTTTATGCCCACAATGAGCTGCTTGATTCCCATGACCTGCGCAAGGAATGCGTGCTCCTTTGTCTGGGGCTGTATGCCCTCCTTTGCGGCAATAACAAGCACCGCTGCATCAGCCTGGCTTGTGCCTGTGATCATGTTCTTGACAAAGTCCCTGTGTCCGGGGGCGTCAATAATGGTGAAGTTGTTTGTTTTGCCCATGAACTTCTTATATGAGACGTCAATTGTCACTCCCCTTTCCCTCTCCTCTTTGAGGGTGTCCATTGCATAGGCAAAGGCAAATGTGCCCTTTCCTTTTTCCTCGGCCTCAGCCTTAAGCTTCCTATAGTCCTGCTCACTCAATGAGCCGGTGTCGTACAACAGCCTTCCGACAAGTGTACTTTTGCCGTGATCGACGTGACCAATAAATACAAGATTCAGATGTGGTTTCTCTGCCATTTTAAACTACCTCCAATTAATACTTAATCCTTAAAACAAAAGCCTTAAAAACGTTTAAACCGCGGCTTCCGCGGGGTTCCGTTGGCTTTTAATTCAACTTCGGGAATTTCACCATAATTCCCTTGATTCCAATCCTACTTAATTTGTTTGGAAAGGTTAATAAACCCGCGCGCCTTTGCTTTTTTGCAAAAAGGCCCCGCACCGGAAATGCACCTTGCTTAGTTTTATTAATGCCTCTGCGCACATTTCTTATTGTCTCTGCTTCTGCCGTTAGGCGGCTAAATAATGGATGCAAAATTGCGTGTAATGCTGGACACCAATATTTATGATGCCCTTGTGCTTGGGAAAGGAACAGTCTTCGCAAAGGCGGTTAGGCATTCGGATAGAGTAGTGGTTTATGGGAACAAGGTCATACGTGGCGAATTGCGCCGCATGCCAAGGGGAATAAAGTGGAACGGCAGGAATGCGAGAAACTGGCTGCTTAATACCTATGATTTTGTTGTGGGCAGGCACAACCTTGAAACAGGGGAAGTCGTGAACTTCCTTGCGCTTAAATACTGGGATGAATACAACGGGGCGCAGTCTTTTGGCAAAATAATCAGCGATTTCATAATTGTGGCGTGTGCTTCTATCCACAGTCTCGACATAGTGTGCTCCGAGGACAATCGCACAATGCGCACCAAGGGCTGCCTGCGCATTTACAGAAAAGTGAATAGGAGAGACGGTCTTCGCATTCCCCGCTTTATCGGTTTCCGCGAATTTGAGAAACTGGTTTAAGGGCGGTAATCGCGCCCTGTATGCTCCTTGTAATGCGCCTTTACAGCCGCGACTGCATCTGGGTCCTTCTCCACCCTTTCAAAGGCCTTTTTAAGTTCCTTAAACGAAATATTTCTTGTTTTTTCGTGCATACTATATATGCGCCCCTGTTTATATTTAAATTTGGCGGTTTTGCTGATTCAGCGCGGCGGCAAAACCGGCGCTATTCCAAAAAGAACTGGTAGGGCTTGACTTCTGGGTTCATGCCCTTGCGCTTTCGCACTTCTGTAATTATGCCCTTCTGCAGTTCACGCGGCAATGGCTCATAGCCCGCGTATTCCGCAGTCCAGATTGCCCTGCCCTGAGTAGCGGAGCGAATATCCTTAGAAAACCCAATCAATTCCTTAACAGGCGCTTTTCCGACAATAATTGAACTGTCCCCTTCCGTGCGCATGTCGCTTATCTGCGTTCTCCTTGTGCCTAGCTCCTTGCTTACGGCACCCATATAATCCTGCGGAACCGTAATTGTCAAAGTCTGTTTCGGCTCAAGCAAAATCGCGTCTGCGGCAAGCATACATGCATAAATTCCGCGCGTAATTACGGGCAGAATCTGCGCAGGCCCGCGGTGTATTGCATCCTCGTGCAGTGTTGCATCTGACATTTTAACCATCACGCCCATGCATTTCTCTTTAGCGAGAGGACCGCCGTCCATCGCATCCTTGAAACCCTCAATAACAAGTTCCCTGATTTCATGCAGTGACTGTATCCCGCGCGTCAAATCAACAAGAATGCAGTTATTGTGAACACACCAAATCTTCTTTGCAACTTCCTTGTCAAAGCCGCACTCCTCAAACTTGGCAATCATTTCCTTGTCCTTTGGCTTAACCTTCCCGTCAATCCGCATCTCAATCATTTTATCCAGTATGTCCTTTGGCATAGGCTCCGAGTCAAGCTTGAACTTGTTGTGCTTGTTCGGGCTTTTTGCCTCAAGAATCGGGCTCGGCTTGGTAATGAATTCCTTGTAAACAACAATAGGCGGGCTGACATCAATCGGGATTTTATGGTCGGTTTCGATCCTGTACTGCGTAACCTCCAAATGCAATTCGCCCATCCCTGAAATAAGGTGCTCCCCTGTCTCATTGTTTATTGAAGCCCTTATGTTCGGGTCCTCTTTCGTAATCTGCCTTATGGCTGCAATAAGCTTTGGCAAATCCTTTGTGTGCTTTGCCTCAACACTCACTGTCATAACAGGCTCGGCAGTGCTCATGAAACTTTCAAATTCCTTCATTTCATCCGTTGAGATTGTTTCCCCGGCGAAAACCTCCTTAAGGCCGACAAGCGCGGCAATATTTCCCGCAGGAATGGCATCAACAGTAACCCTGTCAGGCCCCATGAATATGCCGACTTGCTGCAGCTTAACCTCCTTCTGCAGGCCCAGTGCCCTTACGGTCATTCCCGCCCTTACTGTGCCGCTGTAAACCCTGCCTGATGCAATATCTCCCGCATGCGGATCCACAGAAACATCGGTAACCATCATTGCAAAAGGTCCGTTCTGGTCGCATGCAAGCATCGCCTTCCCGACTTCACTCTCCTTATCGCCCGACCATATTGCAGGCGTCCTGTATCTCTGTGCGGTTATCGGGTTTGGCAGATGGTCTATAACCATCTGTAAAATTGCAAGATGCAGGGGGCTTTTCTCAGCAAGCTCCTTCTGCTTTTCCTCCTTGCAAAACCTGTAAACATCCTTGAAACTTACCTCTGTTTCCTTCATTCTGGGGACGCTGACAGCCCACTTGTAATACCCCGAGCCGAAAACAACACTCCCATCCTCAACCTTAACAACCCACTTATCCACAAACTCCTTCGGCACATTTTTCTTAATCAGATTATTAACGCCCGCAATTGCCTTTACAAAGCGCTGCTGCATCTCCTCTTCCGTAACCTGCAGTTCATTCACAAGCCTGTCAACCTTGTTAATAAAAAGCACAGGCTTCACATGCTCCTTCAGTGCCTGCCTTATCACAGTTTCTGTCTGCGGCATCGTGCCCTCAACTGCATCAACAACAACTATGACCCCGTCAACCGCACGCATTGCGCGTATAACGTCCCCCCCGAAGTCAATGTGTCCCGGGGTGTCAATAACATTAATCAGGTGCTTTACGCCCTTGTGCTCGTGCACAAGCGAAATTGTCGCGGCATTAATTGTTATTCCGCGCTCCTGCTCCAAAGCATAGGAATCCATGAACAGCTGCTGCCCCGCAAGCTCCTTTGAAATTAAACCCGAGGCCGCAACAAGGGAATCAGTCATTGTTGTGTTATGCACAACACAGCCATTCCCGATAAAATTGTGGTTTCCCTGGACAGTGAAATCATAAACCCACCCTGTGAATTTTTTTCTTTTTATTGCCGTTATCTGCGGGTAATAGCACTCCCGGCCAATCTTTTCAAGCTCCTGCATTTCAGTCCATGCGTTCATGTCCTTTATTTTCGGGTTTCCCGCGTTCCTGTAAAAAACATTTACCGCTTCATCCAGGTGCGGGGAATAGAGCGGAATCTGCCCCCTTTCAATCGGCCCGTAGGATGGGAAAAAATCCCCCTGTGCAAGACTCATACTTTCCCTCAGCCCCTTTAGTATGGCGGGCTTCAGCGGCAGCAAATCAGTGTTCCTGTTCGGCGCTTCCGCCTTTTCAACAATTGCATCCAGCCTTTTCCGCTTTGATTCCAGCCTGAAGTTGATTTTTTCCCTGAAAGTTTCCATATTTGAGGCGGAAATATAAAGTGCCTGCTTCTTCCTGTTGAATGTTGCGGGACAGCCGAATTTCAGGAGGTTCAGCTGCAGTTCTCCCATCATCTGCCTTGAGGCTGAACTGATGCTTACAGCCCTCCTTGATGTTTCAAGCGTGCCGTCTGTGTCAAAATAACCCTGGATAAATGCCTTCAGGTGCTCTTTCGGCATTTTCTGAACAAGTTCAGGGATGCCTATTGAGTGGGATTTGTTTTTCCTGGGCAGGCCAAAAACCCTTATAAGCAGTTCTGTAAATGTTCTCCCAAGTTTCAGGTCAATTCTTGTCGCCCTTCCCCCGTATTTTTTTATTCTGACTTCTCTCCCGAAAAGTTCCGCAACAATTCTTTTAATTTCCTGCTGCATCTGCCTGCTTTCATTTGTTACCCTTACTTCCTTCCCTGAAATTCCCCCGTCCCCCCAGATAACGCCGAGAAGGTACATAAGTTCGGTTATTTCATAATCATTACTCGGGAGTTTCAGGTAAAGCGAGGAGTGCCCCTCTTTCCTTACGCCCTGCCTGTAGTTTATTTTTTCAATTGCATCATACGCGTTTGAAATCCCAAAAAGTTCGGCAAGCCTCAGGTAGTCCTGAATCCTGTACCTGTTTGCATAAACCGCGCAGGCAAACCCCCTCTTCCCAAGTGCACTCCCTATGGCTTCCCTTGTTTTTGCCATGCCATTTTCAAGTATTTTTTTCTTTAGTTCAATCCCCCTGCCCTTTTCAAGCACAACAAAAAAGGAGTTGTCTTTTCCGAGCCTTTCAAGGGCAGATTGCTTAAAAGCATCAATGCTTAGGGAATTATGCTCCAGCTTTTTCGGGCAGACAATGAACGCGTTTTCCCGCAGTTCCGCTGCCTTTACCTCCTTAATTTTTCCGTCTTCGTTAAGTACGAGGTATTTGTGTTCGGGCGTTGTTTCAATGCGCATGCCGGTTGAGAGTTCCAGTTCCACAAGTTCGCCCTTTTCCTTCATTTTCCAGGCGTGGCTTACCTTCTTTTTCTCCTGTATCATTTCTTTTTTGTTCAGGGAAAAAACCTTCAGCCCCGAACCTGAGATGTCAAAAACCTTTTCAGCAGCACTGCTTTTAACAAGTTTCCCGGATTTGCCGTATTCCTCATACAATTCTGCCGCCCTGACAAACCGCCCGTCTGCAAGGGCAATTTTAGTGTCGCCGGAGACGCACTTCCCATGGTCAATGTGCGCAACAATTCCGATGTTCCTTATATTTTCGCGCTGGTTCATCAGTTCTTCAGCAAGCTTTGCAACATCCTCTTTTCTTGCCATGCTATCATCTCGAGCTCTTTGCTATGCGCTCAACCTCATCGCGCCTCTTGATTGAGAATGAGGTGTTGTCTTCCTTGGCGGCAAGCATAATTTCCTTTGCAAGTGCCTCTTCAGCGGAAACTTTCTTATTGAATGAGGATGAAAATGCGGAAAGCGCAAGGTTTTTGAGGGATTCATCAACCCTCCTTACAGGGGAAACATCAACGGAAACCGTGTATGAAATCCCGCCCCTTTTAATTCTTGTGATATCCTCTCTCGGACCTGCATTCTCAATTGCCCTTACAAGAATCTGAATCGGATTCTCCTTGGTTTCCCTTTCAATAATCTCAAATGCCCCCTCAACAATCCTCATTGCCTGAAGTTTCTTTCCACAGGAGCCGCGCCCGCGAATATACTTCCCGCTTAACTTTCTCTTCCCCTGCCCCGAACGCATAACCTTGTTTGTCAGCCTTTCAATTATGTTAAGGCTTGATTTCTCAAGGTTGCCCGCAGCGCGCCTTCCGAATGTGTGCGGTATCCTCCTCCCTTCCAAAGTTATGTGGTTTGCAAGGCTTATGTCACTTATCTGAACATCCTCAACATCCCACTTTCCAAAAACCTTCATATCCTCACCCTGATTTCATTTATCTTTTCACTTTCTCAATCTTGCCTGACCTTAACTGTTCAAGGCTCTGGTTGTTAACCTTAATTACCCTGTATTTCACGCCCCATAAATCCCCTTTAGGTCCGTGCATCGCCCCCCCTATTCCCTCAACAACAACCTCATCGTGTTCGTCAATGAATTTAATTGCACCGTCACCAGGAGCAAGCGCTGTCAGCTGCCTGCCGTTCTTTATGAGCTGCACGCGGACGCAGTTTCCCGTAAGGAAGCCGTTTGCAAAGAAGTTGTGGTTGCCGCTTGAGGTCGTAATATCAAGCAGCCTTTGCGCCTTGGCCTTTTCTATGCCGCTTATGGTTTCCCACACAAGCCCGCTGTCCCCCAGGCCTTTCGTTGCTTTTTTTCTCCAGACATGGAACTGCTCGCATTTTGCGGTAGTGCCAATCTTTTCCTCGTGCCTTACACCTACGGAAACCCAGTAGTTCACAACCCCTTTTGTTATTTCACCGTAGCCCGCTTTCCCGAGCTCTTTTGCGATGCCGCCAATTGTTAAGCCCTTCTTTCTCAGCCGTTTCGCCGATGCAAATGCCTTCCTGTGCCTTTCAAGTTTTATTTTCCTTATTGTAAGGTACTCAAATGCCTGCCTTGCAAGTGCATTCCTTTCCCTGCAGTATTTGTAGCCGATTTTTCCGAAGAGGTTCATCAGGGAGCCGTGGTTGGATTTAATGTAAAGCAGAACCCTGTACGTTTTTGTGCCGTCTTTCCTCCTGCAGCAAGGGGCGGTTCTTATCTTTGAAACCTCCACGCCAAACTCATTCAGCATCTTTTTCAAATCCCCCGCAAATTTAATGCCCGCACTCAGTTTGCCCTCTGTTTTATTTAGGCAAAGGCACGGGCACTGAAATGTTTTTCCCTTTATGCGCGGCTTTTCCAGCTCGCTTCCGAAATAAGCGGCAAGGAACTCCTCCTTAACCCATAAAGGCCCCTCCATTATCCATTTTGGCACGGAGTATGCCGCCGCCGCCTTATCCCCTGCAGGCACGCCCAGTGCCTTCATCAGGGTGAAAAATGCGACCGAAGAGCAGGACATTGAGTAACTTGTCCCGCTGATTGTGTGGCTTCCTTTTGCATGCTCCACAGTGCTCGTTCTTTTTGTCTTTTGCACAGGCGATGGCCTCAAACCCAAAGCAGCCGCATCCTTTCTTATCTCCCCTAAGTCCTGAGGGTTGCCGCTGAAAATAATTTTCCCGCCGAAGCCTGTTCCGGACCTGCCCCAGCTCAGGCATCCGTCCCCGAATAAGTGCCCAATAATCCTCGCAATCTTGGCGGTTTTCGGGCTGTCAAGCCTTAACGGCAGCAATTCTTTTTGCTTCAGCTCGGCCAGAATTCTCTCTACCTTTGAGTTTGCCGGGCACGCGCCCCTAATCCCGCTTTCGTCCAGAATAATTTCTCCTGTTGTGCCGAACCTCACGGGATTTCCCGGCAGCACAGCAACCCTGTTGCCGGGCTTCAATTCCTTTACATTAACTTTCCCGCGCATGGTAAATATCGGATGGTCGCCGGAGGCGGTAAGTGTTCTTCCCGTTTCTCCCGTGCTGATGCGGTAAACGCCATCCGCAGAAAATTCATCCGCCCCGTAGCCAAAATGGTCCGTTAGGGATGCGGCGGAAATTTCCTTATTTGCCCAGCCGCAATCATGCACTACTGCGTTTTCCCAGAACCCGCCGAGTTCCTGGATTGTTGTTTGGCACCCGTCCGCCAGCATTACATTTGTTTCCGGAGCAACGCACTTTCTAATCCCCGAGTTGGGTTGTTTGGCTGTAACTCCGCGCTTCTCGGTAACAATTCCGCGGCCCTGCGGTGCCCCTTCCAGTAAATCATACTTCTTCCTGCTTCCGCGCATCCTGCTCTTGTACCTGCGGTCCTTCCAGCGCCATTTCTTGCGCTTTTCCTCAAGCGAACTTGCGGCAAATTCTCCGCTAGCCATATTGCATGCCCCCTGAAAATTTAATGCTGCCTATGCCATAACCCTCTTTCACAATGGCACGCACGCTCTTCATCCTTCCCGGATTTATCATAAGCTTCTTCCTGTTCTCAGCGTCAATGCCAAGGCTCATGCTTTTCTCGCCCGAACCTGACTTTACCTCAATATTGTCCATCTTAATCCCTTTCAGTGCCTTTACCACAAAATCTTCAGGCCTTTCAGCATACTCAAAAATATCAATATTCACTCCAAGCTTCTCCCTGACACGTTTTATGTTCTTTCCATCCTTCCCTATTGCGAATTTCATCTGATCTGCACTTACCATAAACATAACTGCATTGGGAGTTATGACGCACCCCCGTGCATTCGCGCCGGTTATGCTCTCCAGGGCATTGATATATTGTATTTCGCGGTTTCCCATTTTCATTTACTGCACACTCACTGTTTTGTCAATTCTAGTACCTTGCTTTTCCCTGCATTCTTCACTGCCATTACCGAAACCACGAAAGGCTTTCCACAGACCGCACCAAGCTCCCTTGCGCTCCCTGCAAAACCATATATTGGCATTCCTGAAACCCTTGCCTGCCCCTCTGCCCTTTCCTTTACGCGCACCGGGGTATTTGCGCTTATAATAATTAGTTCTCCCTCTCCCTTTAAAATGCTTTTTTCGCTCTGTTTTTCGCCGAAAACAACCTCTCCCGTGTCAACAGCACGCCGTATCTCACGCGCCGCATCAATTCCTGCAGCCTTTGCCTTCTGATTTTTCCCTGATTTTGCCTTTTTCACCGAAGCCATTTAACTCACCCATTCCTGTTTCAATCCCTCATTTTTCATTTCCCGATTTTCATCACAAGGTCAACAGTGCCTGTTCCAACTTTAATCGGCTGTCCGACTATGATGTTCTCTACAACCCCTGACAGATTCTCCCTCTCGCCCTTGAATGCCGCATCAAGCAAATGCTTAACTGTTTCCTCAAATGCCGCCCTCGCAAACGGCGAGGCCTTGTCCCTTGCAATTCCCGTCCTTACAATTCCCTTAACCTCTCCATCATAGCACATCAAATCCGCAAGCAGCATTATATGCCTTAAATCAACCGCAATGTTATTTTCCTTCAGCACTTTTGAGAGTTCCTTTGCAATTGCAACCCTCCCCGCCTCAATTCCCAATACCTTGCTTATCTCCTTTATGTCGTTTGTTGTTGTGCGCCTCCCGTCAACCTCATCCATCTTCAGCACAACCTTCATATTTGTGCCCGAGGTTTTAATCACGTATTCATCGCCTTCCTTAACCACAATTGTTTTGTCAATCCCGCGAACGCCCTGCACACGCGTATTGCGCAGTTTGTTCAGCAGGCGCCGTACCTTAAGCAGAGCCTCTTTCTTCAGGCTGAAATCCAGTGCATCCTGCCTCTTCCTTGCCTTAAGCTTCATGTTCTTCTCTATCTTGTCCACGAGATCGGGAATATTCACGCCGCGCTCTTTGCACTTATCGCGCAAAACCTCAATTGTCATCTTCTCCTTTGCAAAGTCCTCATTTACGGCAACAACATCCTGCACCCTGACATCAATCAGCGATTTTGCAAATGCCTCCGCCTTCTCATAGTTCTTCCTTGCCTCATTGCCTTCAATGTAAATTGTCATAGTTGGGTACTTTGCCTTGCTTCTGCCGTCCACAAGCTCCTCAACCCTTTGTATTCCCGAACCCACGGAAACTTCAGCCGAACCCGCATAGTGCTTTGTCCTAAGTGTCAGCTGCGTTCCGGGCTCGCCTAAACTCTGTGCGGCAATAATCCCCACAGCCTCGCCCGACTCAACCTTTGTTTCATCGTACCTTTTCTTCAGGCTAACAAGCAGTTCCTCTTTGGCCTTGGCGCTCATCCTTCCGACATCCGCCCTGCCATCAAATTCCTCGAGCAGTGAAGGGGGAAAATCAAAATCCTCAATAATATTCTTTGCGTAAACCCTGGTTACCTCTATTTTTACTTCCTTTGAGCGCGGCTTTGCCTTGCCTTTCACAGCACCCTTTCCCTTTGCGCCGCCCTTCTTAACTTCGGCCTTCTTCGCCGGCGCCTTTTTCACTGCCTTCACAGGATTGCCTTTACCAACAGCCTTTCCCTTTGCGCCCTTACCTTTCTTTACAACAGCCATTCAACTCACTCCTTTTTCCCCTTTCCTTCATCAATATTTGCGATTTCCGTGTCAAGGTACATTGCCTTTCCCCTCGCAGATTTCTGCGGGAACACCCCATCCTCGCCGTAAACAAACTGGATTATGTTGCTGTTCGCATTCCTGACAGTGCTGTCATTGTTCACAACCAAATCCTTCAGTGAGTTTGCAAGCCTTCTGTACAGATAGCCCGAAACCTTTGTGCTGACTCCTGTGTCAACCTCACCCTGCCTTCCCCCCATTGCGTGGTAGAAGTACTCGTAATTGTCCATTCCCTCAAGGAAATTATGTTCAATAAATCCTCCCGCTCGCACGCCCACATCCTTCTTCTTATTGTGTGTAATCAGCCTGTCCCTGAACCCGCGTTTCGGCCTTCCTTCCCTGACGGATGCCTGGCCCCAGAGCCCCGAGATATTTGTCAGATTAACCGCGCTTCCCCTTGAGCCGCTCATTATCATCACAGTGCTGTTAAACCTTGGATTTTCGCCCAATACATCGTCCATCCTTTCCTCAAGTATAACCTTCTCAACCTTGTCCTTTATATGCGCGCCCAACTGCATCATCCTTATCTCAAAGCTTTCCGCAAGTGTCCTCCCCGGAATATGCTCAAGCTTGCCGCTGTGGAACATCTTAACCAGTTCATCGCTCTTCTCAATCTCTTCCTTAATTGCGCGGTCCTTAACCTTTTTGACATTGTCAGATGTTTCAAATTCGTCCAAACTAACTGTCATTCCGCATGTTGTGACCAAATCCTCAACGATCTTTGATGTATTCAGATAAAAGTCCGCAATAATATTTGACGGGTATTTCCTTGCAAGCGTGTCAACAAGCCTTCCGTCACCCTCTCCCAATGAAACCTCATCTATAATCCCGCAAAGCAGGTTTCCGTCCTTTATCTTCACATAAGCATCGTGTTTGCATTTCTCCTTTGTGCAGTCACTGCACTTTCCCGCGCGCTGGAGCATTTTACATGTCTTTGTCTTGTACTCCAAATTCAGGCCCTTTGGCAGGAGCTGTGAAAATATAAGCTTCCCTGAATATTCCTGCCCCATATCCGGCTTAGGCAAATCCTTCACCCCCGCAGTGTGCAGGTACTGCATTGCCTTCTCCTTACCGAACTTCGTGCTTTTAAGCGTGAGTATATAACATCCGCTTATGCCGTCCTCGTCAAGTATTATCACAGGCGCACCATATCTCGGGCTTATAACCTGGTTTTCAACACTCATTAATTCCTCCGCCTCGGTTATGCCCTCTTCCGTCTGCGGCACGTGCATGTTCATCTCATCCCCGTCGAAATCCGCATTGTACGGCTTGCAGACAATGGGGTTCAGCTTGAATGTCTTGTCAGGCATAATTCTTGCCTTATGGGCCAGCATGCTCAGCCTGTGGAGTGAGGGCTGCCTGTTGAAAATAACAACATCCCCGTCCATCAGCTGCCTCTCAACCTTATATCCTATGTCAAGCTCATTCACAATTTCCTCAAGGTTCATTTCAGTAATTTTCTTCTTCATCCCGTCGGGGCGCGTCACATAAACAGATGTTCCGCCCTTAACCAGCTTCTTCATTTCCTTGATGTTGTATTTTGTCACAAACTCCGGCACAGTGAGTGCCTTTGCGATTTCCTCGGGAACGCCGAGTTCATTTATCGCAAGATACGCATCAGGGCTTATAATTGACCTTGCCGCAAAGTTAACCCTCTTTCCCGTTAAATTATACCTGAACCTGCCCTTCTTCCCCTGCAGGCGCTGCACAAGCGTTCTTAACGCCCTGCCTGACCTGTGCTTTGCGGGAGGAACGCCTGCGGTATTGTTATTGAAATAAGTTGTAACATGGTACTGCAGTAAATCCCACAGGTCCTCAATAATAAGCTGCGGCGCACCTGCATCAATATTGTCCTTCAGCCTTAAATTAATCCTTATAATGTCAACAAGCTTATGTGTTAAATCATCCTCTGAACGAATGCCTGTGTCAAGCGTTATGCTCGGCCTTATTGTAATTGCAGGCACCTGCAAAACAGTCATAACAAACCATTCAGGTCTCAGCCCGTCCGCCCCATAGCCAAAAAGCGCAACATCCTCATCGGGAATCTTCTCAAGCCATTCCCTTATCTGTGTGGGATAGAGCCTTTCCTTATTGTAGTAGAAGTTTGTTGGCTTGTCAAGCAAAACATCCCCGCGCTCGGCATTGCAGTGCGGGCATTTCTTTATTTTCTTTGCCTTCAGCGCAATCCTCTTTGTTACATCCTCCCCGTCGCGCATCTTCTTTGTGTAATCGTCAATTGTTTCCTGCGGTAATGCAATCTTCCCGCACTCCTTGCATGTCACATGCAGCAGCAGCTCAACTTTTTTTCCGAATTCCGAATGCACGACAGGCCTGACAAGCTCAAGATGTCCGAAGTGGCCCGGGCACTGTTTCATCCTCTGCCCGCAGGTTTTGCACCTCAGCCCAGGGTTTATTACTCCGAGATGCGGATCCATCAATCCTGCCTCCATCGGATAGCCGTCCTTATCATAAGTCTCGGGGCTCTTAACCTCAAGCGCCGACATCTTCCTTACCTGTGCAGGGCTCAGCACATGGAAATCAACGGATATTATTTTCTTTGTCAGCATTGTATCACACCTTGTCCCCTATGTTAAGTTTCGGATAAATTCCAAGCGCCTTCAGTTCCTCAAGCAGGAGCTTGAAGCCGTATGCCATCTCAACAGGATAAACCTTGCTCCCTGTGCAAATCGGGCAGTAGCGCCTGTTCCTTATCTGGTCGTTAACCGCAATAACTCCGCACTTCTCGCACACAAGCTCAATAACCTTATCCGAATCCTCAATAAACTTCTCCTGCAAAAGCATTGCCGCGCCGTGCCCTACCAGTGTTTCCCCTTCCATCTCCCCGAAGCGCAGACCGCCCTCTTTTTCCTTTCCTTCGGTCGGCTGCCTTGTGAGTATCTGCACAGGCCCCTTTGACCTTGCCTGCATTTTGTGCTTCACCATGTGGAACAGCCTCCTGTAAGCGACTATTCCTGTAAAAATCTCGGCCTCAATCCTTTCCCCTGTTGTGCCGTCATAAAATGTTTCCTTCCCGTCTCCGCGCAGGCCGTGCTCCTGCAAAACTTTCCTAAGCTCGCTAACTTTCATGTCATTGAAAGGCGTGCCGTCAACAGCCTCCCCGCGCATTGATGCCGCCTTTCCCGCAAGCATCTCAATCAGGTGCCCGATTGTCATCCTGCTCGGGATTGAGTGCGGGTTAAGTATCAAATCAGGCTTAATTCCGTTAACTGTAAACGGCATATCTTCTTCAGGAATAATCGCCCCTACCACTCCTTTCTGCCCGTGCTTTGAGCTGAACTTATCCCCGACCAGCGGCACCATCTCGCCCCTTATCTTAATCTTCACAAGCTTGCTTCCTGATTCCGCCTCGGTAATTATGACCCTGTCCACGAAGCCCTCCTTGCCCTTCCTTATTATGTGTGAGCTTTCCCTGCGCTTCTCCTTTGCCACGCCAAATTCAGTTATTTCCTCAAGGAACCTCGGAGGGGAGGTTCTTCCAACAACAACATCCCTCTCCCCCACATAACTTTCAACCTGCACCAGCCCGTCTTCGCCAATTTTATTGTAGGCCTCTTCCCCCAAAAAGCCGGTGGTTTCCTCATCAGGAACCTCAAACCTGTCAACCTGCCCGCCGGGATATCTTTCTTCTGAACACTCGTATGTCCTGAAATAAGCGCTCCTCGCAAGCCCCCTGTCAATTGCGCCCTTGTTCAGCACAACGGCATCTAAAATATTGAATCCGCGGTACGGCATTATCGCAACAACAAGGTTCTGTACCTGCGGCCGCCTGTCAAGCTCAAGCATATCCATTGTCTTTGTCTTGACAAGTGCCTTCTGCGGATAATAAAGCAGATATGCCTCGGTGTCCGTACGTAAATTGTAATTTATGCCGCTAATGCCCTGTGCCTGCTTGAACATTTTTGCGCCGTGCAGGACCTTTCCCGCAAGGTCATACTGCAGGTAAGGGATCATTGAGCTTATAATGCTGAGCGTTACTGTGGGGTCTATCTCAATGTGCGTGTGCTCCTTTGTGAGTTCCTCAACCTCAGTTGCAATAAGCGCATTCTCCTCCTCTTCGGCATCCAAATATTCGACAATCCCCTTCTCTATCAGGTCCTGCCAGCCCATCTTGCCCTCCTTGAGCTGATTTATGTGCTCGTCATTGAGCCTTGGCTTCGCGTCCTCCACAACAATCACAGGCCTCTGCACCCTTCCCGCATCGGTATTCACATAAACCTCGTTCGTGTCCTCGTGGAAAGCAATGTTAATGCGCGCAGCCATCTTCCCCTGGCGCCTCTTGTTTATAAGCTCCGCAGTAAGCTTCTCCGGGCTGGGGTGGAACCCGATCAAACGGCCGTTGATGTACACTTTTGCCTTTGCAGCCATATTTACACCTTTTGCGCTTGCGCTAGCGCAGTTTCACTCCCATTTCCCTGATTAATTTTTCAACAGGCTCTTCCTCTGTTTCAGTTGTTACTTCCGCAAGCAGTGCAAGGTTCTTCACAAGCCCACACTGCGGCCCATCGGGAGTCTCAATAGGCCCAAGCCTTCCCCAGTGCGTTCCGTGCACATCCCTTGCCTCATACAGCTCCCTGTTCTTGTCCAGCGGGCTTTTAACCTTTCTCAAATCCGTAAGCGGGCTTAAATAATTCACGCGGTCCATGAACTTGCTAACCCCCGTGCTCCTGCCGATCCAGTTGCCTGTGCTCATTGCAAACCTTATTCTTTCCGTAACCGCACCCGGCCTAACAATAGTGCTTATGTTAAGCTTCCTCCTGCGTGTTACAGTCCTGTCAATCTGGAACTTAATGTCCTTGATGAAATACTTGAAAGAATACCTGAACAGATGTTCCATTAATTTCCCGCTAAGCTCCAGCCTCTTGTTGCTGTAGTGGTCCTTATCGTCATCCTCCCTCAACCCCTGCGCCCTTTCAATCGCTTTGGTTGCCATCATCACCAAGTAGTATGCCTTTGCCAAACGGTCCTTCTGCTCCTGCCCGATGTGCGGCAGCAAAAATGCATCAATAACTTCCTGTGCGCGCCTTAGCCTGTATTCCTCGACCTGCCCGGGTGCAACAAACTTCCCTATTTTGTCAAGCGCCTCCTTCTCCGTGCGCAGGCCTATGTTTTCAATATTAAGCAGTACATCATTCTGAACCTCAACCTCGTCAGAGAACGCCTCCTGCATCTGCTTCGGGCTGCTCAGCCCGAGCGCCTTTAACAAAACAAACAGCCTTAATTTCCTCGGGGATGATGGGAACGTAATTGTAAGCATTCCGTCAGGCCCGCGCATAATTCTCACCCTGCCTTTGAATGCACCGCGCGTGCTTATGACTTCCGCAATCATTTTTTCCTGTGCCTGCTCGCTCACCAGCACCCTGTCGGAAGCAAGAACTTCCTGCGTCATCAGCGCCTTCTCGGAGCCGTTAATTACAAAATATCCCCCGAAATCCTTCGGGTCCTCGCCCATTGAAATAAGCTCATCTTCTGTCTTGCCCTCAAGCCAGCACTTGCTTGATTTAAGCATTATCGGCATTTCCCCTATGTATGCGCGCTTCAGATCCTGCTGAACATCCCTTCTCAGCAAACGCATTGTCAGGTATATGGGTCCCGAATAGGTTCTGTTCCTTGTCCTTGCCTCCATGGGGTAAAAATCATACCTCGGGCTCCCGTCCGCCTCAATAATGCGCGGCTTCTGCACCTCGACTTTATCAAGCTCAATCTTGACCTCCTCAATTTTGGGGGCAATAAACCTGTTCTCATCAACAATTTCGTCAAGCTTCCTGTCCATGAACTGGTTGAATGAGTCAATCTCCATCTTCGCAATGCTTCTGTCGCGGAAGTATGCATCAATCAGCGGCCATCCATCCAAGTATAAACACTCTCCAATTATCTCACAATGCGGAAGAAAATTGCCTTTCCCGCCGTCAGGCTGTCCCTTGTAATTTTTAGTACATCCCCTTTCTTCGCCCCGATTTCCTCAAGTGCTGGGTCGTTCTTTAATATGCGCGGCAATTTATCCGGTGTTGCGTTGTATCTTTTCAGAACTTCGCCCACTTTGTCCTCAGGCACAATTTCATGCTTAGGCACAAGAAAATGCTCACCAACTTTGTCCAGCACCAATGAAATCCATCCAATCCTTTGCCTTCTGCCTGTATTACTCGGGGCATGGCTGGCGCTGAGCCTTAAGGCTTAATCCAAATTCAAATGCAATGCGCGCAGTTTTTGAGTGTGATTGAACTCACCCGTCCCGAAATTCGCTACAGGTGACTAATATACTCAATTATTAGGTTATAGAAATGAATATAAAT
>JBDRDO010000056.1:0-4769 GCA_043820655.1 Candidatus Iainarchaeum sp. | reverse complement strand
GCAAGCAACTGAAGGCTTCCCTCAGACGCCTTATCAAACAATTCAATACAAAAATTGCGATTTAAAACGAACCGTGTAGTTTCTGGCAAATCCCAAAAATGAATGGTTTTTTTAGCACCCAAGCACATCCCCTTTAATAGTAACGCCTGCCTGCAATTAAATAGTTTCGAAAGAGAGTGCATTTCCAGTGCGGAATTCATTTAATCGCCTCCAGGAACTCATCAAACAAAAAGGCGGTATCAACAGGCCCGGGTGTTGCCTCGGGGTGGAACTGCACCGACATGAATGGTTTTGTTTTGTGGCGGATTCCCTCGTTTGTTCCGTCATTTAAATTTGTGAACCAGGGCTCCCAGCATTTGGGCAGGGTTTTTTCATTAACCGCGAAACCGTGGTTTTGTGATGTTATGTAGCATCTTTTTGTTCCTGAAAGGAGCGCGGGCTGGTTCTGGGAGCGGTGGCCGTATTTCATTTTGTATGTGTCCGCGCCCGCTGCCAGTGCAAGCAATTGATTTCCAAGGCAGATTCCGAATGCAGGGGTTTCCTTTTCAAGTGCCCTGCGCACATTCGCAATTGCAGGGGCAAGCATCTTCGGATCCCCGGGCCCGTTTGAAAGTATGAGCGCATCAAACTCAAGTGAATTAAAATCATAATCCCATGGAAGGCGCGTAACCTTAAGCCCGCGCGTGAGAAGCATGCGAAGGATGTTGTTTTTCACCCCGCAGTCCAGAACAGCGATGTGCGCCGCGCTTCGCTTAGCGCTTTCATAAACCACGGGCTCCTTTATGCATACCGAATCAACAAGGTTTGTTTTGTTGGGGTTATGGAAATTTATGCCGCGTTCACTCTGCACATCATCAATTTCAATTCTCCCGAGCATCGTCCCGCGCTCGCGCAAACGTTTTGTTAGTGCGCGAGTGTCAATGCCCGTTATTGCCGGAACTTCATGCTGTGCAAGCCAGCTGCCAAGGCTGCGCTCGGCCGCATGGTGTGAAAATGCGCCGGAGTAATCGGAAACAATTACTCCCGCTGTTTGCACGCGCTCGGATTCAAAATTGTTTATAAAGAATTTTTTGTTTAATTTGTAAACAGGGAAGCCCTCCCCTCCCTTTTCAGCGAGCTGCATGCTGAACCCGCCGTGCGTTTCCGCACGCACGCCGTAATTCCCAATTAATGGATAGCTGAAAACCAGAATCTGCCCGCTGTATGAAGGGTCGCTGAGGGTTTCCTCATAGCCCGTCATTCCTGTGTTGAAAACAACCTCCCCCGCGCATGGGTTTTGCGCGCCGAAGGACATGCCATGGAATACCGAGTTGTCCTCCAAAATCAGCCTTGCTTTCGCACCCTTAAATTGCGGCATCTAAAAAGGAATTAAGGCGTGTTTTGTTTAAAAACCTATTGCGCTTGAGATGTACTTTTCAAACGGAAAAGAGCCGTAAACAATTCCCCTGCCTGCGAAATGCCCCAAAACCCTTTTTTTAGGGTAGCCCATCTTTACGGCAAGCTTTGCCGAAAGTATGTCCGCCATAAGCTCCTCCGCGGTGTGCGGGTCAATTCCCAGCGAATCCGCAAACACGCCGAGGTGCGGCTTGTCAAAGTGCGCATATTCATGCGAAAGTGTGAAGATGCCGTCAATTGTCAAATTTTCGCCGTCAAATACGTGCTCTGCGGGCATGTTGATGTAATTGTCCCTTACAATGAATTTGTTGTTGCCTTTCTGCACGACCCAAATCCTGTTTACGTTTTCTCCCTTTGTTACCGAGCCGAAGAGTTTATTGCCAACGCGCTGGACGAATGAACGCAGGTTCCTGCGAGGGTAGAAAACAACAGGGGTGTTTTCCACATTGTAAATCATTGTGTCATAAAGATTCTTTATGTTGCGGTGCTTCGCGCCTTTCCGCAGTTCCTCAAGTGCCTTAACCGCCTGCTTGCGGAAATTATCAAGCGCGCGCTCGCGCTTCTTTGTGATTATCCTTTTTTCCCTGAACAGGCCCAAGTTAAGCACCTTTCCACTTCTTTAAATCGCTGAGGAAGCGCTCCGCAGTTTTCGGCACATGCTCGGGATGCGTTTTGAAACATGCCGCCGCCTTTTGCATTAGCTCCTCATCATTCAGCCCGCTCTCTGCCTCGGGCTTTGCGATTTCAATCTGTTTAAGCGCGGCAAGGTTTTTCTTCTTCGCTGCTTTCTTTGCCTTTTTCCATGCCCTGAAAATATTTTCGCACGCGCTCGGCACTTCCGCCTTTGACACACTGAGTAACTTTGCCACTGTTTCAAGCAGGCCCGCGGTTTCAGTGCCTGTTTTTTCCGCTGCCGCGCCGCAGGCAAAGTTAATCCTGATCACGCCGTCCTGGATTTTTGTTGTGTTTAAAATCCTGAACTGTTCAATATCCTTTGTGTTTTTTGCGTGCGTTCCGCCGCATGCCTCAATATCCAATTTTGCAACGCTCAAAATACGCAGTTCCTTTCCAGGCACGTATCCGCCCTGATAAATGCGCATGCCGTATTTTTCCTCCGCAACATTGCGCGCAAGGAATTCCTGCTTAATCGGCAGGCGCTTCTTAATTATCCGGTTGCACAGATGCTCTATTTTCTTTGCCTCTGTTTCCTCCATGGGCTTGTAATGCGTAACATCAAACCTTGCCTTTTCCGTGCCAACATAGGAACCGTGCTGCCAGCAGTGCTTTCCGAGAATTTCACGGCAGGCATAGTTCAGCACGTGCGTGCCGTCGTGGTGCTGTGTAAGCTGTTTCCTGCGCGGGAAATCAATTTTGCATTTAACCTTCTGCCCTGCCTTCAGTTTTGTGCTGTTTTGCAGCAGGTGCAAAACCCTGTTTTCCTGCGCAATAACATCGGTAACTTTCTCATCCGCAATTTGCCCTGTGTCGTGCTCCTGCCCGCCGCTTGTGGGATAAAATGCGGACTTGTCAAGCACAACCGCGGAGCCCTTTGCGTAAATCACCTTTGCATCAAATTCAACCAGTTTGTAATCGGTGTAATACAGGCGCGCGGTTTCGGGCAAATCCACGGGGAGTTTCACAGCCTGCTTTTTTGCGGTTTCTTTTTCCGCCTTAACCCCTGCGTGCCTCTCCGCAACAAGCCCGAAGAAATTGTCCGGAACATCAACTTCCAGTGCCGTGCCCTTTGCCATAAACTGCAAAGTCTCGGGGCTTATTCCGTGCGAATCGTAAAGTTCAATTAGCTGAGCAGTGCCGGGCTTCTCGCCGCGCGAAATAAGTCCCTCAATTATCTGCTTTGACTTGAACTTTGTCTGCCCGTATTTCTGCATTTCATAATCCAAAATTTCATTCACATCGCGCAGATTTTCGCGCAGTTCGGGATACATATTTCTCAGGAAGTGCGCATGAAGCTCAAGAAGTTTTGCATAATCAACATCCCATTTCCTGTCATCCGCGAGCGCGAACATCCTTCTTGCGAGCGTGCGGATGTTATATCCCCCTCCTGTATTGCTGAACATTGCGCCGTCATTTAATGAAACCAGCACCGCGCGGGCGTGCTCCGCAACTGCGTAAAGGTCACGCATCGGCATTATTTTTTCCTTTAGTTCATCGACAGGCATTCCGATTTTCTCCGCGACATGCCCCCATGTGCGGTTAATGTTTGAAACCTCATCAACATTCAGGAATGCCGCATAAGGCAGGAATTTTTGGAGTAATTCCTCATCCGCCTTCAGACCTGAAACTTTGCGCATGTAGTTTACGGCAGTGGGAAAAGTGGTTTCATAGCTTGTGCTGTTGCCGTGCGTGAACCATGGAATTCTCTCATGCCCCTGCCCCATGTCAAGAACCTTAATATCCAACTCCGAGAACCCGGAGGGGGTTGCCGAGTACTGCATATAAACCTGATTGCCAATTTCAAGCCCTCCTGAGAAAAATTCAATGCTCGGGCCGAATGTTCCTCCGCCTGCCCATGAATCTTCGTGCAGGACAAGCTCCGCACGCGGGATGCCCATCCCTTTCTCAATCCATGAAATATAATCCTCCAGGTATTCGCCCGGTTTGTAATCCTTCTTTTTTTCAAAGTGCAGCTGCCCGAGCATGTCAAAACATGAATAATGGGAGCCTGTTATTCCCACATTGTCAACATCATTAAACCTGAGGCTGAGCTGCGGGATGACAACAGCATTGCTTGGAGGTTTAATTTCACCGCTAACAACATATGGCTGGAAGCCGTAAACGCTTGCCCCTGTCCAGTAAACATCATTGCGCCAGCGCGCAACCACGGGCTTCCGCGGCACGCTGAGGTAGCCCATTTTTTTGAATGATTTTTCAAAAGCATCCCATGACTCAACATAATCCAGTTTCTTTTTCGCGGGGGTGTTGCCAATGAATTTAAATCCCCCTTCGCATTCCGGCTCGCCGCAGTGCTGCCTTTCAGAATCAATGCTCCAGAATTCAGACTGGCAATTGAGGCATTCCCTGCGCGCAAAGCCGAGTTCCGCAAGCGCCTGGACAGGGTAGAATTTTTTATATTCTTCCGTAAATTTCGGGCGGAACTTCGCCTTAATTTGCTTGTCAGTTAATGGGGGCATTTTAATCACAGTATTGCGCGCCTTTTACTATTACATTAATTAGTATTATAAGATATATAAAAAGGTGGCGAAAGGGAAGGATTATATTTCACGGTGCGCTACATATGTTATGCCCAAAGGAAAAGCAGGCATGAACCTTCCGAAGCACTTCGGCTTCCATACGGAGAAGAATTTCCATTTCTGGGAGCAGTCCGATAAAGAGCGGTTTACGGAAAACACGCA
>JBDRDO010000055.1:0-7388 GCA_043820655.1 Candidatus Iainarchaeum sp. | reverse complement strand
TTCAAATCCTCGGCATCCCCGATGTCAAGGCACGTTCCTTCATACAGGAGCACGCCCGCCTTTCCCCCGCTTTTCATAAGCAGTTTTATGCTGTCAACAATCTCAAATTCCGCGCGCTCGCTTTCCTGTGTTTCCCTTATTGCGGGAAATATTTTCCCGTTGAACCTGTAAATTCCCGCATTGATGACATTCCCTGTTTGCGTTCCGTACTCGGGCTTCTCAACAATGTCCTTCAGAATTTCCCCCTCATAAACAAGCACCCCGTATCTCCACGGATCAATAACCTCCCTTCCGACAACAAGCGCGTCAAATCCGCTCTCTTCCAAAGGGTCGTTCTCGTCCTCCATCATCTTTCTGAAAAGTGTGCTTTCAACAAGCACATCGCCGTTAACGACAAGGAAGTTTCCGCTAACCCCGCCTTCCACAAGCGCAATTGCATGCGCAGTGCCGAGCAATTCATCCTGCTCAATGTAATTTATCGGCAGGCCGGCAAACACCTTGCCGAAGTATTCAACAATCGCCTCTTTTTTGTATCCCACAATAATTTCAAATCCCTCAATGCCGGCATCAACAAGCCGCATAAGCACATGCTCAAGCAGCGGCACGCCCTTTACCTTGACCATAACCTTCGGAATTTTATCGGTAAGCGGCCTAAGCCTTACGCCCTTTCCCGCCGCAAGAACAACAGCCTTCATAGAAAATCACGTTCGCCCCGCAAGTTCACAGCTCAATTTCCATCAAATCCTCGGCAACAGTTACGTCCCCGAATTCAGCGCGTGCCTCATTCTCCATCTTCTTCGCGTCCTTATGCCTCGGGGAGATATGAATCAGGAAAAGCCTTTTTGCATCTGTTTCCGCCGCTGTTTTTCCCGCCTGCTGTGCAGTGCTGTGCCTTGTCTCAATTGCCCGTGATTTTAATTTTTCCATAAACGAGCTCTCATGCACAAGCACATCCGCGCCCTTAATCGCGCTGTAATAACTTTTATTCGGCAGCGTATCCCAAACAATCGCAAGTTTCTTCCCCGTGCGTGCCTTTGAATAATCCATGACCTGCTCAGGCCTGAATGTTTTCATCTTTGCCCCGCCCTTCCCGCCCTTGGTTTTTGCCTTTACGGTTTCCCCTTTCTGCAGTTTGCTCCACAACGGCCCCTCGGGAATTCCCAGCGCCTCGGCCTTTGCCCTCACAAATTCCCCTGCCTTCCCGTTTTCCTCATACACATAGCCATAACACGGAACCTCGTGCTTCAGGGGAAATGCGCGCACGGTAAAGCCCTCTGCCTCAAGCACAGCGCCCTTCTTCCCGACCTCGATGCATTTTATCTCAAAGTTAACCCTGAGCATGCTCATCTCAATTGCCTTTTTTACCCATGCCTCCACTCCCTTCGGGCCGTAAACAAACAAAGGATAATCTCTTCCGTGCATGCTCATTGTTGCAAGCAGTCCCGGCAGTCCGAGAAAATGATCGCCATGAAAGTGCGAGATGAAAATATGCTGGATTTTCATGTACGAAACGCCCGAAGCCATCATCTGCCTCTGCGTTCCTTCCGGGCAGTCAAAAAGAATCCACTCCCCCTCCCTCCTAAGCGCTACGCTGCTCAGGTTGCGCCCCTTGGTGGGGGTGCTGCAGCTTGTGCCCAAAAAAACTATTTTTGTTTCATGCATTTTTACCACTATTATTTAACGGATGTCAAATATTTAAAGCAAATCTTTATTCCTTTTCCGCTTTTTCTGAAATTGTGCCGTAGCAGTCTTCTATGCTATGCACCCCACTAAAGCCCCGTATCTTATTGCAATTCGCCGCCGCAAGCGAATAATTTTTATTGGCAATTTGCTTTGCAATAGTTTCATAACATCTGTCTTTCTTTGGAACATTGCTCATTTTTGCACACAATTTCATTGCCCATTTCGGATTTTCATATGCAATGCTTTCCACGCCGTAATAGCAATGGATGTTGTTGAGTCCTGCCGGTAACAAATAGCACTTTACCCATAATGGGGAAATCAAAAAAGTAAATGCGCTTAGAACTAAAATCAAGATAACAAGGGCCAATGTCGTCAGTGGTTTTTTGATTTTCATATAAAATATCCGCGTTGCGAACCATATAACTGATTTGGTACAAACGGCAAACCCTAACCAAACAATCAACCTTTTAACACTTATTATATTGTAATAATCATTATGCCCCCCTCTAATTCAGGCCAGGCAAAAATTCCCGCAAATTACAAATCAACCGCGGAAATTAATGTTTCCGAAAAGATAATCGGGCAGGTTATAGGGCAGGAAAGCAGTGTTGAACTTATTCGCAAGGCTGCCGCGCAAAAAAGGAATGTCCTGCTTATAGGCGTGCCGGGCACGGGAAAATCAATGCTTGCGCAGGCAATGGCTGAGATAATGCCGATAAGCAGGCTGCATGATGTGCTTGTGTATCCAAATGAGGAGGACTCCAACAACCCGAAAATAAGGAGCGTTCCCGCTGGGCAGGGCAAGAAAATCCTTGAGCAGTCGCGCCTTGAGAACAAAAAAATGGATGACAATATGCGTCTGATGGGGCTGATTCTGCCGATTGGCTGGTTTCTGCTTTCATGGCTGATGTGGAACCTCGGCTTTCTTCCCGATGTTGTTTATGCCGCGACACTCGTGCTTGGCGGATTCCTTGTTATAGGATTTGCTTTGGGCACGCAGATGAAGGCAAAATCCGTAAATGCCGTGCCGAAACTTTTGATTAACAACGCGGGAAAGAAAATTGCGCCGTTTGTTGAGGCAACGGGTGCCCGCGCGGGTGCGCTTCTCGGCGATGTCCGCCATGATCCGCTCCAGTGCCACTTCCCTGAAAACACTTTATTCATCCGGGAAGGAAATAAATTTATTGAAAATAAATTTTCAGAACTATGGGCTGAAATGTACGAAAAATATTCGAAAGACATAATCAAAAACGAAAAGGGTTATGAGGCAATAATGCTCCCGGATGAAGAAAAGGTTTACACGCTCGGCTACAAAGACGGAAAAGTTGTTCTCTCAAGGATTCTTTCGCTGAACAGGCGACTGTTTGAAGGCGAGCTTGTTGACCTGAAAGCCGGAGGCAGAACGGTCACCCTTACCCCTGAGCACAAGGTCTTTGTTTCAAAAGGCGACAAGAAAGCCGAAGCTGTTTCGGTGTTTGACAATGTGCTAAAACTAACTGGCAGTTCTTGCGGTTAAAAAATTTGCCGCAGTTCTTGCAGTCAGGGAATCGGCTCCCGCAGTGGAAATGCGGTCCCGAAGCCCATTTAAATCCGAAAATCCATATTTTAGCGGACCATGGCTATTGTTGATGAGCAGGGCATAATTGACACGTATTCGGAACCATGCCGAATTTCGTGCAAAAAATACAAAGAATATTCGGATTTGGTGAAAGGGAATCCGTCCATAGGCTACAAAAGGTGCGCAAAAATCTTGGACATATTCCAAGGCCAAGCCAGATGGTGGCACACAAAGGGTTCAAAGCGCGCGGTTCCCCGCCCGCTGAAGGCTGTTGAAAAGCTCGAAGTGGCGGGCTTGCTCCCTTTTACAGAAAGGCATGGGCACGCAGGGATAATTTTCAATATTTTAGGGACAATATTCGGCGATGGCTGCATTGACAAGCGGCTTAACACAATGTCATTTATTTCTTCGGACAAGAGGGATGTTGATTTATGGGAAAAAGATTTGATTAAAGCCTTCCCATATGCGAAAGGCAAGATGAATCTTATTGAAGGCGGGGAATATGGGCATTCATACAATATCAGGACTTTCGACAGAAGCGTTGTAAGGTTTTTCTCGGCATTGGGCGCGCCCGTTGGCAGTAAAGTTTCCCAAAATTATTCCTTGCCAAGGTATATTTTTGGCTTAAGCCGGAAAAACAGGGCTGCTTTTCTGGACGGATTGTTTGCATCCGAAATTTCAACCCCTGTTTTCAGGAGCGACATAAGGTGGGTCAAAACCAAAAGATTCACAAATTTTGCCCTGGGGCTGAGCAAGATAGATTCTCTTGAAAGCGAGCATAGGGTGTTCCTGAAAAGCCTGACTCAGTTATGCAATTCTGTCGGCGTTACCCTGACCCCGAATGTCCGGAAAGATGTCAGCAAAGCAACGCTCAGAAAAGACGGCAATACGAGTTTTTGTTACAGGGTGTTTTTTCAGACTCATTTTGGGAAGGTTTTGAAATTCAATGAACTTTTTCCGCTGAGGTATGCGGTCGGAAAGAAAGAACATCTCGAAGATGAGGTGAAATATGCGCTGAAATATCGCGGTTTGGCTTGCAATTAGCAAACATATTTAATCGTTTTTGAGTCACACATAGTATTATGGAAAAGACCGCGGAAAAAGCCAAAATCGAAAAAAAATCAAAAAGGCCGTATAAGGGATACGTGTACAACGTCACAACGGAAACCGGCAATCTCTTTGCGGAGGATATTTTGGTCCACAATTCCGGCGGGCTGGGAACGCCGGCACACCTGCGTGTTGAGCCCGGCATGATACACCGCGTTTCCGGCGGAGTTTTATTCCTTGATGAGATAGCAACATTAACGCAGAAAAGCCAGCAGGAACTTCTCACCGCTTTGCAGGAAAAGAAATATTCAATCAGCGGCCAGAGTGAAATGTCAAGCGGCGCAATGACGCGCACAGACCCTGTCCCCTGTGACTTTGTCCTTGTCGCATCTGGAAATTACGATGACCTGCGCGCGGTACATCCCGCACTCCGCTCACGCATACGCGGCTATGGCTATGAGGTTTACATGAACCTTGACATGCCCGATACAAAGGAAAATCGCGATAAGATTGTGCAGTTTGTTGCGCAGGAAGTCAAGAAGGACGGGCACATCCCGCACTTCATGGCTGAGTCAGTTGACATAATTCTTTTCGAGGCAAGAAGGCGCGCAAACAGGAAGGACAGGCTTACATTGAAGCTCCGCGATTTGGGCGGGCTTATCCGCGCTGCGGGGGACATCGCAAAGGAGAAGGGGCATGCACTGGTTGAGGCACAGGATGTTTATGAGGCAAGGATGTCCGCAAGAACACTTGAACAGCAGATGGTTGATAAGATGCTTGAGGAAAAAAGGGAGTATGATGTCTATCTCTTTGAGGGCACGGCAATCGGCAGGGTAAACGGCCTTGCTGTAAGTGCCGATGGGGATGCGGGATTGATACTGCCGATTGAGGCGGAGGTAAGCCCCGCGCTCAGCGCCTCGGAGGGAAAGGTTATTGCAACAGGAAAGCTCGGGGAAATTGCAAAGGAGGCGGTGCAGAATGTTTCCGCAATCATAAAGCGCCTTTCGGGCAAGGATATAAGCAGGCACGATTTGCACATACAGTTCCTTCAGAGTTATTCGGGAGTTGAGGGGGACAGCGCAAGCGTTTCAGTTGCAACAGCAGTTGTTTCCGCACTTGAGGGAATTCCGGTTAAGCAATCACTCGCAATGACAGGCTCGTTAAGCGTGCGCGGTGAGGTTCTGCCTGTGGGCGGGGTAAGCGCAAAGGTCTCGGCGGCAATTGCGGCGGGCTTCAAGGAAGTAATAGTGCCAAAGGCAAACCTAGGGGATATTGTGATTAAGGCCGACCTTTTGAAGAAGATAAAGATTATTCCTGTTTCCTCGCTTACGGAAGTTATTGACAACGCATTTTCCCCAAGTGCGAAGAAGGCAAAACTCCTGCGCAACCTCAAGGCACTGTTAAGCACGGGCCTTCCAAGCGTGATAAAGAAAAAGATGCCCGCAAAGGCGCTTGCGGAAAAGGCGGCGCTGAATTAAGTATTGGCTGTTATTCACCCGACAACAAGAACCCTGCCCTCGCGCAAAACAAACTGCTTCTTCCTCAGGGCAACAACTTCCTTGCTCCTGATGTTCCTGTACTCTATAGTGTTCTTTGCGCGCGAGACATTCTCAACCTTTCCCAGCCACGCCCCCTCCCTGTCATACACAGGCAAACCAATCAGCAGTTTCGTAATCTTTTTCCTTACGTCAAGCACGCCAGAGGCGAAGTAGGCAACAAGCGCAACAACAAACGCAAACAGCACATTGACACTGAATCCTATTATGTCAAGCTCCTCCACAACAACAAGCCTGCCGGAATTCACAATGCTCCAGAGCACGAATGTGGCAACGCCATACATGAAATACCTGCGGATGAAGAATGCCTTCTTGAAGTGCAGTGCGTCAATCCCCCGTCCCACTATAAATGAGCCCGCCGCAAGCGCGGCAAAGTTAATGATCTGCTCGCTTGCCCTTGCCGCCTGCGCAAGAATCGTGATGTTCTCGGGATTAACGATTTCATTGTACGCTGCCTGCAGTCCGAATCCAAACAGCAGCAGTGTCATAAGGTAAAATGGAAAGCTCACGCGCTGCAAGGACATTGCACGGGTGATGGAGCCGATGCTTCCAGCAATCCATTCCTCAAGCCCCGTGCCCTTAAGTATGAGGTAAATCCCCACAACAAGCGAAATTGCCTGGAAGAAAAGCCTTTCCATCTGCAGGAAGAACAGCATTCCCCATAGCAGTATAACAATCCCCGGAATAAGGAAAACAATCCTCGCAATTGCGGGATCGCGCAGGACCTCCTTTATTGTGTAGTATGTGCTCTCAACCTCACGCGCCTGCTTAATGACCACTTGTTCAGTTGAGATTATTGGCGCACGGCCCTGCAATACGGGGATTGTTGAATCGTCCTCTGCACCGTCAGTTACAAGAATAAACCCGTCCGCGGGGAACTTATCAAGCACTATGTCAAGCTGTTCATTAATCCGCCTGTCACTCTCAAACCCTGTTTTGCTGTGTCCTGTGAGTGTTACAACCTCACAGTTGGCAAACTGCCCCTTTACCTCGTCAAACTTCTTAACCGCGGCGAAAATGGCGTTGACATCACTCTCTCCCGGATCTGCGAGGGCAAGCTTTGCCGCGCTGTTAAGGTTCTTCTGCCTGCCTATAACAGGCCCGTGAACGCCCGCCTTTTTCCCAAGGTCGTTGTCGCGGTCTATGCACACAACCAGTATATTCTTCATATCCCTCATTTTAACGCCGTGCAAAGTTATTTATATGAAATCATATAACTATTCTTATATATAAATTAATGTAATAAAGTTAAAAATTGCCCGCTCCTTGCCGGCAAAAGCGGTGTTCAATATGATGCAGGAAACAATGAAAAAAATAATCTTCATTGCACTTATTATCTTTGTGCTGTTTGTCGCCTTTGCGCTCCTGCAGTACCAGCAGTTTATTTTTGAGAATGCCGTCTGGATTGCGCTTGCGCTTGCAGTTTTAATCCTGCTCTGGAAATTTGATTTCCTTATAATGACAAAGGATTATGAACGCGCTGTAATTTTCAGGTTCGGCAAGACAAACCGTGTCGGGGGTCCGGGCTGGGCGCTTGTTTTCCC
>JBDRDO010000054.1:0-2161 GCA_043820655.1 Candidatus Iainarchaeum sp. | reverse complement strand
ACGCCCGCGCCCTTATCATCCGCGCCGTAGCCGTTGTAAAGCAGGCCTGTGTGCGCGAAGTAATGGTCAACGTAATTTGCCTTGTTTTTGCTTGGCTCGCCGTACGTGCCGTCTGAATATTTGGGGAAGATTGAGTAATAGTAATCCTTTGCGCTTTTTGTGCCCTCAAATAAATAGGCCGAGGAACTGCCCGACGTTACATTCACTTCCGCAATAAACGTGCCCTCTTTTGTGGTTTCGGGGAATTCCTTATTGCCATATCTTATCATCACTGCAGCAATATCCCCTGCAGGATTGTCCCAGTGCAGGGTTGTTTTCCCTAAATCAAGGTCGGGCTTGAAATTGCTAAGTTCATTTTCACTGTGCGGCCTTTCCCCGTCCCCCTGCAATAAAAAGCCGGAGCCCGTGCTTGCGCCCCAGCGGGATTCGGTAAGGCCGTATGCCCAGACAACCCTTTCTATTCCGAGTGAGAAAGCATATGGGAAAATCTTTGCCATGTAAGCGGCCTGGTCCTCCTCAGGATAGAAGCGCGTTGTTACTTCCCCGTCAAATTCATATTCTACAGTACCCGAGGGCGCGCCTGTCTCGCCGAGCATTATTTCCTTTCCAGGGGCGTTTTTGCGCAGAAAATCCATTGAGTGTGAAATGTCCGTGTAATTCAGCGCGTCCCACCAGTAGTAATAATGGAAATCAATCATGTCGGCATATTGCAGGCCGCCCGCCTCAATAACCTGTAAAATATAATCCTTTGAATCCCTGCCCACATTGTTCGGGAAGTTCATATGCCCTATTACGCTCGGCCCCACTACCTTTGCGCGCGGGCTTTCCTCCTTAACCATTTTGTAAAATTCCTTAAGCACGGCAACATAACGCTGGGGCGTAACTTTCTCAAGCCCTACTGCACTGGCATCTATTTCACTGCCCAATTGCCAGTACTGCACAAAGGTTTTTGCAGGCCCGTCAATCGTGCCGTCATTGTCATAGTCCCCGTCCCCGTCATAGCGCTGAACAAAGGGGCGGAAGTATTCAATTATATCATCAATATCATCATTAAACCCGGGCTGGGGCGTAACCGCAATTTCCAGCCCGCGCCTTTCAAGCTCGGCATAATATTTGTCAAGCTCATCAAAGGGCAGTGAAAGTTCAACAGTGCCTGTGCGCACGAAATTGGCGCCGAGTTTCTGCATTTCCGCGGCAACTGTAATGTCATCGCGCGTTAAAAAGCCCCACTTGTGCCCCGCATCCGAACCAACAGGCGGCGGGGGCGGCGGAACAATGCCGTTTCCGCCCTCGGGATTGAGAAACATAAATCCGACAACGCCTAACAGAACAACAACAGTTGCCCCCAGTATAAGCGTTAGTTTGTCCTTTTTTTTCCATTCAAAAACCGACAGAACTATGCGCATTTGTGCTATTTATTCTTTTGGTTTTGTTATGCAAACGCCTAACAAAGGGGCAAGCGGTTTAAATAGATTGAGTTTGTAATAATTACATGCCAGAAGAAGGAGCAGGAAAAAACGCAAAAGGCGCGGGGAAAATCAGAAAAACAGAAATAAAAATAAGGGCAGAAATAAAAAACAAAAAACCCGCGGTTCCGAAAGCCGCAAAAATCGGTTCCGCAGGCGAGGAAAACGTACACAGAATTTTCTATTCAGGCAAGGAAATTATTCTTGTCGGGACAGCACACATTTCCGCGCGCAGCATTGCAATTGTGCGGGAAACAATTGAACGCGAAATGCCCGACACTGTTGCCGTTGAACTTGATGCGCAGAGGTACGCACAATTAAAATCCGGGGCGCAGTGGGGGGAAACCAACATTGGTGAAATTATCAAAAGCGGGCAGACATATCTTTTTCTAATCAACCTGCTGCTCGCAAATCTGCAGAGGCAGATGGGGCAGAAAGTGGGGATAAAACCGGGGGAGGAAATGCTTGAGGCGGTGAACATTGCGGAGGGGCGCGGGATTGGCATTGCGCTTGTTGACAGGAATGTAAGGGTAACATTAAAGCGCGCAATGAACGCAATGGGCCTGCGCGAAAAGCTTAATCTTTTGATTTCAATTTTCGCGGGTTTCTTCGGCAATGCGAAGGATGAATTAACAGCGGACAAAATTGAGGAACTAAAAAAGAAAGATATGATGAGCGAGTTGATGCAGCAGCTT
>JBDRDO010000053.1:0-4555 GCA_043820655.1 Candidatus Iainarchaeum sp. | reverse complement strand
CGTGGTGAGTTGCCCGACGGATTCGCTGGAAGGCCTCAGGAAAAATAGGGCCGACTGCGAGGCCAGCGGCGGGCGGGTTGTACAGGCCTTTGGCCCGACTGGCTGCCAGTCCAATGTCTGTGTTCCTGAAGGGCGGGTAAAGGAGGTTTGCAAAGGGATACCGAGGGAAGCGTACGGGAAGTGCGAGGGGAACAAATTCATTGTAGAAGTGGACGAAGAAGATTGCCTTGTTTTCTTCGAATGCCTGGACAGGAAAGAGGGGGCGATAGAAGCGCCGGGGGAAATAAAGAAGATGCCCGGTGTTACACAATTGCGTGCCACCGTCCGGAAGCTTGAGGGTTTGAAAGCAGAGCTTCACAACTTTGCAGTGAAGGCAGATAGGCTTGCAGAGTATTACGAAAGTGTCGGCAATATCTCAGGGGCAGAAAGATACAGGAGGATTGCACTGCTTTATAGGGCAGCGATGGGAAGGGTAGAGGAGGTAAATAGGATGCTTGGGGATAATGCGGAAAGTATGGACGAGGAAACCTTAAAGGGGCTAAAGGAGGACCTCCGCGCTACCAAACGCGTGATAGGGGACATCCCCTACCTCATGCACTCCTCCGAGCAAGAGTTTGGGGAATTGACAGGAGAGGTTCTTGACTGCGGCTCAGACCCGGAGTGCTTAACAAATGCTTTTAGTAATTGTCAGAAGGCAGTGATTGAGCAGAAATCCGGCGAAGCCTTTATGCAAGCCGAAATTAAGGGTCTTGAGGGCAACAGGTGCGTATTTGTTATTACTGCCCGCATGGGGAATGAAACCTACACCACGACATGCAAATTAGACTATTTATTTGCACACCCTAGCCAAGAAGACCTTCAGAGGGACTGCGAAGGAGACACTGATGCCCTGTTTGGGCAGGTTAGAATAACGTCGGTGCAGGCATCGATAAGGCCGGAGGAAGAGGTCATGAGGGGAATGCCGGTTGAAGAAACCAGGAGTGGAGTGCCAATGGGAGAAGGAATGTCAGATGAAGAGGCCAAAAGGGCAATGGAGGAAGAGGCCATGAAAAAGGCAATGGAGGGGCAGGGATGAAAACTAAATTATTTGTGCTGTTTGCGGCTGCGGTTCTTTTGATGGCATTTTTAAGCGGATGCGCCGCGCCCGCCGAGCCCGAGCCAACAGGGCCAACAGCGGACGGGGAAATAACAAGCGAGGAAGAGGCGGAGAAAGCTGTCACAGACATGAGCATGGAAATTGAGGGCCTTGTCGGCGACATAGAAAACATTGATGCCGAGCTGGGATAGCCTTTTCAACTAGCTCAACACTAAACCTCCCTTGCAAAGCAGAACTACAGAATCAGCACTCAACAGAAACGATGCAGCCCTGATTGTCATACTGCGGAGTTATCTTATCTCCCTGCACCTTCTCCAAGCACTTAATAACCTTCTGGATGAGTTCGCTGCTTGGCTCTTGGCACTGTTCAGGCTGGCTCTTTATTATATTCATTCTAACTGCTTCCTGATCGGACAGGCACTCGTAAGCAGTGATGCAGCCGCCCTCCTTGTCCCTTAACTCCTGAACTCTTTTTCCCGCGCTCTTGCACGCCTCCCTTTCCTCATTAGTCATAAATTTAGGCGCCTCGCAGCCAACACTCTCCATGCACTGGGGGTAAAGGGGCGCGCCGGATGCTTTTTTCTCCACCTTCTTCAGTTCGGTGTTGTTGCTGTTTTTCATCTGCGGCGTGGAAATTGAAACAGAGTATGGCAGCCCTATCTCGCTGTCCGTGCCAGTAATGCAGTAAACAATCTCCCCGTTGAAGCCGTTGCTGCTCTTCACATTCACGCTGAACTCCGTGCAGGGCTTGGTGTACGCACTTGAGGCGCCTTTTTTTATTACGGAAAGGTCCCCTGTGATGTCGCCGAAACTGCTGCCTTGATAGTAAACGTTCTTGAGCAGGGTCGGGATGTCTGATTCCCAGATTTCTTGCGAGTTAAGATTTTTCCCGCTGCCGGCAAATATTGAGTTAAGCTGCGTCAGCAGGGTTTGCCCCGTCTTTCCCGGCACGGCATCGTCAAACGCAAGCCCTGATTTGTTCATCCAGCCGGAACTGCCGAACTCCCCGTTGTCGAGGTAGAGCGTAAATTTTGCCCATTGCGTATGTTCAGCGCTTTCGTCTTCGTCATAGGAGCTCATTGCGCCTGCAATTGCATCCCTGCCCCCGCACTTAATCTCCTTCTCAAGGTAATAAACAATATGCCTGTCAAGCTTCACACCTTCTTCTTTATACATTGGCACAGTGTATGTAAATGCAAGAGGCAGTTCTATTTCCGTTTTCGCATCCTCCGCAATGCCTTCGGCGGGCACTACTTTCCCGCCATCCGGCAGCCCCCCGCCCTGAGTGACCTCAGGTCCCGCGGCAACGCCAGTATCAGCATCCGGCAGCCCGGGTATCCCTGCACAGCCGCACAGCAGAATAAGCATAATAACCGCGGCAAATAACGCACCTTTCATGTGCATTTATATGCCCTAACTTATATTTAATGTTTTGCAATACTTCCTGAAACAGGCATAGCCCCGCCGATTATGCCCATCGCCCATTATATGATTTTCTGAAAATGGATTGCCCTGCTAAGGCATGCCCTGCTTCCTGTCCAAGGCGGCACAGCCACAGGCACGGCTTCCGCACAGAAAAAAATAAATACCTTCCCTTTCTATTCAGTTAAGGGGCAGAAAAAGTTATGAGTACTTCCCACAAAACCGCGGAGCCGAAAAATTTCCTTTTTGTTTCAATAGACGCCCTGATAGGGGACATCGCCTGGCAGATTGTAAAGGAGGGCCATAATGTAAAGTACTTCATTGAGTGCAAGGCGGAGAAGGAGGTTGGCAGCGGCTTCGTGCCCATGGTGGAGGACTGGGGGAAAGAAGTGGAATGGGCGGATGTTATAGTATTTGACGATGTGCTGGGACAGGGCACCAAGGCAAAGAAGCTGAGGGATGCGGGCAAGGCCGTTGTCGGGGGCACGCCGTACACGGACATGCTTGAGGACGAAAGGTCATTCGGGCAGGAGGAGCTCAAGAAAGCAGGCATTACCATAATACCGAGCTGGGACTTCACCTCCTTTGACGAGGCAATAAAATTTGTGAAGGAAACTCCCGGGCGCTACGTGCTTAAGCCGAGCGGAAAGGCGCAGAACATAAAGGGCCTGCTGTTCGTGGGGGAGGATGAGGAGGGACATGACCTTATACAGGTTATGGATGATTACAACAAGGCATGGGCGAAGAAAATCCCCTCATTCCAGCTCCAGAAGCGCATTGTTGGGGTGGAGGTTGCGGTTGGGGCGTTCTTCAACGGCAAGGAGTTTATTTACCCGATAAACGTGAACTTCGAGCACAAGAAGCTCTTTCCGAGGGACTTGGGCCCCTCGACAGGGGAGATGGGCACATCGATGTTCTGGAGCGGCCCCAACAGAATATTCAATCAGACCCTCAAGAAAATGGAGCCCATGCTTGCGCAGGAGGCATATGTCGGCTACATAGACATAAACTGCATAGTGAACAGCAACGGCATCTACCCCCTTGAATTCACCTCGCGCTTCGGCTACCCCACAATAAGCATACAGCAGGAATCCATGCTCTGCCCGATAGGCGAATTCCTGTTAAGCCTTGCAAAGGGAGAAAAGCCTAGGCTAAAGGTGAAGAGCGGCTTCCAGGTCGGCGTGCGCATAGTTGTTCCGCCATTCCCCTTCGACGACCCGGAAACATTCAACGTGAAGTCAAAGGATACGCTCATATTCTTCAGGAAGCCCACGGATGGCATACATGTAGAGGACGTCAAGCTCGTGAATGACGAGTGGCTGATAACAGGCACAGCCGGCGTCGTGTTAATAGTCTGCGGCATGGGACAGACAATGAGGCAGGCCCAGGCCCAGGCTTACGCCAGGATAAGGAACATAATAATCCCGAACATGTACTACCGCACCGATATAGGCAGCCGCTGGCAGGAAGACAGTGACAGGCTACATAACTGGGGCTATTTGAGGGAGCTCTAGCTTGCGTAAATTCAGGGAACGCCCGGCTTTTTATTCAGCGCGGCGCGATCAACAACAAACCTAATCCGCCTTTCTCGCGTTTCCTTCATTTTCGCGCCCTCTATGTGCCAGATGTAGTGCCTTTTGTAGCATGGCGCGAAATTCTCGAAGTTCTCGCGCGCCTTTTTGTTTTTTCCCAGCGCCTTCCGCAGGTCTTCGGGCGTTTCGGGATTTATTTTTCTTTTGCATTCCCTTTCCAGCGCATCCCCCAGCTTTTCCATCCCCGCCTTTGTGATTTTGCCCTGTTTAATCAGTTTCCGCGCGCGCGTTAAGTTCAGTTCCGACCACCCGCTCTTGGGGTTCCGCGGGGTGAACCTCTGCACTGTCCTGTCATAATCAAGCCTTTTTACAGTTGAATCAATCCAGCCATAACAGATTGCCTCTTCAACGGCCTCATCATAAACCATGCCGCGCTTGCCGGCGTGCTTCTTATAATAAATAACCCACAACTCGCGCTTTTTGGCGTGGTTTTTTCTCAGCCATG
>JBDRDO010000052.1:0-5021 GCA_043820655.1 Candidatus Iainarchaeum sp. | reverse complement strand
CGGATACAACGGCCAGCAGGAAATTGTTGACGCCGCAAAAAAATTCGCGCAGGATTACGCGCAGGGAAAAACCACGATGCACGCACTTGATGAAAGCACATTCTCGGATTACCTTTATTCAAACTTCCAGAACCCCGACCTCATTATTCGGACTTCAGGCACACAGCGCCTTAGTGGCTTCCTGACCTACCAGTCCGCGTATTCAGAACTTTACTTTACCCCCAAATACTGGCCCGAGCTTGAGGAGAATGACATCCGCGCCGCGGTGAAGTCGTTCTATGAGCGGGACAGGAGATACGGAAAGTGAAGGAATTTAAATACTATTCCTGCTAATTGTATTTGCTACAAAGCATAGCCCCGTAGTGTAGCGGCCAAGGAATGTGAGGTGAAAACTTCAATTCTGCCGAAAGCATCTCAGGCTCTGAACCTGATGACAGGAGTTCGAATCTCCTCGGGGCTATTTTTTATTTCTGAACGGGGCATTCACTATGGCTTACTTCGTCTACCTCCTGCAATGCAAAGACAAAACCCTGTACTGCGGCTGGACGAATGATTTGAAAAAGCGCCTTGCCGCGCACAACGCGGGAAAGGCAAGCCGTTACACGCGCGCACGCCTGCCTGTGAAATTTGTTTATTCCGAGCGCAAAAAAAGTAAATCCGCGGCACTCTCACGCGAATCGGAAATAAAGTCTTGGCAAAGGAAAAAGAAATTAGCACTTATTTCAGCGCAAAACTTTCATTGCCTCGGGGAACAGCCCCCACATGCTCGGCTTCCTTAAAATCTTCCCGACAAACCTCCCCGGCCTGTCCATGTCCCCCTCTTTCTCCAAAAACTCCTCCATCCCCGCCTTCTTCATCTTCCTGAAGAGCGCATCCATCTTCTCATCCCCTAAGGAATTCAAATAACTGCGAATCTTCCAGTGAATGTTAAGCTCATTATTCAGCGGCTTCAGCATCTTCCAGTAATCATCCAGCTTTGTCTTATTCTTAAAGTGCGAACTTATAAGTTCAGAAAGCGTGCCCGCGGCATTCAGCCCTGTTATAATCCCCCCGCCTGTAGTTGCCTTTGTCTGGAATGCCGCATCTCCCAATAACATCAAATTATCCTGCACAATCTCCTTCAAAGGTTCGCCAATCGGTATTAAGGCACTGCTCTCGGAAATTGCCTGCGCCCTTATCCCGCGTTCCGCGGTAAACATGTCAAATGCCTTTTTGACATTCCCCGCGTTTGTCCCGAGGCCGATGCGCGCAATTTCATTGCTTTCAGGCACAACCCATGCAAAAAAGCCACGGGAGGCACCCCCAAAGTAAAGCGAAACATAATCCTGGTCAAAAGAGCCGCGCGCCCTTACTTGATATGTGTGCATAAGCCTCTGCGGCGGCACCTTAATTCCCATCAGCCCGCGGGTTTTTGATGCCGCGCCGTCCGCCCCAACAACAACCTGCCCCTTTATCAGTTCGCCCCTGCCATCATGCTCAACAAAAACAGTCTCGTTCCGTATGTCAAGCAATCGTGTATCCAGCTTTACATCCACGCCTGCCTTTTTCGCCTTTGCGTAAAAACTGCGGTCAAACTTCTCCCTGTCAATAACATGCGCAACAAACCCCTGCTTTCTAACCTCCAAAACCTCATTATTCGGGGAATAAATCCTCGCGCCCTTAATCCTGTTGATTTCACAATCCGAAAGGTCAAGCCCGAGTTCCTGCACTCCGCTTCTGCTTATCAGCCCTGTGCAGTTAACCGGCTTTCCTACTGTGGAATGTTCCTCAACAACAGCGCAGTCCCATCCCTCGTGCTTAAGTTTCTCCGCAAGGGAAAGCCCGACAGGGCCCGCACCTATAATAACAGCATTATACATCTTGCTTCACTTAAGAATAAGGGGCAACCATTTTAAATAATTCCGCCGCCAGTATTAGGTTATGACATTGATTGAAACAACAGTCGGAATTCTGCTTTTCGCAATAATTGTAACCCTGCCCGGCTATTTCCTTACGCTTGCCTTTTTCCCGCGCCGCGCTGATCTGGACGGGATTGAGCGCCTTGTTTTTTCATTTGTTTTTTCAATTTCATTCCTGCCCCTACTTATGCTTATTGAAAACCAGCTCCTCGGCATTGCAATAAACTACTTCAGCACGCTTGCCTCACTGCTCGTGCTTGTTATTTTCGCGCTTTTGGTTTATTTAATCCGCGTGCAGCGCATTTCCGCGCCTGCCGCACTTTACAAACTATTTCCAAAAGTCGCGCCAAACGAGGCGGCAAGTGTAATGCCGCTGATTAAGAAATAAAAAATAAAAAAATTAGGAATGGGGCTGAAAAATAAAACCGTTCCGCGGGACTTATTCCCTTTCCCCGCGGTACGCAAACTTTCCGAATTTCTCTTCTGGCTCGGGCCTGAACCTGTCACCCAGGCCGGAGAAAAGTCCGCCTGTATTTCCTACTCTATCAAATGCCTTCTCAAGTTCAGTGGTTCCGCCGCCTGATGAGCGCCTTTCGCCCACAAACAGCAGTGCCGCAACAATTGCGAGTATTACTACAACCCCCGCAAGCAGGCCCCCTCCAAGAAGCACATATCCAATTGCGCCCTCTCCGCCAAGGATGCCTGATGCCGTGCCCTCATCGCCTGTGCCTGTTGTTTCTGTCCCTGTGGTTGTTACTGTTTCAACAGTTAATTCATCCGTTGTTTCAGGCTCCACAGTTTCCTCAACGCGCGTAATTCTGAGCGTGACTTCAGAGGTCTCAATCTTATTCCCCGCCTTGTCAATCGCCTCTGCCTTTACCCTATACTCGCCGTCAAGGTTCGCCATCTGCCAGTTGTATGAGTACACGCCCCCGCTTGATGATGTGGCTTCCCCCGCCGTTTTCCAATCTCCATCAAAGTAGTAAAACACCACTTTCTCAACGCCGCTTGCCATATCGCTTGCACTTGCCTCAAGCGTAACCTCTCCGCTTGCATCCGTGCCGCTGCCGGGCGCATTCCACTCTGCTTCGGGCGCGGTGCCGTCAACAACAAAGTCCTTCCTTGCATCAACGTTTGTCCCGTCCTGGTCATCCGCTGTGACATAGAAATACCCTTCCTTGCCCTCGTGTATCGGCAGGAAATCAAATGTTTCATTCACTTCCCTTACATCATCCCTGTTGCTTACTATGGTTTTCCACTCCCCATTCATATTAAGCCTCAGGCGCAGATTGTCCATATCCTCGGTTCCTATAACCTTTATTTCAGTTTCCCCTGATACAAACTCGGGCGCCTCGATTGTTATCTTTAATCCTTCGCCCCCGCCCTCAACATACTTGACGGAAACATCGTCGCTCTCCTCTCCCCCATTGTCGGCGCCGTCATAAGCGCGCACCCTGTAATAATATGTGGTGCCGTCGTTCTTGCTTGTGTCATCGGTGTCGCTTGTCGAGCTCACAGTCCACTTCCTCTGGTAATTGCTTGAACTATCTATATCAAAGTTTGACTTCGTGCTCCTATAAATCAGGTAGTTCTTAATCCCCGAGCCGCCGCTGTCGCTTGGCTCATCCCAGTCAAGGTCAACATCGCCGTTTGTGCGCAGTGTAACGTTAAGCCCGGAAACCCTGCTTGGGTTGTTTTTATCAATCCTTATTGTGAAGTGCTTTGGTGAGCCCCAAGTTCCTGAACTGTTTTTTGCCCTCAAGTGGAAGTACCTTGTGCCGTCTTCAACATGCATTTCTTTATAACTATCCCCAGTGCTGCTGTTTCCAGAATCAGGGGTTGTGCCTGAACTGCTGTCAAGGACCCAGTAATATGTGTAGTCGCTGGTATCATCCCACTCAAATCTGACATCGTCATCATTGCTCCATGTGTCGTTGCTCCTGTCCGCCCTTATGTCGGGCGTATTAACTGTGCCGCTGGTGCCTGCTGTCGGTGTTGCAATCGCTTCAGGGGTTGAGCATGGACTTTCGTTCCCTGACTTGTCCACCGCACTTATTTGATAATAGTATGGTGTGCCGTTTGTTACGACAGTATCTGTGTAACTTATGGTTGGGTGAGACTTATTGGTTGGTGTCTTTCCACTACACGCACCACTTGTACCGCTTCTCCAAATTCTATAATAGTTTATGTCAGTATTTGTATTTGCAGTCCAGCTGAGTGCAACCTGCGCATTGCCTGCCGTTGCCGTAAAACCCGTTGGTATTGTTGGCGCCGTGGTGTCCGAGTAAGTAAATGCCGAACTCGCCTGCGTTCCCGCAGTTCCCAAAGCATCGCTTGCATCAACAGTCAGGGTGTAACCCTGCGTTGTTGAGCCATATGCCTGTAGTGCTGTTTCATTGTAAGTGCAGGTGTATTTTGTGCCGATCAACGGGCATGTGCCTGCGCTGAAAGAGAACGCGCTTGATGCCGTGCCGTCAATCTTCACAACGATTGTTGAGGTGTCAACTCCGCTTCCAGCATCATCAACCTCAAAAATGACTTGTTTATCCTCGCTGGCGGTTGTGCCTGTATCTAAAGGCTTTGTTATCGCGATTGTGGGTGCGGTGTTGTCATAATAAATATCGTCGCTTGCTGGAGAGTCTGTCCAATTAGCCCCCCCGTCTTCGCTAACATCTACGTAAACTGTAGCCGTGCCGTCGGTTCCTCCTAAACAACCGTACTCTGATGCGGTTATGTCAAAGTCGGTTACAGGGTTGCTGATATCCTGGGCAGGTTTCCATGTGCTGCCATCACAGCTTAATTTCATCTTGTCAGGACTTCCATCTGATGCCCAATCAATGCTCGGCATTGCCAAGTTCGTGTATTCATTGCCGCTTTCTATAGTTACGCTGGTCATTGCCAGACCCCAAACACTCGCGCTTACCATTAATACAAAAAGACAGAGAAGAATTTTCCTAAAGCCCAATATAACACCCCCACACATGCGAAAACGGTCTGTTTTCAACAATTATTATTTTTGCAGGTAAATGCTTTTAAAAAGAACAGCAATAACTAATACATAACCTAATTTCTTGAAGCAGGTTATTGGATTGAGCAAAAATGAATATACATAATCTTGCATAC
>JBDRDO010000051.1:0-5202 GCA_043820655.1 Candidatus Iainarchaeum sp. | reverse complement strand
ACAAACCTGCCGCTCAATACCTGCAACAGCAGGAGGAACAGAAACGGGGAAAGCGCAAGGAGGAATACGAATTTTTTCAGCATGCCGGCTGCGGTTGGCTTCAGCCTGTGCTTGACAAGACTTGCCCATGCGAATGCGCCCGCGATTGAGAACATGATGAAGGCGGGAAACAGGGAAATGAAGGATTTCTGCAGGGAGTAAAGTGAGCCGAACGGCGTGCCGAAAACAAATGCGGAAAACGCTGTTACTGCTATCACCGCGGCGCCTGCAACAGCCCAGCCGCGCGTTTCATTGAACTTTGATTTTGCCATAGGCACCGCAGATAATACGCGCCTCTTGTATTTAAGGATTGGGGTTTGGAACAATGGATTTGAAAATAGGGGCAATCAGTACTTTGAAAGCACTGCCTTTGCCATTTCACCATAGGCGGGGCGGGTGATGAAAACACCTATAAGCACGCCGGCAATTGTTGTGACTGCGAAACCGACAAGCTTGCCGAAACCGAAGCCGAATATGATAATAGGGAGCATGGTTGCGATTGTTGTTGCCGCTGCCGCCATTATAATGAAGAAGGCGCGCTTAACCCTGTTCAGCAGGGAGCCTGCAGTTGCCTCCTCGCCGCGCATTAATTCATCCGTGATTATAATCTGGTCGTCAACCCCTGTTCCCACAGCGGCAATTATTCCAGCAACTGCAGCAAGGTCAAGGTTCCAGTCTATTAAAGATGCGAAGCCGAGGATAATTATTACCTCGCTAAGGCCTGTTGCCGCAATAGGGACTGTCAGCTTAATCCTGCGGTAGCGGACGAATATTGCAAGGGAAACCACAACAAGCGCAACAATGCCTATCAGGAATACGCTCTGCAGGAACTCCTGCCCAAGCAGGGGGGAGATTGTTTCCTTTGAGATGTTGTCAATCGGCACGGGGAGAGAGCCTGTTTCAAGCAGGATTGTAAGGTTTTGCAAATGCGACTGTGCGGCATCCATGTTCTCCGCACTGCCTGTAATGAACAAATCAGCGAAAATCTTCTGCTCCTCCACTGTTGCAACATAGGGCTCCCAGCCTGTAATGCCCGGGCTTAGTGCAATTGTCTGCTGTGCGCCTGTAACCTGCCATACCCAGGGCGTGGAGGTGCCAAACGAATTCACGGGATTTCCTGCGGAATCAAATGCAACTGAACCAGCGCTTTCGGGAATTATTTCCTTCAAGGAGAGGCCCTGCGCAATAAGCTGTTCCTTCATTTCCTGCGGAAGGGAGGGCAGGATTATTGCCTGTTTGTAATTATTAGGGAGAGAGGAAAGCTCGGCAAGATTTTCCGCGGAGAAATTTTCATCAACAATGAAATAAGGAAGCGCGGCATTGAGGAAAAGCTCCTCTATTTCTGTGCCTGGCGTGATGTCCTCGGAACGGTTTCCAAGAAGGAGGGCCTGGCTGTCCTCCGCATATTGGGCGGATGAAATCACAATTATTGAATTTACAGGCCTGTCAATAAAAAAGTAAGTTGAATCACAATCATACTGCGCGCCTGCTTCAGCGTATCCTGTTGCAGTGCAGCGGTGAAATACCGCGTGGGAGAATTTCCTTGCGGCTTCCTGCTTAAGCACGAATGGCAGGTCCCAGCGTATTGAATCATTCTCTTCCCTAAAACCGTAGCCCCTGCCCGGGTCCTTAACAATCTGAATTATATCCGAACCCTCAAACAGGACTTCCCCGTCCAAAGTTGCCTCAAATTTTCCCTGCGTGCGCAAAAGGGTTTCAAGCTCGGCAATCGCATCGGGGTCTGTTTCCGCAATCTGCGCAATTATAAATTCATTTCCCCAGGGGGTTACCTTGGTGTCCTTTAAACCGTAACTGTCCATCCTTTGCTGGATAATTGATTTGATTGTGTTCATCTGGGAGGCATCATCAACTGGCTCGGAAAGATGTATCTGGAACATTGTCCCTCCCTTAAAATCAACCCCCAGATCAAGTCCTTTCATTCCGATAAGAAGGAAGGACATAAGCAGGAGCGCAACAAGCAGAATTATGCGCGGGTTTTTCACTATTTCCCTCATGCGTGCACCTCCTTTTTCTCGGCATACCACAGAAGCACGGGCGCGTTCATAAGCCATGTTGAAATTAGATCCCCTATTAATCCGAACAAAAGCACTGCCGAGATTTCAAACACAATCAAAATCTGCCCGAAGTAAGAAAGCACGAGCATTGCAGTTAAAGCAGCAAGGGTTGTGAATGTCATTGTGAGGCCTGTTTTCATTGAATTCATTGCCCTTGATTTCGGGGAACCTTCCCTGCGCTTTAAGAGGCGCGTGGTCAGCATAATGTCTGTGTCAACCGAATAACCTATAAGCATCAAAAGTGCGGGAATGCTTGAAAGGGAGAGAGCAATGCCGAATATTGCCATTGCCGCAAGCGCGAATGAAATATCAAATATTGCTGCTGCAATAACCGCAACAGAGGGTATAAATTCGCGGAAGAATGCAAAAATTACGATTGTCACAAGTATGAACCCTATAATTCCGACTGTTAGTGCGGATGCATAAAAGGTTTCGCCAAGCACCGGCCCTACTTCGCGCTTCTGGAATGCAACCTCATTCCCCAGTGAAAATTCAGTGCGGATGAATTCCTGCAGCCTTACTTCAAAAACTTCCTTTGCCTTTGCAAGTGTGTCGTTTGCAAGGGTCAATATTTGTTCCGGCTCAAGGTTTGTTGTTGGGGGCACGGGCACATATGCGGAAAGGGAATTCATAATTGCAATTGCCTGTGCCGAGGCCGCGGCAGGGTCTGATGCAAGCAATTCTTTTGCCGATTTTAACTGCTTGTCCGCTGTTCCTAATTCCGTGTTTTCCGCGAATTCAATTATTGTTCCTGCCCCGCCTGTGGGAGATGAAATTGAGCTTATGCGCACATCCGCAAGCGGGAACTGTGCATTAAGCGCGGCTTCTAAGGAATCGGCGTCAATTAAGGTGTCGGAGCGCACAATTAAGAGTGTTCCGCCCCGCAAATCGATGCCCTCCTGAACCCCTGGGTAAATAAATGCAATAAAAAGGCAGGCAAGGAACAGCACTGCAACTATTGCTATGTATTTCTTGTAATGCGTGCCGTAAATGTCTATTTTGTCAAAATCCATGAAAATCGCGCCCCGTTCAAAGAGAATATGATAACATAAGGATTAAAAGCGCTTTCCTGCGCGCGGGCATTGGGAAGGCACCGCAACTATACCCTGGAACTAACAACAAAGCCCTTCTTATCAGGGATTATGTCTACGGTGCTGCTTTGGCAGAAGCTCGCCTTTGCATATCGGGTAATGCATTATTTTACAACTCCACGCGGGGCTTCCCCGTTAGGTTTAACGGTCTTTTCCCCATGGTTTTGTGCGCCCCGGGATTTGACAATCTTTTGTACTGTTTCTATGAATTTTTCCGTTTTGTCGTACAATTCATCAAGGTTTTCTTCAAACTTTATTTTCGTGACGTTGTACTGGACTTCCTGCCTTATTCCCCGCAACAGGTCGAATAATGACAGCTCTTCCTGGCTGAGCATTCCTTTTTTGCAAAAATTCGCCTCCAGATATTTCTGCATGCAATAGTGGCTCCTTTCCTTTATCCCGCCCAAATAAAGCAGCGCCCTGGCGGCATGAAATGCGGCATTGTACATTGCAATTGCTGCCATTTCCTTTTTCTGAATGCTTATGAGGTCAAAGCTTTCATTGAGAAAAAATTCCGCCTGAGCAATGTCCTGCAGCGCAAATTTTTTGCTCCTGGCGCCCTCTTTAAGGAGGCCCTTCTCAAAGCACTCGTCAACTTCAGTCAAGTCCATCGCCCTCAAGCACGATTGATTTGTTTTTTATCTGCTGCAGGAGTTCGGTTTTCCCGCGTTCCATTGAAGCGACCCTGGTTTTTGTCAATACTATTAACTGCACTTCCATTTTCAGCTCGTTGCTTAATTCCCTCTTTATCTGACTGATTAAAAGTGAGCCGGGCTTTTCCTCAAAGTAAATCGCCAAATCTATGTCGCTGCCGCCAGACATTTTTCCGCTGGCTGCTGTACCGAAGAGATATATGCCTATTGGCTGCAATTTCACAAGTTTTTTGAATGCTTTTGCAGAGGTTATTTTGTCCACAAAAATGGTTTTCATAATGCTGGCTGTTAAAGGGCTGCCATAATTCAATCTGAAAAATTTCCTGTTCTTTTGGCTCTCCGCAATGACAATCTTTCTGGCCGCTAGAAGGGCAATTATGTTGTGGACACTACTTGGAGCCATGCCTGTTTTTTCGGCAAGCTCCCTTAAGTAGTATTTTTTGTCCAGAAGAAGCTCCAGCAGCCTGAAGGCATCTTTATTAAGAAAATCTATGCCTGCCATGAGACAATAGTAGTTGTTCACATATAAAAACGTTTTGTTCAGGGGGGAAAACAATAGGGGAATGGCATGCGCCGGCTAACAAAAAAGGAACATTAAATAAGGGCTTTGGGCAAACTATTGAAGTGGTTTGATGGCATTTAAAGGAATGGGCAAATTCCAAATCGCTGCTATGATTGTAATTATATTGGCAGTTATTGCGTTAGTTTTATCAACAATATGCTTTGGATGCGGCGGAGTAACAGATCCAGACAACTCAGTTATAGTTATCGGCAAATTAAAAAACCTGGCAAATAACATCGGCATCTCCGAAAAGACACAAACAATTGTTTGGAATAACGGAGATTCATTGTTCTCAAGAAACCTTGCAAACGCAACAAGCGCCTTAGGTGAAGATCAAGTATGTGTTCTTGGAGGAGACTTTGTTAACAATAAAAAGTTCACTGATTTGGATATGCCGGGGCGCATGTTCACATACAAGGGCACATCCAAAATTAGTACGAAGCTCCTCGTAATCTGCGAGCAGTCAAATAGGATGGAAAAAACATTAGAGCAGTATTATTTCAGTTGGATTTGGCAATTCAGAAATTGTGAATGCAATATTGAAACACCCGAAACGTGCTGCATAGTTGCGGTTGTTGAAAATATTTAAGCTCGACTGAAAAACGACATTATTAAAAGCGCTTTCCCCTTAGTTTTATCAGTTAACCGTTTAAGTAAGCTGAACTGCTTACGGAGGTTATGAGAAAGATGGCTTATTTTTTGCATTGCGGGGTTTTCAGGGGTTTGGTGCGAATTAATGCACATTGTGCCTGACTGCCTGCTGTTGCATAAGCGGGAGTGGA
>JBDRDO010000050.1:0-5265 GCA_043820655.1 Candidatus Iainarchaeum sp. | reverse complement strand
ATTGCGGCGCTGAAAGTGACAAGGTTCACAAGGAAGAACGAGTCATTCTCCCTGTCAAGCCAGTAAATGAAAGCAGCGGCAAAAAGCCACACAATGGGGTTGCCAAGCTCGGTAATTAAAAGGAAGAAAACATCAAGTGCGGGATTTGCAAACTGCTGGACAAACTGCAGTGCCACTTCATCAAAGGGTAAAATCATGAAAACAATAGCGCGCCCGTGCTATTAAAGCTTTTTGTTGTGCAGGGGCAAAGGGCACTCAGCCCTTAACTTTCTTCATTCTTTTCATGCCCGGAATGTCAATTCCCGAATAGTCAATCCCAAGCCCGCACTCATTGAGCTTCTTCCTCATGGCATAAACCTTGCAGAACTGCCCGAGCTCTTTCTGCTCGTTTTTCTGGAACTTTTCAAGCACGGTTATTTCATTAATCACGCCGGAAACAGCGCGTGAATTAATCCCGCGCAAAGCCTCGGCAATCTCCTTCTCGCTCTTCCCTGCAGGAATTTCCGCAAGCACGGAATCGAGTTTTGCAAGCTCAACTGTTTTCCTCAGGTTCGCCTCGACCTTTGAATCAATGCCCGTGCCCAAACTCGCGAGAAACTCCATAATTGTCCTCGGTTCCGTGGCGGGTTCAATTTTAAGTTTCTTTATTGAAACCCAGTCGCCATAGTTCGCAACAAACTGTATTGCCTTGTCAGTATCCACAATCTCACCTAAAAATAGAAAAGCCAAAAACTTTATTAACCACTTCCCCTGTATTGGTTCAGTTTGCAGGTGTTGTAATGCTTCCGGAAATTGAAATGGCCACGCGCCTTGTTGTTGCGTTCATTCTGGGCGCAATTGTCGGGTATGAACGCGAGACTTCCGATGAATCCGCAGGTCTGCGAACGCATATTCTCGTATGTGTTGGGGCAACACTCTTCACAATAATTTCCCTGAGCATGGATAGTGATCCCGCAAGGATTGCCGCGGGAATAGTGACAGGCGTGGGCTTCCTCGGGGCGGGCACAATTTTCAAGGCATCGGACCATGTAAAAGGCCTTACAACAGCGGCCTCAATCTGGGCTGTTTCAGCAATCGGCCTTGCAATTGGAATGGCATACTACACAGCGGCGGCGGTAACGACAATTATTGTTTTCATAGTGCTTTATCTGAAAAGGGCTAAACCAATGGGCCCGAAAAAAAGGTTTTGAAAGCCTCTGGATGACTTCGCACCGGAAATTTACTCTCCCGAATCGGTTATAAAGCGCCAAACACTAATATTAGGATGCAGGGGACTAGGCTCTATTTTTCGGACCCTGAAAACAGGGCTGGCTTCTTCGATGCCTTAAGGGGTGCTGCAGGAGTGAAAAGCTGGGAAGTACTTGCCGCAAATTTTGGCTTGCGGAGAAACGTTTTTCAGCGCTACCAGTATGGCGAACGCACAATGCCGCATGAGCTTTTCGATTCTTTTGTTCAATTATTGCCTGCTGAAAAACAGATTTATTTTAGGCAGCGTGTTTCTTTAAAGCCCGCGAACTGGGGCGTTGTGAAAGGCGGCAATACAACTTATTTGAGACATCCTGAAATTTTTGAAAAGGGAAGGGTGCTTGCTTCCAAGTCCAATAAAAGAAGAAGCAATGACGTTCGCTATACTTTTGATTTGCAAATGCCGCTCTCCGAGGAATTGTGCGAATTTATAGGGGCTTTCATAGGGGACGGCTGTACGAATTGCTATTCGGGCCGTGGCCAGACATTTTTTTGCGGCGACTCCGGACTTGATAAAAGTTATATGCTCGGCTACATCTGCGATACGGCCTGCTTTCTGTTTGGCGGGCTTAAGCCGAGCGTCCATTTCAGGAAATACTCAAACTCGGTGCAACTTAATTTTTGCTCTAAGAGGCTTTTCCGGCTTATTACCTCTCGGTTTAATCTGCCAAAGGGACTTAAGTGCTATTCTGTAAAGATTCCGGACGAAATACTAAATGCGGGGAACAATTTTATTTTCTCAACTGTAAGGGGCATTTTTGATACTGATGGAAATGTTTTTGTTGACCGAAGGAGGATTTACCCAATACCGTATCCAAGAATAACACTTAAGATTGCCAGTCTGCCCCTGCATTTGCAGTTGAAGAAGTTTCTTGGAAATTTCTTTAGCCTGTATTCTGCGAAGAAAGTCAGGGATTGCTCCACCACGTATGAAATTACAATCTATGGCAGGAAACAATTAAAAAAATGGATGAAACTTATCGGCTTCTCAAATGAGCGCCACTTGTGCAAAGTCAGGGAACTGGAAGCTCCTGGAGGGAATCGAACCCTCGACCTGCCGCTTACAAGGCGGCTGCTCTAAAGGCCACTGAGCTACAGGAGCGATACTAACTTCTCCCTAAAAACTTCCTTTTAATCCTTCCCAATTCCTCCTCATCATGCCCGTTCCCAAGCACAAGCTTCTCCCACACCTCCTCAATATTCACATCCGTATCCTTGCATCCCGAACGCATAAGCATGACTCCCTGCGCAGCCATTCCACCGCCCTCCCTTAACTTGTCCGCGGCAAGAGTCAATTCATCCGTGCAGGCAACCCCCAAAACAGCCTTTGGCCTGTACTTCTTTATAATCTTCGCAACCATGCTCCCGCCGGGGGTAACAAAAACCTCTCCGTAGCCAAGCGCCTTTGCCATTTTTGTTATTGTGAAAATCTTGCAGTTCCCGCACCCCGCGCAAACCAAACCCTCATCTCCGTACTTGCCCTTGCAGTTTTCCGTGTTTCTCATACAGTGCGGAAGGAACAGTATCCTTTCATTGAAGGGCACGCCCTTGAATTTCGGCTCAAGCAGCTTGTTTCTCAGCTCAATATGCGTGTAATTAATCAGCCTGTCGTTAAGCCCCAGTTTCCTCCCTATAAGGCGGGCGCTTTTCGCAACATCAATATGCGTTCCCGCGTCAACAAGATCGCCTGCGGCCTCGCGAATCTGCCTTATAAGCCTTTTTTGGGGTTCCTTTACCTGCGTAGTTTTCCACACTTCTTTGTCCTCAGCCATCTAAAATATTGCCGCACAATAAGATTAAAAATGAAAGTTTCGGGATTCAGGCGCGCTTTCCCGTATTTTTCCTTGCAATGTTAAATTCAAGCCACAGCGCAACAAAGCCTATTGCCGCAACAAACTGCACAAGCAGGAACAATAGCATGCTTATTGAAATCAGCATCATGTCCGCCGCCGGCACTTCCGCAACAGCGTTAATTCCTCCCTCGTTCAGCAAATCCATCGTGCTTTTTGAAAGCGAAAGCATTGCGGAGGCAGGAATTATAAGCGCGGCATTGTGCATGAGGTGCCCGAACATCGCCCACTTTAATCCGTATTTCATCCTTGCAAATCCCAGATAAATTCCAGCGAAAAACTGCGGCGCAATAAGCAGCGGCGCAATGAACCAGATTTCTCTGAAGTCCACGTAATTGAACAGATGCACAATCGCAAAACTCCCAGTGAAAAAATAAAATATCCTGCCGAACCTTTTCCTGTAAAACTGCTCAAGCGCACCCTCTTTCACAAGTGCCCTTAGCGGCACCCAGATCAAGGTTGCGAACAAAACAGCCATAATTACATATGTAAGCAGTCCCGCGCCAATGCCTATAATATCAAACAGCAGGAAAACCGCCATTGTAAGCATTAAGCCTGCCGAGCAGGCATAAGCCCTGCGCGAGTATTTCATCCCCGCCCTGAATGTTAGTTCCTCAACTATGGGTGCCCAGATAAATGCCATGAATATGAACACATAAAGCGGCTGCTCCTCGATAAGTTCCGTAATCATGTGCTCGCCCATGTCAAGGCCTGTTACGCTGAGCGCAACAAAAATAACCAGTGCAAGCACCATTGAAACAACCATTGTCAATGACCAGAGCCTGAACAGCGCCCAAATCTTGACACGTACTCCGCCCTTCTCCCCTGCAACATCATAATTTGGTTTGCGCACGAAACTCGCGAATTGCTGAAGAAGGCTTCCGTTGTTTTTAGTTTTCAGGGGCATGCCTTACACTTCCATAATAAGAAAATTTGCCCCCGCCGGGATTCGAACCCGAATCACAGCCTTGAGAGGGCTGAATGCTTAACCGTTACACTACAGGGGCTTTTGCCATTGAATTGCTTTTAAATCTCTGTGCTGAACCCTTTAATTACCTTTTTGTTTGTTCGGAGCCTGCGGTTTCCTAGGAACTCATAATCTTCGTCATTCCGCCCCTTTCTTTTCCTAAAAGAACCCTATTTTGGGCGAAACCCAAAAAGGGCGCATTTTGGCTTTTGCCAAAATAGCGAGGTGCAGGTTGCCCCAAAGAAAAGGGCAGCCGGCGGTCCGCACTCAGCCTGTTCTTCACAGGAAACCGCGTGCTCTGAATGCCGGAGGAGGGATATGAACCCTCGACCTCACGATTATGAGTCGTGCGCTCTAACCAGGCTGAGCTACTCCGGCAACGGAAGGATCCGGCGGTGATCCGTGCGCCTCGTTTTACACTCGGCAGCACTAAAATTCACGCCCGAAACCAGATAGAATTGCCTTAGAAAGTGTTTAAAAAAGTGCCCCGCTAACGATAATCGGTTCTGCTTTCAACCCGCACTCCCTTGTCGTGCAGAACAAGCTTGTCCGCATACCCCAAAAACAGCCCTGTTTCAACAACTCCTGGAATTCCGTGCGCCTTATATTCAATATCGTCAAGCGAATATCCCGCGTCAACATCAACATCAATAAGGAAATGGTTGGTTTCGGTTTTGTACGGCGCACTGCCTGAACTGCGCAGCATTGCCTTTCCAAGTGAATCAAGCTGCAATAAAGTCCGCCCGTGCCCGAAGGGGGAAACCTCAAACGGAATCCTGCCTTTCAAACGTGAAACCATGTCCTGCTCCCTTGCAATTGCAATAAGCACCGCGGCACTCTGCGCAATCATCTTATCCCTTATAAGCGAGCTTGAATCCCGCTTTATGTAATTGTAATTCTTATCAACCATATCAACAAACTCAAAAGCCAGATCAATTTCCTTCCCATTCATGGATGCAAGTTTCAGCCCCAGTGAAGATGCAATGCCTGCGTGCTTAACGGATGTCGGGATTACCCTTACATTAAGCCCCTGCTCCTCTGTGTAAAGCGCGAGCTTTTTCAGGAAGGTTTCCCCGTGCCTGCCTGTGCCTATGGCAATAACGTCATTGTCCCGCACGTACTTTTGTACAAGCCCCTCAATAAGATCCTCGCTAACCATGCGCTATTATTATGCGCTTCCCTCTATTTATGGTTTTCGCGCAG
>JBDRDO010000049.1:0-16171 GCA_043820655.1 Candidatus Iainarchaeum sp. | reverse complement strand
CCCCGAAAACATTTAATAACCCTTTCCGCACTTAATCTTCCTAATTAAGGGGCATTAACATGGCGCTTATAATTTCATCCTTTGATAAATTCAGTGAAAAATTTCCCGATGCAGTTGCAACTGAAACAGATGCCCGCGTTTCAGCGCTTAAAACTTACTTCGCAAACGGCGGGGTTGTTAATCTTGGGAAAAGCACAGGCCCGTGGCCGAAATTGATTTATCCCGACCCTTTGCGCCTCCAGCAGCAGATGAAGCATGTTAATGAGCTCCGCTCTTGTTACAGGGGAAAAAAGAACGACTGGCAGCAGAAGCACACAGATGCAAAAACCTATGAATTAAGGCACCGCGCCATGAAATTTTCATCCCCCCTGTATTGGAAGCATGTTGCAAAAACGCTGGCTGACCCTGATTACAGGGAGGATGCAAAAAGCGTTTCCCTGCCCGTGCATTTGGTTAATGACATCCGCTGGCGCCCAATGGTGAGGATGTTTGTAAACGACATTGAATACAGGAAGCAATTGGTTGAAACCGTGCAAAATTCAATAGTTTACAAGGACGACCGCAGGGTTGCCCGATATGCAAAGGAACTGCAGTTATTCCGCGCAGGGGTTTCCGAGGGAAAGTTGGGGGAGATTGACAAAAAGCTCGAGCAATTAGATACGCAGATTAAAACCTTTCAGGTTATGGAGCAGTGGGCGAGGAAATAGCGGTTTTCAGGAGATGTTTTGTTATGTATAAGACACGAATTCAAAGGTTTCCAGGGGATTTGAGGCAGGATTCAATATTCCCGCCTTTGCCAAAGCGTTTCGGCCCGGCGCGCCAGCGCCCGCACATGCCGATACCAAGCATTGCCCGCATGCCAATTGAACTTGAAAACCCATTAAACCCGATTTTGCGGCATAACACTATTGATTTGCCCCTCCTTGATGCACTTTCGCGCAAACATGCGCAATTTTCCCGTGCGCATGATAAAATCAACGCCAAAAACAGGCAGCACCACGCCCTGCATAGGAAATTTTCCCCAGTTATGCACGATATCCCTGCGGTTAGGATTCCAAATCAGAACATATTAATGGACCCTCTTTTACCAAAACAATCCATGCTAAAAACAAGCGTTTTCCAAACCAAATTATTAAAACCTTTCCTGCCCTAGGGCAAATAACTCCGATAGGTGCCAAAACAGCATAAGGGAAAAGCAAATACTTTTTTAATTTCGGAAAAAGATTTTAAGTGTAAAAATTATGTAGAAGGGGCTTTTCCCGCCCCGCAGTGGAAATGAACCTTAAGCGCGTTTTTAAACCCGCCAGCGGTTTTCTTATTTATGGCACGCAGGTTTTACCTCGACACCTCAATCTGGATGGATTATTTCGGCGCCCGCGGCGACGGCATCAGGCCGCTCGGTGATTTGGCATTCATGTTCCTCAAGGATTGCGAAAAGCACAAGTGCAAAGTCCTCTATTCAGATATTGTCCTGAGGGAATTGATAGGAATCCCAAAAGCGCGCCTGGAAGAGGCATTTTCCTCGTTCCGCGGCACCATCCTTAAGGTTGCTTTCTCCGAGGCGCAGGCAAAAGAGGCGGAACGCATTTCCAGAGAGCGGCAGCTACCGTTTAACGATGTTTTCCACGCAATAATAGCGAGGGACAATACCGCGCTGGTGGTTACAAGGGATTGGCACTTCCGCGAACTTACGGATATCGTGGAATCAATGGCGCCCGAGGAAATCACTTTAGATTGAAGCCGTGCTTCTCATTAAGCCATTTCTTCAGTTCCCCGCTCCCTTCCCCGCTCCTCCATGCATGGAATTCCTCATCGGTTTTGAACTTTCCCTTGCCCTTAAACATCCCCTTTGCGGCAAAAAGCGCCTCCCATCCCCTCTTTTCCTCGCGCTTTTTATCCAGCGCGGCAAGCTTCTCCCTTATCGCATCTCTGAGGAAATCAGACCTTGTGCTGTAGTGGAATTCCTTCATTCCCTTCTCCACTTCCTTCAGCACCCGCTCTTCCAGTTTTAGGCTTACATATTCCATGTGTTACTTTGTAACACGAAGTGTTATTAAGGTTTGCGGTTTCCGCACCGGAAAACTGGTCTCAATTCCTTTATATTTGATTACAAGCATAATTTTCAGATGCCTGAGAAAATGAATATTGAGCAAAAGGTAAAGGAACTGAACAATTTCACTGAATTCAATCCAATGCAGCTTGCAGTGCTTTCAAAGCCGCTTTATGAGCGCAATATTGTGCTCAGCGCCCCCACAGCAAGCGGAAAAACAGTGATTTCCGAGCTCTGCGCCTTAAACAGCATAATAAACAACAAAAAGAAGGTAATTTACACCTGCCCTTTGCGCGCACTTGCAAACGAGCATTATTCCGATTTCCGTAATAAATACGCCAAGGAACTCAATATTAAGTTCACAATAAGCACAGGCGACTTTGATTCCAGCAGTAAACACCTCTCGCGATTTGACCTTATCTTCACAACATATGAAAAATTAGATTCCCTCCTGCGCCACAACGCAGAATGGCTCTCGCAAATCGGCCTGCTTGTAATTGATGAAGTCCACACCATAGGGAGCGACCGCGGCCCGACAATAGAAATGGTTATTGCAAAACTGCGCTCAATGAACCCGAAAATGCAGGTTTTGGCGCTTTCCGCAACAATCCCCAATTCAAAGGAACTTGCAGAATGGATGGATGCCGAACTAATAGAATCAAACTACAGGCCTGTGAAACTGCAGGAAGGCGTGTATTTCGCGGATGAAATCACATATCCGCAGGAAAAATCAGATGTCATAGAGCCTGATACTGATGCCATAACTTCACTGGTGCTTGACACAATCAAAAAAGGCAAGCAGGCACTTGTTTTCGCGGGAACGCGCAGAAACTCGGCAGGCATTGCAAAGCGCCTTTCATCTACAGTAGCAAAGAACCTTTTGCCAAAGGAAAAAGAATTTTTGTTAAAAAAGGCAGATGAAATTGAAAACGCCTTGGAAAGCCCTACTGAACAGTGCAGGCAGCTTGCCTCTCTTGTCCGCAGCGGGGTTTCCTTCCACAATGCAGGCCTTATGCAGAAACAGCGCACAATGCTTGAGGATTTATTTAGAAACAGGCATCTTAAAGTAATCTCATCCACCCCCACACTTGCCGCAGGAATAAACCTGCCTGCCCACACAGTAATTATCCCCACTCTTTACAGATTCGGCATGCACGGAATGGAAAGAATTCCTGTTTCCGAGTACAAGCAAATGAGCGGCAGGGCAGGCAGGCCGAAATTTGACAATGAAGGCAGGGCAGTATTGCTCGCGCGCTCTGATCTGGAGGCGGAGGAATTAATGGAGCGTTATGTAGAAGGGGAAATTGAGCCTGTAAAATCGCGCCTCGGCATAGAACCCATACTTCGCACACACCTCCTCGGCGCAATTGCAACAAATTTTGTTTTTGATTTGGAAAGCATGGAAAAATTCTTCTCCCGAACATTTTACGCAAAGCAGTACGGCAATATGGACGTGCTCTTTGCAAAAATGACCGAGCTCCTTGACGAACTCAGGGACTGGGCATTCATAAATTACGATGGCAAGCGCATAACTCCCACAAAACTCGGAATGCGCGTTTCCGAGCTTTATTTGGACCCGAATTCCGCGCACAAAATGCTTGAGGCATTCAAGCTCGGCAAAACCGCGCTTATGTCCTATTTATTCACATTAACAAGCTGTTATGAATTCCTTCCCTGGCTAGGGGTGCCAAAAAAGAAGGAACCTGAATTATGGGAGCAACTGCAGGAGCACAAATTAGAATTGCCCATAAATCTGGACATTGAAATGTACGCGGACAATTCACTCCTCAATAAGTTCAATTCCGCACTCTTAATGCAGGACTGGCTTGATGAAGTAACGGAACAAAACCTCATGTCTGAGTACAATGTCCAGCCAGGAATTCTGCACAACAAGCTGCAGATTTTAGACTGGCTCTCATACTGCGCTGTTGAATTAACCCGCCTGCTTGACCTTAATTTACACTTCGTTCCCCTGAACCGCCTGCGCAAGCGCCTCAAGTACGGCGTGAGGGAGGAACTCCTGCCGCTTGTTGAGGTGCGCGGCATAGGGCGCGTAAGGGCACGCCGCCTGTGGAGAAGCAATGTCCGCACAATCGCGGAGCTGAAGAAAATCGACGTGCGCGATTTGGGCAGGATTCTCGGCCCGAAGGTTGCGGCGCAGGTAAAGGGGCAGTTCAGTTAGCAAAACCGAGTTTTTATATAGTAGTTTGGATTAATCAATAACGGCGTTTAAATGAGAACCGTGGTTTTGTTGGCCTGCCTTCTTGCCGCAACTGTCGCACTTGGCGGCTGCCTTTCCGGGGGGCAGATAAATGATGAGATAAAAAAGGCGAATTATTGTTCCGTGGACAGCGACTGCGTTATGGAAATTTTCGGCTGCCCCTTCGGCTGCGGCAGCTACGTGAACAAAGCCGAACTCGACCGCCTTGAAAAGCTCGTCTCAGATTACCATTCGGCACAGCCGTTGGGCTGCGTTTATGGTTGTGTTTCCCCGCCTTCCAAGCCCGCCTGCAGAGAAGGGGTGTGTGTTGCAAGCATATGCGAACTGAACAGGGAGTATGCTGAAAGGGAATGCGAATGCCCCGCGGGCTCGACAGGAAAAATTTATGAAAAGTTCAAATGCGTGATTAGGGAAGACAATTCCGAAAAAATACCCCGCCTGTGTGAGGCGGACCGCGAATTTTCCGAAAAAATCCGCACCGCAAGGGGATGTGCGGACAGGGGCGAGCCCGAATGCTTTGACGGCTGGAGCAGTACCTCTTACTACGACACCATGCTTGCCGGCAGAGTCCAGACGGAAGAGGAAAAACAATCCGTTGAAATTCCCGAAGAGCTCGCGAATGCAATTATGGCAACACAAAGCACAAGCACATGCTCCTGCGAAAGCCCGGTTTCCTATTATCTCTCGCTTAACGGAACCGGGCAAAAGCAGACGGACTGCGAAACATTCTACTCGACTGTCGAGGACTACAATTTCTCATGTGATGGGTGCCTGATGGAATGGAAAACAAGCTGCTGCTGACCGCGTGCAGATAAAGGGGCGGTTCCCATAAGGTTAAATAGGATGATAGTAGTCATCTATCAAAGCATACCGCAGGGGCTTCTTGGATGGCACTCAGCAAAGACCACTACCGCAAAAGGATAGAAACGATGCGTTCTAAGGGTGGCACAATGCCCGAAATGCTGGAGTTCGGCTTTCCCACAGACATCAAAACCCTTAGGGAAATCTCGCGCGGAGCGAAACTACACTACAGCGAACTCGCAAAATATGTGGTGCGCCGCGGGTTTCCTGGCAAAGTGAAAATTTCAAAGTTCGGGAGGGAGCCGGATTACGGACTATTGTTCAGGAAGTTGAAAATGCTAAACGAAGGCATGGGGGAGTATAAATTCAGGGATGAGAAAAAAAATGAAACTCCTGCTGGGCGCGGTGCAGGAGGCACGGAATGAATTCGCCGAGAGGGCAAAGAAAAGAAAAACCAACCCGAAAAAAGTAGAGGCGGCTAACGCTTATTTTGATGAAGTGATTAGCGGAATAAAAAAGATGTTTGCAGATTAATTGCAAACAAGCAACTCACGCCCCGAACTCCTTTCCCAGCATGTCCCTAATCTTCTTCGCATCTGTTGCAAGTTTTATAAGCGTTGTCTGCCCCTTCACGCCCTTGCCGGAAGCGCTTGTTAAAATCAGCCCGTACATCTCAAGTTCCTTAATATAATCCCTGTACCACCGCGCGCTTACAGAACTCTTCCCGTATTTCTTCGCAAGCTTGGCATACCGTTCATAAACCCCTCCCGAATAAAGCAAACCCTCCTCCACGGCGCCTGTAACCTTTCTCACAGGCTTGCCGTCAAGCGTCAAATCCGCAATCGCATAAATAACCATCTGCTGCTGCTCAGGGAGAGTACTCACCATATTGTAAATGATTTCCTCCTCCACTTTCCTTTTCGCCTTCTTAACTTCTTCATCCGTAACATTATCCCCGCCTTTCGAATCCGCAATTTCCCCCGCGCGCAGCAGAAGCATCACGGCAGTCCTTGCATCCCCGCTCTCCTGCGCGGCAATCCCTGAGGCAAGGTTAATTGCGGATTCCTCAACAACCCCGTGCCTGAAGGCAAGTTCAACTCTCTGTGTTAAAATTTCGCGCAACTCCTCGGCATTGTAGGGGGCAAAAACCATTTCCCTTTCGCAAAGGGAGCTTTTGGTGCGCGGGTCAAGCCTGTCCTTGAACACAAGGTTGTTCGAGATTCCGATTACCGAAATGCTTCCCTTTTTCAGTTCATCATTCGCACGCGTGAGTGCATAGATAAGGTCGTCCAAGTCACGCGTCTTGTCTATCTCATCCAGGACAACAACAAGGGTATTCCCCTCACTTACATAATCAATCAATTTCTCGTAAATAAACGCGGAACTAAAACCCATAAAATTCTCTTCCGGATAAAAGTCCTTCACCATTTTTATAAGTACCCTGTACTTGCTGTTGTGGTTCCTGCAGTTAACGTAAGCGGCATCAATCCTTGCGCCCCTCTTCCCCGCAAATTCAAGCAGTTCCTGCACGACTTTCCGCGCAACAGAGGTCTTCCCCGTGCCTGTCTTCCCGTAAATGAATAAATTATCAGGCTTCTTTCCCCCCAAACAAAGCGCAACATTCTGGCTTATTTCAGTTATCTGCTCATTCCTGAATGGCAGAACCTCAGGGGTGTAGTGCGGCGTAACCAGATTGCGGTCCTTAAAGACGGTTTCCTTCGCAAACTCCCGTTCAAAAATTCCCTGAGAAATCGTCCCCACACAAATCCCTTATGCATAAACGCACAAACAGGTTATAACTTCAGCGGGTTGCGGAACCGAACCACTTCCACTAATTGGGTTTATTTTCTGAAATAGTTCCTCTTGATATTTTCAAAGTTCTTCCCCGCATCTTTTTTAAATTTCTTTATTATTTTTTCCAGGTCGTCAAGGTATCTCTTTATGACTTCTTCCGGCGCCCCCTTTAACGCAGTCCGCAGGAGTTTCCTGCCCTTCCGCGGATGCAGCATGACATCAATATACGGCGCGCTTCCTTTAAGGTACATTTCGCTTGTCTTAATCCCGAGAAAGTACTTGGTTTCTTTTGTATAGCTGTAGTCAATTTTGATTCCCCTCCCCGCCATTGTCGCCTCGACGCGCTTCAGAAGTTCCGCAAACTGTACTTTTGGCGGCATTCTGGGGGGCAGCCTCGCAGGAATATATTTAATGGGCTCGTATTTAACCAGTGCTTCTGCCCTTGTTTTTCTGCCTTTCCACCTAAACTTTTTTGTTAATTTTGCGAATATTCCTGAAAATTTAATTTTGGAAAACATGCCGCAATCCCCGATTTATACTGCCTGACTTATTTTTTCCTTATTTTCTCAAACCGCCAGCGCTCTTCGTTGAACCTGTAGCCCTTCATCGGCACCGCGCGCATTTTAAGTTTTAATTCTTTAATAAGGAATTTGGCGACTGCTATTTCCCGCAACTTGAAAAAATCGCCTGCTTCCTTGGGCGGATCTATGCCACTTTCCATATTGTGGAAAGCCGAATCAAAAAGTGAGCCCTCAATTATTTCGAATTTTTCATTTAATTCCTGAGCGTATTCATCAGTATATGGAATATTTTTCGTTTCTGCGGTCGGGCGCAGGAAAACCCTGCCCATCTCCTTTCCCCTTAGGCCTATTACTGGTGAAACACCAAATATTTCGTATTTGCCGGTTCTGAATCCCTGAAACGCAATCAAAACATCCATTCGGCCTGGCCCTCCAATAGACGAGCCGGCGGGGTTGTGAGTATGCAGAAAAACGCTGGTTCCTTCGGGCGCATCCTTTAGTTTGCTGAATCCGCCCGGTCGTCGGTTCCACAGGTTAACCGCCTTTTGCCAAGGCTTGCCCCTCTTCTTGTAATATGCGTTTTCGAGAAATATATTGAACGGGCCGCGTTTAATAAGTTTTGTCAGGCTGCCAACCTTATTTTTTATCCGAGTTTTTCGCCGCAGCATTACAACAATACGCCCAAGCCACTATAAAAACCCGCCGCCCGCGCCTTTAAATCCGCTTCGCGGCATTGCTACGCCGCGAGCCCGCGCTTCTTGAACCTGACTGTTGCGTGCGCATCCTTCCCCGGAAATTTCAGGCTTTCATTTGCAACCATCCGCCTGAACTCCGCGCTTGTGCCCTTCATCAGGCCCGGGAACATCTTCGACCACGGCACCCCAAGCCCGCCTATTGTCTTTACCTCGGCAACCCTTGGCGCCTTTGACAGGTCTATCTCAAGCGTGTAAGGCGCCATCGGCTTGCCTAATGAAAAAAGCTCGTTCAAAACCCGCGCCTTCTCCTTGCCGTAAATTGCCCCGCGCTCCACATATTTGTGCCACACATTTTCGGCGTAATCAAATGGCACGCCCGCAACCCTGCTCAGCACCATTATGTGGTCCCTGCCGAATTTAGCATAATCGCGGCCGAGCAGGTCCTTCAGTATTTTTTCCTTTTTAGACGGATGAATGAGCTTCCTGCCCATCCAGTACCATTCATTTTTCACATTGTCCCTGAACAGTTTCACATATTTTTTCTTGTCCAGGCGGAGCCCCTCCCCCTTATGGTAGTTTTTAAGGAACTCCGCCCTGCGCTTTTTGAAAGTGCCGCGGTCGGTAAGCCTTGTAAGGGCCATCTCCAATGCCCCCTTATTTGAAAGCGCCTTGCCAAAGCCCGAAAATGTCCTGCGCAGGGTAAGCGCGTGCACCGAATCGCTCGCATTCCTCATCAAAACAAAAACCTGCGCAAGCGTCAGCCTTGCATTTCCCTTAATCTTTATCTCCGGAACAAGGCCGGGCACAGCGTGGGGCAGTGTTTTCACAAGCTCCGCAATTAGATTTTTATTGCAAATTAGTTTCCCTTGTGGGGTGAAAACAGCACTGAACTCCCCGAACTTAACCGATACATTCCTTATTGCCGGCCTCGGGTCTATGCACTCCGCAAACCCCCCCAGTGCACGGCGTTATGGAAAAAATACGCCCTCATCGCATCCGTGCCGCCCCATTCCCGTATTGACAGGGCCTTCCTTGCCAATGCAACAACCCCGTGCTCCCCGCCAACGAATCCCCGCATCTCGCGGGGGCAAACGCTTGCAAATTCCTGCAGGGCGCTGAAGATGCCATTGCACGTATTCTCAGGCGACCTTCCCGGATACTGCGCCGCCTGCACAAAAAGCACGGAAAACCTCTTGAGGTATGAAACCGCGTCCTCCGCTGAAAGCGTTTGCTTCCACTTGTAGAGCTGGCCCATCTCCGATTTTATCTGCCCGCTCTTGGCAAGCACATCAACCTTCCCGATAAGCGGCGGCATTAAAAGAGAACGCCCGAGGAACTATATAAGCCTGCCTTTGAACCCGCCTGCCCAATGCCCGCCCCTGCGGTTATGTAGTGAACCCCGTGATTATATTTAAAAACAATCCGCAATAGGATTAGTTTTATACAGAAATTTCTTATGCAAAACCTGGCTAGGAAAAATATGTAGGAAATGGGGTGGTAATTTGGCTTTTTTTGAAAAAATGCTAAAGAAGAATGAAGACATAGATATAGAGGAATTCCTCAACAATCTGGATGTTGAGGAGGAAACAATGTACGAGGACGCAGATGCCTTTGTCAAGCCGATTTCATTGCACAATGAGGGCGACAGGGACCTGGCAATTGAGGAGGTTAAGAAGGGCAACATAATCCTGCTTAACATTGCAGACCTCAGCAAGCGCAACGCAATCAAGCTCCGCGATCTGGTTAATGGAATCAGGAGTGAGATTGACGGCATTGACGGCGACATGGCGCGCATTTCAACCGACCGTGTTCTTGTCACTCCGAGCAAAGTTAAGATAATAAAGCGCAGGGAAGCCGCACATTAGCGGCTCCCGCAATTCTTTTTTTAATTCATGGCACAAAACCCAACCCATAAATTAAAGTTCGGTTCGGTGCCCCCCTTTATTGGAATCACAATGAAGCCCGACAAACGCTCATACCCAGTTTCATTCCCGCCGGAACAGGTTGTTGCGCTGATTGACGGCATTATAAAATCCCGCGGCTGGAAGGATTTTAAAGTTGCGGAAATAAAGCTTTTATTAACGCCCTACTGGACATTTAATTTTGACATATATTCCGGGGCAAATGAAGGCAAACTCCGCGAACTAAAAAGCGGCGGCCTTGCGCTGAACGCAAACACAAACACTATTGCGGATTTGGGGGAAAACTTCTGTGTTAATTACGCAGCCCTGAATGAGGAAATCCCCGATGAATACAAGCCCGAGCTGCAGCAGCCCCGCCTTCCGGAAAATGAGGCAAGGGAACTTGCTGCACTAAAGGTCGCGGCAAAGCACAATGTCCCGCAGGCGGCGGTGAAAATAACCGCGCTTGAACTTGTATATGCCCCGATGTGGATTGCATTCGTAACCGTTGCACAGGGCACCTACAAGCTCCAAATAAACGCAACAAGCGGGCAGATACTGAACCAGCAGGAAGTCCCTGTGCGCGAGAAGGGCTGGCTTGAGGTGACAAACGAAACCCTGGATGAATTAACACAGCCAGGCGCATGGGTTAAGTACACAAAGGGGGTAAGCAATGACTTCTTTTCAATATTCCTCCGCACAGGCACGCAGGCAGGCTCCCCATCGGCAACCAACTGGCTCTCAATTGTCCTAATTCTGATAGCAATAGTAATAATCCTCTGGGCATTCAGCCTTATTTAATCGCTTACATAAAATCAGTAATGCTCTTCTGCTTTACAGTGTCACTGCAGAAAACAGAATTCACTTCCTGCTCGATAAGGACAATCCTCTGTTTTAAATAAGGGGAAAGTCCGTATGTATTTGTAATCCTTTTTGCAATTTCCAGATACTTCCTTACGGAACCTTCCGCAATTGTGAGTATAATATTCCCCTTCCTGCATTTCCCGCACTTCCCGCTGAGCGGAATCCTCCTGTATTTTGTATTGCAGGTTGTGCACCTGAAAGTCTGCCTTGAAAACGCCCTTGCATTCCCGATAATGTCAGGCAAAAAGTGGCTTACCATAACCCTCTCAAGCGCATCCTTCTTCTCCACAGCCCTTATCTTGCCCTGCAGTTTTGCCTGTCCGTTTATCTTGTCCTCCATTGTCTCAAGCAAAACATACTTTGAAATTTTCGGCCCCTCGTCAAATGTTTCCGTGCTGTGCGTAAACCCTATGCCCGTGTACTGCCCCACTTTCCCCAGTTTATCCCCCACGCGCGGAACCTTTATCGAATCCGCACTGGCAAAGTCCCTGCACTTTTCATAAAGCTCAAGCGGATATTCCGAACATGTTTCAACCTCATAAACCTCATCATCAACCTCCGTTGGGTTAATCGCAACAGTAAACACAAGCGGCGCATCCATCCTCCCCCCGCGGGTTTCAGGCAGGTAATGCTGTGAAAAGTTAAGCAAAACATCAAGCAGGAGCATTACCGAATCCTGGTCCCCGTCCGCATTCCTCCTTTTTGTCAGGTGAAAATAAGGGTGCGCAAAGCAAAGCCGTGCATCTGTATACCCTATAATCCTGCCCACAACTGCCGCAGATGTGTGCGGAGCAAGCCCGAGAACAAGCTCCCCGATAAGCTCATCGGTGTTTGAAATATTGTACTGCGGTTCCATGCCATAAAATTTTGAAAGCAGTTCATCCACAAACTGCGTAACCTTAACAAAAAACTCCCCCCCGCCCTTGTTGATTACAACATCCTGCGCAAAAAGCTCGAGCAATTGCTCGTCAGAAACAATCTCCCTGCCGTCAATATCCTTCTCATACCCCAATTCACGCGCCTTCTCCGCGGTAATTCCAATCTCCCGCGGCTTGAAGTGCGTAAGCGGGGCGTTAAGCATCTCAAACCTGATTGTTGCATCTCTGAAGATGTGCAAACCATACTTCGCCCTTAAAATCCCCTTCTCCAGCGGCTCTATTATCTTATTCTTGCTTATAAGCCCGCGCACGCCCTTCACATTCCCGGAATCATTAACCTTCAGGTTACGCATTGCCTTCTCCATAAGTCCGCCAATATCAACCTCCCGCCTTCCAAACTGCTTGATTTCATAATTGCAGTTTTCACATTTCTCCCCCTCTGAAAGTTTTCCGCACCTTCCGCATTTCCCGACCTTAACTGCGCGTTCGCCGCACGCAGTGCAGGATGCATATTCCCCGTCCTTCCCGCACTTTGAGCACTTAAATATCCCGATATCCGCCTGAATTTTACCCCCTCGGTTTTCAATGGCTTTCCTTACCAATCTCGTGGGACCGCCCTCCAGCCCCACTGGAAATAAAATGTTTGGGTTTCCCGCCATCTTTCTGGGTCTTGCTGTTTCAGGCCTGCCCATCCGCATCCCTATGAATGAACCTCCCTTGTCCCTTATTTCAATTCCGGAAATAGTTGAAAGTATTTTCAGAACGCCCTGTTCGCCCTCGGGAACCTCCTCATTGGACAGCGCACCCATTGTTTTCAGGAAGGGATACGCCCCCTTCTCAATGACTATTTCATCCCCCTCAACAATATGCTGCACCCCTATTTTCTCAAGCAGTTCCTTAACCCTCTCACTGTGCTTCATCCTTGCGGAGACAATTTTATTCCCCTCAAACCCTTTTTCCGCCGCACGCACCGCACCTATAAGTTCAACCGCCTCATCCCTGCCAAGGTTTACATAATACGCAAGATACCTTGGGTGCAGGGCAATCCCAAGCTGCATTGAAAGTTCTACTGCCGTAAAGCCGTCAACCTCGCGCGGGTTATTCACAGCCCAGTCCAAATCAACCTCGGTTTTAATCTTCCCCCTCCCGATTATCCTTTTCAGCTCCCCTGCCCACCACTCCTCGCAATAGCCGACAGGCATCAAAGGATGTGCGCTCTTCCTGAAATCCCCATATGTGACGAGGCAGTCCCCCAAAAATAAAATCTCCTTCACCTGCGTAAGCACATCCTCCGCTTCCTGCCCTGTCCCAAGATACCTGACCTCTCCGTTCTTCAATTTGACAATCGGTCCCTCGATGGTGTCGCATGGAAACATCTCCGCGCTTTTCCCAGGCCTTTCAACCTTTGTCTGTGTCCCAACAGCAATAAAATCATCCAGAAGTTTCATTGTTGCGGGATGCATTCCCTTTGCCATAATTCCTGTGTTCCTGCACCTCCCATACCTCAGTCTGAATCCATATGGATTTGAGGGGTATGCAAGTATCGGCCTTCCCGCCGCAATCCTTGTCAAATACTTTGTGCTGGGCTCAACTTTTGTTTCCGAATCCCCGCCCTTGTTTACCTTTATTATCTGCTCAAGCCAGCTCCAGTCAAGCCCTACTTTTTGTGTATACCCCAAAATCTTCCTTGCCTTTAGCGCAATCCCTTCCGCAATAACAAGGCACGCCCCTCCCCTAACACGGTTTGTTGAAACCCTCTCCAGATCCTTATGGGCTGTAACTTCCCTTTCCTCAGTGGGCTCGCCGTTAATGCACACAGGACATCCCCTTATAATTTTCCTTGCCTCATCATCATTCATTTTGTACTGCCTTGTGAAAATCTCATCATAAATCTGCAGTTCCTCAACATACCTCTCAACCTCCTCTTCAGTGGGCTTATACCTGTCAAGCCCCAGCAGTTTCCTGCCGTAATCCCCTAAAATCAGAGGGAAAACCGCGTGCGTTCCCCCCGCAGCCCTTATCGGCCCGGCAAAATAAACATCAACAAATTCAGTTCCGTCAAAATTCTTGCTTATCTTAACGCTCGGCACCCCATCCAGCGGGGCAACAACTACTCCCTCTGTTACAAGCACAAGCGCTGTTTTCACGGCCTGCTCAAGCCGCTTTTGCCTGTTTGGAATATCCCCCAGCCTGCCCTCAATAACATCCTCAAAAATTTTAAATATTGTCTGCAGCCTGTCCCCCTTCATTTCATCATAAACTTCCCTGTATCTTTTCGCAACCCCTGTTGGCCCGATAATGTTTTCGCACTTGTCCGCAAGGTCCATTGTAGGGGGACTCTCAACCTTTGTGCTTACGTCCAGCCCCTGTGCCCTTGCCTTTTCCGCAACCGCAAACTGCTGCATAACCTTTTCAGTGACCTTTGCATAATAACGCTTAATCTGCGGCTCCCCTATTATTTCCCTTTTTTCAAAGCTCTCGTCCATCCCCGCCAATAAACCTCACCTCCCGCGCAGTTCCCTGCTTAAGGTCCAGCCTTGTCGCAAGTCCTGGAGTCGGCACGTGCCCTAACTTAACCTGAAAATCAGTCTGCCCCTGCCAGCACCCCGAATTAACAATCTGGCACCCCCTGTAAACCTCATATCCGTTGTGGTGCATATCCCCCCCCACATAAATATCAGGCTCATCCCTTATCAGCATGAAATCCTTCCTCTCAGGCACATATGGCTGCCTCATGCCATAACATGTCATCAAATCCCTGCGTATAAGCAGTTCGCGCATCGCCTTATGGGGCTCCTTCATGCTCAGGAAATTAACTTCCGTAATCAAATCGTGCAATGACGCGCCATGATACATCATGCACTTCAGCCCCTCCATCTCAATCCACCCCGGGCTTCCCACAAAATGCACATTCCCCTTATCGGCAAGCCCCCCGGTAAACTCCCTTGGAATTGCGGGCTGTGGGTCGGCCCTCCTAACCGCATCATGCTGCCCGGGACAAACAAAAATCTCAATATATTCCGGAATCTGATTCACAAGTTCCTCAAATTTTGCATACTGTGCATAAATATCCTTTATCCCTAACTCATCATACTGATCAGGGTAAATGCCGACACCATCCACATTGTCCCCGGCAATAAAAAGATACTTCACCTTTCCAACTTCCTCAATTTCCTTCGCACTGCCTATGTTTCCGTTTATCCATGAAAGAAATCTGTTGAATTCCTTCTCCATAAACAGCGTGCTTCCAAGATGCAAATCCGAAATCACAACAGCACTTAAATCCCTTTCAATAGTTTTCAACTGCCTCTGCGGCAAATCAGGCCAGAAAAACTCCTTTGCAATAATCATCTCATCTGTTATCTTAACGCCGCGAACAGCAATAACATCATCCATGACAACATGCCCCGCGGTCTCCTTCACTTTCCTGTCGCTTTCCATTGCAATAATAATGCACTCATCCTGCATATCCTCAATCGCAATCCCCAGATTGCCCTTTTTGGTATTCCACTTTCTGAGGACCATGCCCACTATGCAGACCTCCTCGTTCTTCTGCACGGTGTTTCCCTTAATGTCCGCAATTGCCTTTGCATTAAGCCCCGGCCTTTTCATAAGCAGTGTTGATAAAAACTCAAACTTATCCCTGAAATAATTCAAAAAATCAGTTACTTTCCCCTCGGAACAGCTCTGGTTTGTGACATCGTATTCCTTCATTATTCGCATATCCGAATCCAATTCCTTTGCCAGTGCGCGGAACGAACCCCTTTTGACGGAAACCTCCTCCTCAACAGCCCCGACCTTTGTTTTGCGCTCGACAATCTTGTCGTTTGCAGCCATTTCATCAATTATAAACTCGCCATCGGCAATAAGTGCGTCAATAATCTTCCTGAAATTCCCCGCCTTAATAAGCACTGAAACCGCCGCAGGCTGGATGATTGCGCCCTTCTCCATGGCATAGGAAACAATTTCCTTTTCCCTGCCCTCTTTGTTTAAACTATCCGGAACCATTGCCAACAGTTTCCCCTTACTTGTTCTTCTCTCTTATGGATTCAAGTTCGGAGATTATGTTCCAGATTTCAGTTCGGGTATGCGCTGGCATGTTTATGTCATTGCTTATGTCCTCAAGCAAGTAGAGTGCGGAGGTAACCCCCACTCCCATTTCCTCGCAGTTTGCAATCTTGTCCTTTGCCTCGCTTATTGCCGCCCTGATATTCTTCGGAACGGAGGTGTCTTCCATGACCGCCTCCATCATTTCAAGTGCAGCCTCAAGCTGTTCGTCGTTTTGTCCATTTGTAGCCATAGCAATCCACTCCCGCTTATGCAACAGCAGGCAGTCAGGCACAATGTGCATTAATTCGCACCAAACCCCTGAAAACCCCGCAATGCAAAAAATAAGCCATCTTTCTCATAACCTCCGTAAGCAGTTCAGCTTACTTAAACGGTTAA
>JBDRDO010000048.1:0-5035 GCA_043820655.1 Candidatus Iainarchaeum sp. | reverse complement strand
CTGTTTGATGAGGGTGTTTTCGCTTTGCCGATTGTGTTTCCAATGGTTGCTGCAGATAAGGCGCGCATCAGGACAATGGTCACAGCGGCGCATGAAGAGGAGCACTTTGATGAGGCATTAAGTGCGTTTGAAAAGGTCGGGAAGAATCTGAAAGTGATTTAGGGCGCTTTGCCCGCGCTCAAAGTTTCTTCCCGCCGTAAACCATCACTAAGCCGGCGGCGAAAACAGCAAAGGCAAGAAACACGCCCCACGCTTCCCCGCTGATTAAGGTATATTCAAGGTCAATTATATCCGTTGCAACAAGCACGAAAATCACCGCAATAATCACAAGCACAATTCCTGTTGTGACCTGCACAGTATCCTGCCTTTCCTCGCCCATATTCTAATTGCGCCCAAACTCCATAAAAAAGTTACCACTGTGCGGTTGAAACGCCCTCTAATGCCCCCATGCACAAAAGATTTAAATAGCCCAAAAGCATTACCTTTTACTGTTGATTTTTATGGTTGGGAAAAAGGGCGGATTGCATTACCTTAAAATTTCATTCGGCACGCAGAAGGACCGATCCCCCGAGATTTATGATTTTTTCTTCACGCACCTCCCCGCGGCACTGCACGACCTCGGTGCGGGCGCGGTTGACCTTGAAATAGAGCGCCTTGAGCCGCTTGATTCAATCTACACAAACCTTGACAAAAGCCCCGCGGAAATGAAAAAAATATTTGACAAATTTACCAAGTGCCATCATCTTGAGAAGGAGCCCTCGCTCACGCTTGACAATAAACGCACATCCCTGCACGCGCAGATAAGCACGCGAAACCTGAGCTGTGTTTTGCAGGATTACAATGTGCTCTTTGACATGTTCTTTGCGGACGTAATTGTGAAATCCGAAAGCCTCTCACTCACAATTGACATGATGGACGGCTTCTCCAATTCAGTCCTTGTGTTCGGTCCCGAGGATATTGTGGGAAAGTTCAAAACCCTGATTGGCAAAAAAATGAAAAATTTGAAGTTCAAGAATGCCGACAGCAGGGCAAACAGCAGGAAATAGTTAGTATTTTATATTCCCTCGCACCTACCTACTATGTGCACATATGCATATTCCACAGGGACCCGTAGCCTAGTCCGGATAGGGCATCTGGCTTCTACCCTCCCCGGAAGTCACCAGGAGGTCGTGGGTTCGAATCCCACCGGGTCCACTCGCCTTTTCTTTAAAAAAGAAAAGGCGGCAAAAGAAACAGTTCGCCCTTGAGGGCGAACAACTATTTTTCTTTAGAAGTTTTGTCAACTTTTGGGAAGTGAGACTGAGTGCAAGACGAAGTCTCACGCTCATAAAAGTTGCGGGATGGAGGATTCGAACCCCCGTAAGCACTAAGCTACGGGCCCTCAACCCGCTCCCGTTGGCCGCTTGGGTAATCCCGCTTTGCCGGAAGGATCCGGCAGAGATCCGTGCGGCTTTCAGCCGCACTTGCTCGCTTTCGCTCGCAATTCTCGGACAGATCCGGCGGCGATCTGTGCGCCTCGCCTTAGGGGCTCGGCAGCACTAACCTGCACGCCAAAACATCATCCGCTTAACAATTCCTACTGCAGAGCCTTTTTAATTTTTTCTGCGTGCTCCGCGCCCTCATTTCCCGCGTATTTGCCCTGTGCCCAGAGCTTTAATCCGTCATCAGGGTAGCGCGGAATTATATGGAAATGCACGTGCGGAACAACCTGCCCCGCCGCCTTCCTGTTGTTAATTATCACATTATAGCCCTCCACTCCAAGGGCATCCATAATTGCCTTACCGATTTTTTTAACAGTTGCCGCCATTGCGCAGAGGTCATCCTCCGAAACAGCCTCAATGTTCTCCGCATGGTTTTTTGCAACAATTAACGCATGCCCTTTTGTTGTGGGGGCAATATCCAGAAATGCAAAGGTCTGTTCATCCTCGTAAATTTTATCCGAGGGAATCTCTCCTTCAATTATTTTACAGAAAATACATTCTTTTTCTTCCATCCCATCCCCTTTCCAATCACATCTGCGCGCCGAAGGCGCGCTGTTCTTTTTGCCGCCTAACTTTTGCTAACTTTTGGGAAGCGAGCTTTGCTCGCGCTCCTAAAAGTTACGCGGGGAACGAGATTCGAACTCGCGCATCCAGAGGATAACAGCTTTCCAGGCTGCCGCGTTAGGCCACTCCGCCATCCCCGCAACGGAAAGATCCGTTGACGATCTGGACGGGTTCGCTGTTGCTCACCCGGCCTGAAATTCACGTCAAAGTTTCTTCAGCGCCTCCACTGCCTGTTTCATATCCTTGGCATGAATTATGTAAGAGCCCGTACATAACAAATCAGCGCCCGCCTCCACAGCAAGCCTCCCTGTTTCCTCGTTAATCCCCCCATCCACTGCAATAATGCAGTCATGCTTCCCTTTGTCAATCTCCTTGCGCAAAGTCCGCACTTTCTCAAGGTTCTTCTCAATAAAACCCTGCCCCCCTTCCCCCGCCTCAACAGTCATCACAAGAACCAATCCGACCTTCCCGAGCAAAGGCAGTGCCTTTTGCACAGGCACCATATTATTAATCGCAATCCCCGCGCGCAAATCATGCCATGTAATTTCATCAATTGTTTTCTCTGCATCGGGAACTGTCTCTATATGGAATGTTATTGCATTAGCCCCCGCCTCCGCATAATCGTTTATCACATCATCGGGATTCTTAACCATCAAATGAACATCAAAAAACAACTTGGTTTTTTTGCGCATCTCAGCAACAATCTCGGACCCGAATTTCTTTGCCCCGACATACAACCCGTCCATTATGTCCCAGTGCAGTTCATCAATTCCCGCTTCCTCAAGTGCGCGGAGCGTATCCTTTAGTTTTTTCTCGTCCGCGGAAAGTATTGAAGCGCCTACCTTTGCCATAAAACTCACCATTGGATTTACATGCAATGCCTGAAAGCCCTGTAATTAACAGCGTATGGGGCTGTTTTTAAGGGTTATGGGTGGGGTTGAAAATGCATCGCAGGGAGAGGGATTCGAACCCCCGCGTCCAGAGGACTCTCGGTCTCAAGCCGAGTGCGTTTGTCCACTCCGCCATCCCTGCATACCTGGACACATCCAGGTGTGATGTGCACCACCTCGCTGTTGCTCGGTGGGGCTGAGCTTCACGTGCTGGCGGTCCCTATATATTTCTATTAAAACCAAATATTTATTAATGAAGTTTAAGGCGTAACCGTAATAGTTAAAAGATGGGTGCAGCATATTATAGTTATCCTTTCACAGGGAGCGTGATAACATGGTAAACTATGAATTAAACCTAAACAGGCTAATGGAAAGAATAGAGGCCGACACGGATTTATCGGCATCAAATAAATTAACAATCCGAAAACTACGCGACAGATGCACCGCGAAACAAAACAAACCTATTAGCATATTGACGTATATCAACGCCATTTATCGGCTGGCGAAATTCAGCAAAAAGACCGATTTTAAAGACCTAACCGAGGACGCGCTTTATGCCTACATCTCGGAGATTAATGGCAAATACGCGGCGAGCTCCGCAGCAGTGGAAAAATCAAATATCCGAATGTTCCTCAAAGACCTCAACGGTGGGGAAGTCCCGAAGGCAATAAGCTGGTGCAAGGTGAAAGTCCCGGGCAATAATTTCAAAACCGAGGACATGATAACCGAGCCCGAGTTAGAGGCACTCCTCACAGCGTGCACAACCCAGCGCGACAGGGCTATGCTTGCGGTGCTCCATGCTTCCGCTTTCCGGGTTAGCGAACTATTGAGCATGAACGTGGGAAGCGTTACAGTTTCACCACAGGGAACGGCTGTTAAGTGTGAAAAATCAAAGACATTCACGCGGGCGGTGCTGCTGGATAACGGAATAGCGAAAGAATTAGAGCTATGGCTGCGAAATCACCCGCGCCGGGCACAGGCGGACGCGCCGTTGTGGTGCACTTTGAGAAACAGCGTGCATATTGACAGCAACGGAAACAAGAAGGCAAAAGAGAGATTTTCAAGGCTCGGTTATATCACCTTCATGACAGCGCTTAAATTGACAGGCCAAAGAGCCGGAATTGCGGAGAAAAAGATGCACCCGCACAATTTCAGGCGTTCACGGATAACACTGTGGCACGGCTCAATAAGCGAGGGCACGATTAAGCAGCTCGCGGGCTGGGCGGCAGGCTCGGGAATGTTAAACAGATACAGCAAACTCGGCGATACTCAGGCGAATGATGCGCTGGCGGAATTATACGGCGTAAACAAGGACATGGCAATAGATAACAAGGCGCTTTTAGATGCGCTGATGGATAAAAGAGTGCGCGAGGCAATCGCGGGAGTGATAAAGGAAAGAGGGCTAACAAAAGAAATAATGGCAACGGCTTAGCCTTTCGCACCGTTTAAATGCCTTTTGCAGGCAAATTGTGGTTAGTGATTGAATGGCAGTAAAGTTCACAGATGCGGAAATGAGGAAAATCCATTCGCCGTGGTTCCTGAAGTTCTACGAACAGGCAAAGGCGGAACTGAAGGCGGAAAACAGCGGGAAGCGGCTAAGGAAAACCATTTAAACGAATTTCGCATGGGAAAAGTGCTTATGAAAGTTTAACTCTAAAGCGGGAAAAGTAAAGGCGATTTAATGGTAAAAATAAAAATGAACTATAAGGGCTGGCTAATCGCGCTGGTTGTTTCTGTGTTGGGCGTATTATTGCTTATCGGGCTTTTTACAATTCCGTTTTTTACTGATAAAGCATTGGGGGAAACAACGGAATCAGTCGTGCAAAGAGTGCAGGTTGTTTTTCTTGTTTCGCTGGCAATGATTTTCCTTCCGTGGCTTCTTTGCCCCATGATATTCCCGCCATTGCACGTAGTTCGTGAACCAATACCTAAGTCGCTCAGGGAAAAAATACTTAACAGCGTGCGCCATAAATGCGAACTCTGCGGCACGAGCATAAACCTTGACCTGCACCATAAGAATTACAACCCCGCAGATAATCGCGAGGAAAACTTAATTGCAGTGTGCCCGAATTGCCACAGAAAGTTAGACCTGAGATAAGG
>JBDRDO010000047.1:0-3659 GCA_043820655.1 Candidatus Iainarchaeum sp. | reverse complement strand
GTTTCATTCACATCCGCTGCCGCCGGCACGCCCTCTTCCGCACCTTCTGCGGCTTCCGCTTTTGCCTCGGCATCTTTCTTCGCCATAATTATAACCTATAATAGAATGGTTATTTCATATATTAACTTTTACCTGTTCGGGCCCGGAAGGATCCGGGCGTGATCCGTGCGGCTTTCAGCCGCACATGCGGGCTAATGCCCGCAATTACGAAAAAATTGGCATCAAAACCATTAAATACTACTTTCTATTCTATATAGAAATGAAAAAGTTAATTGCACTGATATCCCTGCTTATTCTGGCCACCGGCTGCCTTCAGTATTTAAGTTCAGATGAACCAATCCTTCCCGCAGATTGCGGTGAACATGCAATGGGAGAAACCTGGCAGGCGGATGACGGATGCAACCAGTGCGTATGCTCCGAAACAGGCCCTGCATGCACAGAGATTGCCTGCGTCCCTGAGGACTTCTGTGAAAATGCTTACGAATGTGAAACTAAGCCATTAGTACATGTTGAATGCGAGGGAAACTGGAAATGCACATCAAACAGGTGTGCATGGGAATGCACTGTTGAGCCTAAGCCTAAAGATGATGGCGGCGAGGGGGCCGAACCGGGAACAGAGCCCCCTGCCGAACCCGATACCGAACCAGATGAAGAATTGCCTGTATGTGAATTAGGATGGGGCTGTAAGGATTCCTCAACAAAAGCCTATCGGGGAAATGGCTGTGAATGGAGCCAGGAAAGCGTTTGTGAGTATGGCTGTTCAAACAGCGAATGCCTCACTGCATGTGCAGGCGTAACCTGTAGTGATTCCTGCACGGGAGATGTGCGCAATTACGGCGGCACATGTGTTGATGGGGAATGCTCCTACTCAACAACAACCTGTGAATACGGATGTGCAAACGGTACATGTATTGACCCGTGTGATGGCATAACCTGCGAACCCTTGTGTGAAGAGGGCGGAAACAGCCTGAACTACAACGGCACCTGCCTTGAGTGGGGCACCTGCAGTTATGATTTCATGACCTGTGAATTTGGATGCTCAAACGGTGAGTGCCTCACAGGATGTGAAGATGTATCCTGCCCCAACACGTGTGATGGCACAACAAGGAAGTTTAACGGAACCTGCACTGCGGGAACCTGTGGTTACGAAACAGAGGAATGCCCATTCACATGCATCCTTGGAAACTGCGAGTTCCTCCCCGGAGTTGTATTTGTAACAAGCCAGCAGTGGACAGGAAATCTTGGAGGGGTTTCAGGCGCAAACGGAAAGTGCCAGGCGGCGGCAGAAGCGGCAGGCCTTCCTGGAAACTGGGGCGTAATTATAGCGACTGAATCTTATGAGCCTGTGAATTATTTGCCCGATATTGCCTACAGGAGAATGGATGGCGCAATAATTGCAGATAACGTTGCCGACCTCTTTGACGGTTTTATTGATGTAAAAATAAACATTGATGAGTACGGCAATGTAAAGGACGTAAATGTTTTCACAGGCACCGACAGCGACGGCCAGGCATCAAAAAGCCCGCTGGGTACATACAGGAATTGCAGTAACTGGACTTCGGATTTGGCAACTGCGGACGGCCAGGCAGGCCGCACAAACTCATCCAACTCATTTTGGATACGTGATAGTTCAGATGAAGGGTGGGAAGACAACTGCGGCGAGCAAAAGAGCCTGTACTGCGCAAAAATTTACGTGTGATGCAAATGAAAAGGACACTGCCCGCCGCACTGGCCCTTCTTTTCCTTCTTTCGCTTTCCTCCTTTGCATATGCAGGAGACCCTGTCTTTGTTTCCTTAGGGGACAACGACCCCGGGGAACACTATTGGGGATACTCGGGGGCTATGGAACCGCATGTAACTGCACAATGGGAAATTTTCAACAGCACAGAGGTAGTGCTTGAGCTAGACTCTTTGAAGGTTGCGCTCTCCGGCACAGGCGATGATTCTGTTGAAGTCAGCACAATAAACATCTTCCTTGACAACGACAATGATGGCGAGGAAGATGCGGGAGACACATTCCTCGGACAGGCAACCGTAAACTCCGATGACGACATACTGCTTATAGAAGCCGCTCCGGGGGCAGCGCTTATCGACCCTTTCAAGAATATAAACCTTCTTGTTGTTTACCTTTTCAAGGTCGAAACCCAAATTGGAAGCACATTCAAGCACTCCGTTTACGACCTCAAGTTCCACAAGGCCGGCAACCCTGACGAGCAGTACGAAACCTCGCAGCAGTACAATTCCGCTACAACGACGCCCGCCTATAAATACGTGCTCCAGCTTATCGGGGAAACGGGGCACATGAGCTGGAGGGGGGGCACTGCATACTCCCAGGGAAATGCGATTATAAACGGCGAACAGTCCGGTTATGACATGGCATTTGAAATTTCTGACCAGGGCAATGAAGATAGTGGTGCCGGCGGCTATTCAATATTGAACAACGACCCGATCGCACAGGAATTCTTCTCCATGGAAACCTCGTTTTCCGGTGCGCAGGTCCTGCTAAGGAGCGGCACGCTTTTCGGCGAGACAGGCGAGCAGATTACTATGCGCCTTTTCAAAAACACGCTTGGCGGCGAGCAGGTTGCGGAGGCGCAGCGCTTTGTTGAGAAGACATTGACAAACAAGTGGTACTATTTCAATTTCTCCGCGGTCTGCGGCAACGGCGTTTACGAGGAGGGAGAGGCTTGCGAAGGGACTAACTTCGGGGGGAAGGCATGCAGCGATTTTGAGGATGATGGGGGGTATTTCGACGGCGGATTCCTCCAGTGCACGGAGGAATGCGCCTATGACCTCATCGGCTGCGTATATTTCCCCCCGCCTGGATGCGGAAACTGGATCATTGATGAGGGTGAGGAGTGCGAAATCATGAACATGACCTGCCAGCCTCCCGAGGGCTTCTGGACCATGTGCGAGGAGTGCATGTGTGTCTATATAGAGCAGGTTTGCGGCGACGGCGACACTGTAATGGATGAGGAGTGCGAAGTTGCCGATGAATGCATGCCCCCTGAAGAGGGCTTTGAGGTTTCATGCAATGAATGTGTTTGTGTTTACGAAGAGTAAGGCGCAGGTGAAGAGAATTGTGATGGTGATGGAGCAGGAGACTGCGATAATACTGATGGCAACCCTCCCGAAGATGGCTCGCAGGATGATGGCACATCAAATGGAGACGGAACATCATCGGGCGACGGAACAGAAGGCGGAACCGCTGACACGACAGCAGGCGGGGTTGCAGATGGAACTTATGATGGCACAACGCCCTGTGAAGGCGCGGATTGTGACGCAAGTACTGGAGAAACCCCCGGGCAAACAATCACGCCCGGAACCGAAGTAACAGGCACAACTGACAGCGGGGAAGAAGCCTCCCTGCCCGGAGAAACCACGGAACAAAACCAGATTCTGCTTCCAATCACTTTGCTTGCCATACTTGCAGGTGCAGTAATAGCATTCAAATTCTTCCGCAAAAAACCGGCATGAAAACCCTTAAAAACGCGCTGGGGTTTAATTCATTACATATTTTGGGCCTGTAGCTCAGCTTGGTAGAGTGCTCCGTTCGCATCGGCGCTTGCGATCGCCGGTACCGCGTTCGGTTCCGCCTTCGGCGGAACGGGACTGCGCGCCATATGGTCGCGGGCATCTGCGAGAATCGGAGAGGCCGG
>JBDRDO010000046.1:0-5838 GCA_043820655.1 Candidatus Iainarchaeum sp. | reverse complement strand
AAACCTGCCTTTTAAGGAGTCCACAATTTACCACTTTAATTGTATATACAAAGTTATATTTAAATATAACTGAAGCCGCACTGGAAACGTGCCTTCGGAAGGTTTAAATAGCGGAAATGCATTTATAATTGTTGCAGGGGTAAGTTCTGTAAGGTGATGTTATGGCGCTTGTGAATTATACTGATTATGAGTGGGCGGCACAGCACGATTTGTCAGAATACGGCGGGAAGTGGATTGCAATAGTAAATGAAAAAGTGGTTGCCGCTTCAAACAACATTTCCGATGCAAGAAATAAGGCGAAAAAAGTTTGCCCCTCTGCCGTGCCCTTCCTGAAAAAGGTCCCGAAGGAAGCAATCTCAATTCTTTAGTGAAATAAATGAGCATAATCTTTCATTTTGTAAAAGAAAAAGTTATTGATGGCTATGTGCAAAGGCCGGTTATTCCGATAATACTGAAGCACAATGACAATAGCATTGCCACGGAGGCAATTGTGGATTCGGGCTCGGATTGCACATTTCTGCCTTATGACGTTGCTGAAGATTTGGGGCTGGCTCTCTCAAAGAAAAAGAGTGAAACCCTCGGCCTTGAGGGAAAAACTTATTGCTATGAAAGCAAATGCCAGGTGCAATTACAGGACAGGAAATTCCGCGAAAAATATTCTTTTAACATTCCGGTCAGCGTTGGGCTTGCAAAATATGCGGAGGAGCAGAGAATTATCCTCGGCAGAAACCCAATTTTCAATGCCTTTGAAATTACATTCAACCAGCCGAAGAACCAAATAGTTTTCAAAAGGCTGATTAAGCCCGTGCACTCGATCAAAGGGCTGAAAAGGGTGCGCTGATTGGCGCATGCACAAGTTTTAAACACAGGTTAGCGCTAACTATTGGCATGAACTACAAATTAATTGCAGTTTGCATTGCGGTGCTGTTTTTGGCTTCCGCGGCAAGCGCGATTCAGACCGAATCCGCGTTCGTTCCGCTTGCGATTCAGACGGAGCCTGCGTTTGCGCCTATGGGAATCCAAACAGACCCCGGGTTTGTGCCTGTAGCAATACAGACTGATCCGGCAATCGTGAACAGCCGTATTATTATCCAAGGGTCATAAGAGCGCGCAGAAACAGCTAGCGCTTCTTTTTGCTTTCTGGATAGGCACATGTGCGCTTAATCATCTCGCGCGTTAATGCGATTTCTCCAAGGGTTATGCGCTCCTTTTCCGAGTGTGCGCCCCTGCCCCCCGGACCGAGGCTTGCAACTGGAATGCCCATGCGCGCAATGAACCTGCCGTCATCCCCTCCCAATGCGGCGTATGCCTTGTATGTATCCCCTGTCAGGCCGCGCATTGTTTTTTTCAGCTCAAGTATGAAGGGGGAATTCCTGTCCGTGAGGTAGCCGTTGCTGCCACGCATGATTAGTGTTGCGTGGGAATCCTGCAGATTGTATGACTTCAGTTTCTCCCTGACATAGGAACGGAACTCGCGCATTACGTGCCTTACGTTTTCCTCGGGCAAAGCGCGGATATCAAAGCCAGCTACAACCTGCCCGGGGATTATGTTTGTTTTATACCCCGCGTGCAGGAATGTCAGCGCAAACCTGCCCCAAACTTTTGGATACTTGCCATTGGATGCATCGCCCTGAGAGCGCCTTGTTTCGCGCATTGCGCGGTACTCGGAAGTCAGGTCCTTGAGGAAAGGAAGCACATTCTCTAAGATATTTTCATTTCTGTGATAATATGCGGCATGGCCCTGCGTGCCCCTGAATTTTAATTTTCCCCATATCACGCCGCTGCAGCCGTTGCCTATGTGGCGCAGTTTTGAGTCAAGCACAATTGCCATGTCCGCCTTCAGAGTGCGCCTTCTGCGCGCGGAGAGATATTTAATTCCGTACCTGCCCCCGACCTCCTCATCGCAGGCAACAACAAGCTTTACATTGCGGCGCAGTTTCTTCTCGCGCTTCAGTTTCCTGAGCGCGCCCAATGCCGCGGCAATCGCGCCCTTGTCATCATTAACGCCCCTGCCATAAAGGAAGCGCCCCTTGCGCGCCATTTTAAACGGATTCCTCTTTGCCCAGCCGTCGCCCGGCGCTACAACATCATAGTGCGTGACAAGGAGGATTGTTTCCTCGCCGCCCTTGTTCAGCTCAATAATCAGGTTCGGCCTAGGGAGGCCGTCCTTTGCTGTGGGTTCGAGGCGCGTGACCTTCAGGCCGAGCCTGTTTGCCTCGCGTTCAATATATTTTGCGCATGAAACATAGTTCTGCTTTGTTTCCGCATCTGTGTTGAAGGAGACAAGCTTCTCAAGAATGCCGAGCTCGTATTTCAGCCCGGCATGCTGATCGGAGTCATCCTGTGCCGCGGGGGCGTGCTCTTTTTTTGAAGTTTTGCTTTCACTGGCCATACTGCAAAGAACAACTGCAAAGTTGTATTTAATTGTTAGTATGTAAAGGGAGAATGGTGCGAATGCCGCAAAGGCACCCCCACAATTAACCTTAAAAAGCGTTTCACGCCTAAATGAGTATGGCTGAGAAGGAAAAGTCTGTTGCGCGCGAGGCGCTTACTTTTGATGATGTTCTGCTTGTTCCGGGGTATTCAAAAACCCTGCCTTCGGATGTTTCACTTGAAACACGATTAACTAAAAACATAAAACTTAATATCCCGCTTGTCAGTGCCGCGATGGACACCGTTACCGAATGGAGAACCGCTGTTGCGCTTGCACAGCAGGGCGGAATAGGGATTATACACAAGAACCTGCCCGCGGAAATTCAGGCGGAACAGGTTGCAAGGGTTAAGCATTCCGAATTCTGGGTTATTACAGAGCCCGTAACAATCGGGCCTGACAACACCATTGAAAGCATTTTAAGGCTTAAGAAGGAGCGCGGGATGAGCAGTTTTCCTGTTGTTGAAAATGGGAAACTTGTGGGGATTGTGACAAACAGGGATATGCTGTTTGAGGACAATGTTTACAAAAAGGCGCGGGAAATAATGACAAAACGAAGCGATTTAATTATTGTTAATAAGAGGGTTGAGTTTGAGGAGGCAAAGGAAATCCTGCACAAAAACAGGATTGAGAAACTGCCGATTGTTGATGCGAACGGGAAATTAAAGGGGCTTATCACAATGACGGATGTCACAAAAACAATTAAGCACCCGCTTGCGAATAAGGATAAGGAAGGCAGGTTAAGGGTTGGGGCTGCAATAGGGCCGAATGATTCCGGCCGCGCGGCAAAGCTTGTGGAGGCTGAGGTTGATGTTCTTGTCCTTGATACTTCACACGGGCACAGCAAAAATGTGATTGAGGCTGCCGCAAGGTACAAGAAAGAATTTAATGTTGATTTGATTGTTGGGAATGTTGCCACTGCGGAAGCCACTGAGGCGCTTATTAAGGCCGGGGCGGATGCGGTTAAGGTGGGGATTGGACCGGGTGCGATCTGCACAACTCGCGTTATTTCGGGAGTCGGGGTGCCGCAGATAAGCGCGATTATGGACTGTGCAAGGGCTGCGGAGAAACATAAGGTGCCGATTATTGCGGACGGCGGAATAAAGTACAGCGGGGACATAACAAAGGCATTGGCGGCAGGCGCAAGTTCAGTAATGCTTGGCTCGCTGTTTGCCGGGTGCGATGAAACCCCGGGGAAAACGATTTTTTTGAACAACAGGAAGTTTAAGCAGTACCGCGGGATGGGGAGCATAGGGGCGATGCAGCAGGGCTCAAAGGACAGGTATTTCCAGAGCCATATTGAGGAAAGGGGAAAGTTTGTTGCCGAAGGTGTTGAGGGGGTTGTGCCATACAAGGGCACGATTGAGGAGCTTGTTTACCAGTTAATAGGGGGCGTGCGTTCGGGAATGGGTTTGACAGGGTGCGCGGACATTGCGGAACTGCACAAAAAGGCGGGGCTTGTGAAGATTACCGAGGCATCACTGAAGGAATCGCACCCGCACGATATTATGGTTACGGAAGAGGCGCCTAATTATTTTAAGTGATGTTCGCGCAGAAGGTATTTTTATGGCGGAAAAGGAACTGAGGGTTACACTGCTGAGGCACACTGCCGAGCCTGAATTAACAATTGCAATGGCGGGGCATATGTGCTATGCGGGTGTTGATGTTAAGGAACTGCAGGAGAAGATGAGTTCGGATAAGGTTGAGAAGCTGATTAAAAGGCTTGTGGGGGAGGGGCATTTTTCAGTTCTGGAGCATGCGAATTTTACATTCGGGATTGACGGGTTAAGCAGGGCATGCACGCATCAGTTGGTCAGGCACAGATTGGCCTCATATTCACAGCAGTCGCAGAGGTATGTTGATGAGAATGATTTTGGCTATGTTGTTCCGCCTAAGATTAAGGATGGGGAAAACAAAAAAGCATATGAAAAGTTCCTTGAGCACATGAAAAAAAGCAATGAACTTTACGCGGAGCTTGTGAAGGAAGGAATTCCGAAGGAGGACGCAAGGTTTGTTTTGCCCAATGCCGCTGAGACGAGAATAATTGTTACAATGAACGCGCGCTCGCTTATGAATTTCTTTGAAAGGAGGCTTTGCACCCGCGCGCAGTGGGAGATACGCGTGCTGGCGCAGGAAATGCTCAAGGAAGTTCAGAAGGTTGCCCCTCTTTTGTTCAGGGGAACCGGGCCTATCTGCGAAAGGCTGGGCTATTGCCCCGAGGGGAAAAGCTGTGGAAGATTTCCTGTTAAGGCAGAGGCGCTGAAGGGCGCAGGGAAATAATAATCTAAGGAGGCGATGTGGAATGTCAAATGAGGATATTGTGCTGAAATACATAATTAAGCAGGGCGGCATCGGGGCAGAGGTCAAAACCAGCCATATAATGGTGCATGGAAAGAAGGAAGGACTCACGGCAAATCATGTGAAAGCCGCGTTAAATGGACTGCATAAGAAGGGGAGGCTGACTGACCCGCACGCCGGTACGACCCTTAAAAACAAGTTTGTAAGGGTTAAAATATAGGGTGATGCTTTGCGTATCGGGCTGTTCGTTGCATCTGTTATTCTGTTGCTGATTTTTGGATGTGTCGGGCAGGTGACAAAGTATGCCGCGGTTCCGCAGGAGGATGCCAGAAGCGTGCTGAGCAAGGGGCAGGATGTTATGGAGAGCGCAATGAAAGGGGAGGCTGATCCGGAGAATATTTGTGTTGGGCTCTGCAGGGCGGAACTGGAAAAGGGAACCGATTTAAGCGGCGGGCCATGCTTGGGAAACCCTATCGTAGGATATGTGGACTGGGTGTGCGATGTTGCGCACTCGCCACGTGAGGATGTTGATAATCTCCCTGGGAACCAGTGCTCCGCATTCAGGCAGGGAATTGCGAAGCATTTTGTGGAAGTGGGGGAGAACTGCGGCGTGATTAAGATTAATTGATGGGCAAGAGAAGGGGGCTTATTTTGGGCATAACATCACAGGCAATAAGCGACAAAGCGGAGGAAAAGTTCCTCAGGGTTATGCTTGAGGACGGCGATGAGATAGTGCCCTGCATAAAAAGCGCGGCGCTCGGGCAGGGGCTTTCCGAGTTCAGGGTTGCGGAGATGCGCGGCTTTTGGAAGGACGGGTTTATGAACTTTTTTCAGGGCAGTAAATTCAAAAGCAGGAAAAGTTTTGATGTGGAACTGATAACCGCGGGGAGCGGGAAGTTTGTGAAGAAGGGGAATGATTACACCGGAGATTTACACATTGCGGTTAAGGTCGGAGGGGGGATAATAAACGGGACACTGCTTAAGGGAAAGGCGGCAAAGGAACTTACAATAAGGCTTAAGTTCCTGCAGATGGTTTAATGCATTTGCGGCGCGTGCCGATGCTCAGTCGCCCTGCGCCCGCCAGTCCTCAATGAACTTTTCTATGCTTC
>JBDRDO010000045.1:0-4138 GCA_043820655.1 Candidatus Iainarchaeum sp. | reverse complement strand
ACTGCACGGAAAGGCAAAACTCCCTGTTGACCATTTCCTCCGCGGCGTATTTGCCGGGCTTTTCACGGATGCATTCAAAAAGGACATGGACTGTGTTGAAACAGAATGCGCCGCACTGAACACAAACAAGTGCAAGTTTGTGATTAAGGAGGCGGCGGATTTTGACTTCAAAAAGCCGGAGCCAAGAAGGCAGTTAAGGGTTAAGTGAGGTGCGCGCACTGTCCTGGCTTTGAACCAAAAGCAGCCGCTGTCTGCCTATAAAGTGCCGTTTATCCGTTATTTATATACCTTTCTAACTTTTTAGAAACCTTTATAAATAAAGTATGCATAATATTAATATGAAAAAAACCGAATTAGTGTTCCTTGAAATTTTCAGGGGCGCGCGGACGCAGAAGGCGATAGCGGAACGGCTGGGCATTTCCCTAAGCACGGTCAGCAATGCGCTCAGGCCGCTTGCAAGAATCGGCGCAATAGAAAAAAGGAATTTCGGCTTTAAGGTTGTGGACAGGGAAAAAGCGCTTGCCTACTGGGCAAGCGTAAGGAACCTTGAAAAGGACACCGCCTACAAAACACGGGCGGAACTTAATGTATCTGAAATAGAAAAACTCATGCCTTCGGGCGCAATATTCACCGCCTTCACCGCATTCAGGCTCAGGTTCAAGGAAGTGCCCGCAGATTACGGTGAGGTGTATGTTTATGCGGGGGAGGAAGTGCTGGCGGAAATTAAGAGGCGGTTTCCGCAGAGGGGAGGGCCGGCAAATCTTATAGTCCTCTGGAAAGATGAACTGCTCGGAGAGGGGAAGCTTGTTTCCGATGCGCTTATGTTTGTTGATTTGTGGAACCTCAGGGAATGGTATGCAAAGGAATTCCTGAATGCGCTGAAGCTGAAAATGGGGCCGGAATAATGGGGCGGCAGGAATTCTGGCACGAGAGCCTTACGGAGGAGAGCTGGAAAAAGCTCGGGGAACTGTCCAGAGAAACCGATTTTGCGGTAATCGGCGGCTGGAGCGTGTGGCTCTGGACAAGGCAGCACAAAAGCAGGGACATTGACATAGTTATAGGATTCGGGGAACTGGCAAAACTCAGGGAAAAATATGCCGTGGAAAAAAATAACAGGCTCAGGAAATACGAAATCAAAATGCAGGGCTTTGACGTTGACATTTACGTTCCCTTTTATTCAAAACTCGCGCTCCCTGTGGAGGAGCTCCTGAACGGGAATGTGAAAATAGAGGGAATAAATACAGTAAGTTGCGAGGCCCTGCTGGTGCTGAAACAGGGCGCGGAAAAGGAGCGGAGGGGCACAGCCAAAGGCATGAAAGACCTGATTGACATCCTCACAATTCTCATATATGCCCCGGTGGATTTCAAAAAATACTTCGGGCTTCTGAAAAAGCACAAAAAAGAGGGATTTGCCCGGGAACTCATTGCGGAAATAGCGCAGTTCAACCCCGCGGATTCCGAGCGCTATCTCGGGCTGAAATATGCGCAATTCAGGAAAAGGAAAAGGGAACTCATTGAAAAGATAAAAAAACTGCGCTGAACAGGGGCGCGGAACCTCCCGCAGCTAAACCCGCGGAACCCTGTTTTCAGGGAATCATAATACGCCAATTGCCGGCATGCTTTGTTCGCCGATTGAACCGAAAACGGCTTATGGCGCCCGGATTTCGGCACGCCCGCGCCCGGATAATTGTTACGCCCTAACGTAACATTTATATACGTTTTGTTACACTGTAATGTAACATGGATATTGCCAAGCTTGCCGAATGGAACCCGTGGTGGGAAACAAAGGAAGTGCCGAAAGAGCTAATCGCCGTGCCCAGGCCGCACTATGGGCAGTTGCTTGAATCCGTTGAAATAAGGGAAGTAACCATAATTACCGGCGTAAGGAGAAGCGGAAAGAGCACCCTGATGTACCAAATGATTGGCGGCCTGCTGAAAGGCAGCGTACGCCCGGAGCAGGTGCTGTTCGTAAACCTTGAGGACAACAAGCTGGCGGAGGACTCCCTGCAGGACATTTATGAAAGCTACAGGAAGGACATAAATCCCGAGGCAAAGGCATTTGTTTTCCTGGATGAGATACACAGGAGAGAGGGCTGGGAGGCATGGATACGGAAAAAATACGACCTGAAAACAGGGGATAAGTTCGTGATTTCCGGCTCGTGCTCGTACCTTCTGAAAAAGGAATACTCCACGCTCCTTACCGGGCGGAATCTGACTTTCGAGGTGATGCCGCTGGGCTTCGGGGAGTTCCTGCTTTTTGGCGGCATAAGCCCTGACAAAAAACTCCTGAAAAAGGGCGTGCTGCTTGAAAAGACAAAGATTCAGGCCATGAAAAAACTCGATGAATACCTTGCGCTCGGCGGCTTCCCCGAAATATTTTTCAGGCAGAAAAACTTCAAGACTAAGATTCTGGAGCAGTATTTCGACGACATACTGTACAAGGACATAATCGACAGGTACAGCCTGAACAGCCGTAAGGCAAAGGACCTTGCGCTTTACCTCATGGTAAACTTCACCGGCCTTATTTCGCTGAGGAACCTGCGGAACAGCCTGAAACTGTCGTACGACACAACCAAGGACTATATTGCATATTACTCCGAAGCGTTCCTTTTCTTCACCGTGGACCACTTTTCATATTCTTTCAGGGAGCAGAAGACGCTTGCATCGAAGATTTACTGCATAGACAACGGCCTGAGGAACGCGGCCAGCTTCAAATTCAGCAGGGATGCCGGAAAGCTTGCGGAAAACTGCGTGCTCGTGCATTTGAAGCGCCTCGGCAAGCAGCCGTACTACTGGAAAAACCGCGACGAAGTGGATTTCATAATAAAAAATGCCGACAATTCGCTTGAGGCGGTAAATGTCTCATATTCCGATGAGATAAATGAGAGGGAGATAAAGGGCCTGCTGGAATTCGGGAAAGAATTCAAGAAAACGAAAAAACTCACGCTTATAACAAAGGGCACGGAGAAAAAGGAAGGCGGGATAGAATTCATTCCGCTCTGGAAATGGCTGCTGCTGGCGGAATGACAATCCCGCGCACTGTTCGGGCTTTGAACCGAAAATGGCTTATTTAATGCGTGCCTTATTATATTCCTATTCCCCTAAGGGCGGTTCACCATGGTCTTCACTCCCCTGCACGCAGGTTTTGTAATTCCGCTCTGGCTCAGATTCAGGCGGCTTGATTTAACCGCACTGCTTGTTGGCTGTATGCTCCCTGATTTTGAAATTCCCTTAATCTGGATTCTCACCGCAGGCGCAACAGACCGCATCGTGCTTCACTCCCTCTTCGGCGGGCTTCTTTTGGGCGTGCCGATTGCCCTGATTGTTTCCTTTTACCTCGTTCCCTTCACCATTAAATTCCTGCCGCGCAATATTCCGGGGCTTAATCTTTCCCTTTTTGCCCGCCGCCCGGGCATGCCGCTGAAAATTTCCGCATTCTCCGCCCTTATGGGCTTGTGGAGCCATTCGCTAATCGACACATTAATGTACCACGGCACAACCGCAAACCCCACTCTCTGGCCCTTTGCAAGTGAGGGGGTCGCCCTCCTTTTAATCCCCTCCGACCCCGCGCTCACGGCCTGGATTTGGGCGGGAATTGCATGCATTCTGCTCCTGCTTTCCGCAAGGGCACTGGCAAGGATTTCCGCGGATGTGCGGGAGTGAGCGTCCAAAAGCCGCTAAATATGCTTCTTTTCCGTATATGCTGCCCCTGAATAAATCAACCAAATGGTTGAACTTTTTTCAACCAAAGGTATTTAAGGGCTCGTAGGGGCAATTATTGCATGGTCTCGTCAAAGGCTTTTGCCGTTCCTTTGCTTTTTGTTATGCTTCTGCCTGCCCTGCCCTTTTTGCAGGTTTCGGGTGATGCGGTGCATAATATTGCAATCCCGCAGGTTTCGCCGGGCGGCGGCACAGCGCCGGGCACTGTAATCCCTCCGCTTGTGCCTGTGCCTGATGAAAACGGCGTGCTTTTTCCCGTGCCCGACGGCAACGGCGTGCTTTACCCTGTGCCGAAAATCCCGCCGCTGAAGCCTGTGCCTGATTTGTTTATCTGCAGGGATTCCGACGGGGGGAAGAATTATTTCGCCGCCGGCATCACAACAGGCTTCGACCCCGCAAACCGCGGTTACGCAGGCAC
>JBDRDO010000044.1:0-3071 GCA_043820655.1 Candidatus Iainarchaeum sp. | reverse complement strand
GCATGCACAATATTTGCCTGCGTGCTCATTGAGAAATCCCCACGGATTGTTCCTGCCTCCGCATCCCTTCCGTTTGTTGCGCCGCACATCTTTCTCACAACTGCAACGGCATCCTTTCCCTCCAGTGCAATAACAACACATGGAATTGAGGACATGAATTTGACAAGCCCGGCAAAAAACGACCTGTCCTTATGGTGCGCATAATGCTCCCCGAGAATATCGTCCCCAAGCTGAACCATTTTCATTCCCGCAATCTTAAGCCCCTTCTGCTCAAATCTTGCAAGAATCCCGCCAACCAAATCGCGGTTTACGGCATCGGGCTTCACTATCACAAGCGTGCGCTCCATTTCCATCACCTCTGTTTACTCTCCTTTTCTTTCTTCTCGCCTTTCTGCTCGGCAGCACTGTGCTTCTTCCCCTGCTCCTTTATCTGCATGTGCCTGCCTGTCCAGTGCGTTTTTACAAGCGAACGTTTCAGCTTAATCTGGTTCTTGTTGCACTTCATGGAGCAGAAGTAGAACGTTGTGCCGTCCTTCTTCACATACATCCTGCCGCTTGCAGGCACCATTTCCCTGTCACAGAACGAACATTTTACCATTCCATTCACCTCGTTCCTTTTACTTTGCCTTAATTTCCTTTGCTTCCCTTTCAGTGCTCAGCAGGATTATAACGTCGCCTTTCTTCACTTTGCCCTTGACATTCCTTCTTTTAACCCTGCCCTGTTCCGGGCCTTCCAGAATTCTGCACAAAACCTGTACGATTTCCCCGTACACGCCCGTGCGCTGGATTATATCAACTACCTCTGCCGGTGTTCCGCCTCTTTCCATCATTTCTCACCTCGCCTTTCAAGCCAGCCAATCCGGCAATTTCACTTCTTCAGCTCCGCGAGCTTCTTGACAATATCCTCAAGCTCCTTCTTCGCGTCGCCCTCGTTTTCCACTGCAATTGCGCTTGTCCCCACTTTCATTCCCGCCTTCTCGCCGAGCTCCTTCTTTGTCTCAACGTAGCCGTACGGAATCTTCTTCTCCTCGCACAGCAGCGGCAAATGCATAACAACTTCCGGGGGAGAAACATCCTGTGCAATCACAACAAGCTTTGCATTTCCCCTTTCAATTGCCTTTGTCACTTCATTGCTTCCAAGCCTTATCTTGCCGCCCTTCCGCGCCTTTTCAATAAGCGCAAGCTGGCTGTCGGCAAGTTCCTTGGGCGTTTCGAATTTTACATAGTCTGCCATATCGCTTTACACCTCCAATTCAGACCTCCAACCTCCTCATACTGCGCATTTCACGCCGTAAAAGTCATAGATTGTCATCGGCAAAAAAAGCCAAACAACAACGGTTGTACGGTATTTATTATATTAAAAAATGCCCCAGAAAGGTTTAAAAAGTGCCCTTTCGCGGGTTTTTGCAGGGTTTTGGGCGCCTAAGAATACGGGGGCATGCACGCCGACGGGCTGCACCCGTCCTCATCCTTGTCGCTTACGCTCTTGTCGCACCTGCACACTAATTTGCCGCCGTATTCGTCCGTGCATACTAACTCCTCGGTTTGCCACTTTCCATAGTCGCAGTAGCCCTCACGCAGTTTTTTGCAGGTACCGCTGCACCTTTCTTCAGAGCACTGCCCCGGCTCGGGGTTATCTGAGGGCGGGCAGGCGCCTGTAAGGCCTCCGCTGTAAGTATCGCATTTGTCGTCTATCGCCAGGTAATCCCTGCCTGCGGGGACCTGTCCTGTGTTCTTCCCCACATAAACAGTGCCCGGTGTTTTGCCCTGAATGTAAATGGTGCTTTTCCCGTCAGTATCGTAGCAGTCAACACACACCCCGTTTTCATTACACACTTTTCCCTGTGCAGTGCATTTCGGGTCGCCGGGATTGTTTTTGTTGCATTCATCCCCGTTGCCTCCGCCGCTCTTCTTCTCGCACTTGTCTCCATATGAATATGTTCCGCACACATCCGGAGAGCAGGTGTAAAGGTCCCAGTCATATGTCTTCGAACTTCCCTCGGCATTGCACCAGTACTCGGCTATTATTTTTCCGTTCGGATCTGTAGGGCTGGAGCATTCATCATACTTCTCAACCGCGCCCCCCTGGGAACTCCAATAATACACAACCTTGCCACCGGTGTACTTATCGTCCCCGCCGTCTGTTTCATAGCAGGTTACGCACTTTCCTGTTTCGGGGTTGCACACCTTTTTATCCTGTGTGCAGTCCGCGTTTGACACGCACTTAAGCGCAACAACATCCGGAATATCCCCTCTAACAATTTCCGGCGGCCACCAAAGAATTGGCACAACGCCCTGCCCGGTGTTCCCGCCGAAAAGCGCGAAATAAACCCCTACAATCACAACAACCGCTACGGCAAAAATAAGCAAATTTTTCCGGTTCATTTGCAGGTTCAGTTTCCGCTTTGCCTTTGCCATTCCTTTCCCCTCGTTAAATTGTTAGTTCCAGGTTATATTTAAGCATTCCCCTGCAGCGGATTTATTCGCTCCAGTCGGAATCAGGCTGCCTGTAAAGGTCATCTTCCCCCGGCCCGGGTTCCCACGCCTGTTCCGCGGACCCGCTAACCTCTGGTTCGGGCGCGGCAATCTCGCCGGAATTTCCCGCCCCTGCAGGCACAACACCCTGCGCAGCCTTTCCTGAAAAGCCGCCGTAAATAAGTGCCGCAAAAACGGCAATTGCAAGTATCGCAACCACAACCATTATTTTTTCCCTTTCCATAATCGTGCCCCCGATTAATTAATTTGAATCTTCTTCCATATAACCTTGCCTATCCCTCAAATCACCTGTGCGTGAAATAGCAGTGCACAAATTTATCATCAACAGCATCAACCCTTACATACCCTAACCTGTCCAGATTAAGCCTCTCGCCCTGCTTAACCTCAACAGCCTCTATAATACCGTAGCGTTTTTCCCCGTTGCCCATGACAACTTCAATATCCCTGCCGCCAAGCAGCCACGGAATTATGTCGCTGTCCTTTTTTGTCTTGCCCGTAAACTCCGCCCCTAAAGCGAAATCCCCCTTTTCAGTAAGCTTAACATTGTAGGCATCGCGCAGCCTTATAACCTCCCC
>JBDRDO010000043.1:0-6091 GCA_043820655.1 Candidatus Iainarchaeum sp. | reverse complement strand
TGCGGAACTTTCGGCAGGCGCAAGGGAGAAGATAACTGACTATGATTTCTTCTCAGGCGCAGGGGAGAAGGAGATTATTGTTTCCGCCCCTTATCATCAGCCCTTTGTGAAGAGGATTGTTGTTTCTGCCGTTAGTGCGCCGGAGATTGATTACGAGGTTATGGTTCCGGCTGTGATTTATGCAAATGCTGAATTTTCGGCTTCATTAAAGGTTTGCAACCGTTCACGAAGTGCGCTTGGGCTTGGAATTAGCGGGGATTTTGATGCTGAAGTTTTCGGTTCTGCAGCGGGAGCGGGGAAGAATGTAACAATTGCGGCGGATGCGTGTGAAAATATCGGTTATTCCCTGCGCGCGGGGAAGGCGGGAAAAACCACAATCTATTTTAATATCAAAGGAGTGAATATTACGAAACAAATTGAGCGTGAATTAGAGGTGCTTGAATAATGGCTGCAAAACCGAAAAGTGAAGCGAGCATAATTGAGATAATCCGGCAGATGGTTAGCGACGGGGAGAGCGAGGAGAAGATTGTCCAAACCCTGAAGGATTTGGGAGTTCAGCCGGAGAAGGCAAAAAGGCTCCTGCTTCTGGGGCAGGCGGACACATTTGCCTTATTAAGGAGCGAGATTGCGAAGATTGTTGCCGCTGATTTGGAGAAGGAGAAGCCGCAGTTCATGGAGTTTATTCAGGGCGAGGTTGAGAAAAGTGTTTCAGGGAGCAAGGAGAAGGTTGAGTCAGCGGTGATGGCGGATTTGAAAAAGTATGAGAAGGACATAACAGGGCAGAGCAAAACCTTTCAGGAAATGATTAATGAGAATGTGCGCAGGGTTGCTGAGCTGAGCGAAAGGGTAAGGGAGCAGTTAAACAACATAGGGGAGGCAACGCACAAACTGCAGGTTGACATGGATGAATTAAAGGTCAGCGGAGTGGGGGGAAGGAACAGACTTGTTTCGCTTGTCCTGCTTTCTTTGGGATTGATATTTCTGATAGGGGATTTCTATTTGTTTTATTCCAGCTTCGGCGGGGTGCTGACGATTGACACCATCATACTCACAGTCATTATGGCATTAATCGGGATTACAATGCTGTTTGTTGCGACTGTTAGTTAGGCGGAACCAGGCTACAATTTCTCGGTTTCATCCATCGCAATCTGCTGTTCGTACTGTTTTAATGCCGAGAGCGCCTGCTCTAAGTAGATGCGCTTGCGCATGCCCTTCTCCTTGCTGTGGAGTTTGCTGAGGTCGTTCATTAATACTTCAATTTCTATCATTAAAATCACGCCCCCCTGAAAGGGCAAAAAGTATTTCCTAAATAATTAGCCCGCGAGAGGTTTTTAAAGGTATTTGGGGCGGATTTCCGGTGCGGGCAGGGGGGCATGCTTATGGCACTAAAGTGCCTTTTGCACAGGCTTTGAAAGCCCCAGTTTTGACTGGTGCCCCGCAATTACTGAAAGTGAAAGTGCGGAGGAAAGTGCCTTTTTTCTTGTTATTGCGTAATTTTTGCCTGTCTGGACAAAGTGCTCGGGTTTCAGAAATAACCACCCTTCACGCGGAATTTTCCATGCAACATAAAGCTCCGCGTCCGCCCTTTCGCACCAGCCCTGCAGTTCTTCCATCTGCGCGTTTGAGATATTCAAATACGCGGCGTTCCATGCCTTGCTTTCAAATGCAAGGCGCTTTTCCCTGCTCAGGGCAATCAAATCCGGCGCCGGCAGGGATGTGGAGCCGCTGCCTGCCGTGCGCACAACTGAAAAACCCAGATTGAAAAGCTTGTGTATAAGCTCCCTTTCCGCATCCGCCCCTTTCCTGTAACGCGTCATGTTTTGCCGCCTTGTTCAAGTTCCCGAATCCTCAAAAGGATAACCTTCTGGAGCGCGACTTTTTGGAAGGGGTCTAAATCGAGGCGCTGCAACCCATCCCAACTCCGCTTCAGTTCTTCCATATTGTTTGTGCCCATTATCTTTTTTGTTTGGAACACAACAACCCTTTCCCGTTCTTTTCCAGGAGCGGCCAGTTTACGCAACCCCTTTGAGATAAAATTTAGCAGCCGCCCCATGCAAACACGCCCCGCAGAACTTAGCACAAACAGGCATATTAACCTGCCTTATGCGCCTATCTGCGGCGGAAGCCCTCCACCCTCTTTTTCTTGTTCTCCACAAATTGGAGCAGATACCGCATGTCCTCCGTATTTATGCGCTTTATGCGCTTTATGAGGTCTGCAAGCTTTGTCGGATGGTTGGTGCTGCTGGCCTCTTCCCAGTACTTCAGGAATGTCTTCCTCTGCATTGCGTGCTTTATAATATCACCCTTGGCAGGGTGTTTCCCTATGCCGCGGTTTATTATCTTTATCATGCCGTCAACGGCGCCGGGGGCCATGAGTGCATCTATATCCTGGATAAGCAGTTCACGCTGCCTCTGCCGCGCGTACATCTCAAAGCCAGAGGGCATGGGCTCTGGCTGCTTCTTCATTCGCCCGTTTATCAGCTTCTCAAGTTTGAATGCGCTTGCCTGGCCTTCAATGGCATCCTTCCAGGGCATAAGATGCGGATGCTTCTTCGTAAGCTTTTCTACCATCGGCAGCGCGGCATATGCCTGTTTCGTGCCTTTCAACTTTTTCGGCAAACCCAAGCTTAAACACCGCCCCGCAGAAATTAAGCCCGAACCCATATATTAATATACCCTAACAAACAGCAATTATCTCAGAATTAGGGCAAAGTATGCTGCCAAGGGCAGTATGCCATATTGAACCAAAATAAGCCAAAAATTTAATTGGTTTGAATTTTAGGTTTTAGGTTTAAATGCTTGAGAAAGGCCTTTCATTGGCTGTTGAAGTGAAAACAGGCGCCAAATGCGCCGGACTTCTCGGTTTTAACCGGGACACAGGTGCGCTGAAAATAGCGCTCAAGGCAAAGCCAATAGAGGGAAAGGCAAACAGGGAATTGATTAAGGTCCTTGAAAAAAAATTCGGGAAAAATGCAAGGATTGTTCGCGGCCTGAAGTCACGGAAAAAGGAAGTTTTCGTGGAAGGGCTTGAAAACAGCGAACTTAAAAAAATCCTTGAAAAATAAAAAGTTTCCCGAAAAAACCCCTAATTCTGCAAAGGCAAGAGCCGATGCGAAAAAGCAAAGGAAAATACAAAGGAGAAATTGCAGACAGCAAAATGCAATGACAGCCACAGGAGGGAATTACATGGCTAAAACTTATTTAAATACCGTAAAATACATGATCCATATAGATTTTGGAATCTCGGGAATTGTTGAGAAGCCTGATATAATCGGCGCGATTTTCGGGCAGAGTGAGGGCTTGCTTGGGGAGGACATGGACCTCAAGGAGCTTCAGAAGAACGGAAAGGTCGGGAGGATTGAGATAAACGCAAAGTCCAGCCTTGGCAAAACCAAGGGCGAGATTTTAGTGCCGAGCAGCATGGACACTGCGCAGACAAGCATTCTCGCAGCTGCTGTGGAGCTTGTTGATAAAGTCGGGCCGTGCGATGCGAAGTTCAATATAACAAACATAGAGGATGTTCGCGGCGCAAAAAGGGACCTGATAAAGGGCAGGGCACAGGAATTATTGCAGAAGATGATGAAGGAGCAGATGCCTGAAAGTGAGGCGCTTGCGGATGAGATTCGCGGCGGCGTTAGGAAGGCGAAAATCTGCGCCTACGGCAGGGACAAGATTCCCGCGGGACCGGATATTGATGACAGCGAGGAAATAATCGTTGTTGAGGGCAGGGCGGATGTTTTGAACCTGCTCAAAAACGGAATAAAAAATGTCATCGGAATGGGCGGCTCGCAGATAAGCCCCACTGTTATTCAGCTGAGCAGGAGGAAGAAGCTCACTGTTTTTATTGACGGGGACAGGGGCGGCGAGCTTAATGCACGCAAGCTAAAGCAGATTGCAAGCGTTGCATATATTGCGCATGCACCCGATGGAAAGGAAGTTGAGGAACTTGCGGGGAAGGAAATACTGCTTGCGCTGAAAAGGAAAGTAAGCATTGGGGATGAAAAGCCGGCAAGGCGCGATTCCAATGGAGGGCGCGGAGAAGGCAACGGCTACGGGGCAGGCAATTACAATGACAGGCGCGATTCAAGGCCCGAATATCCCGGTGGCAACGGGGAAAGGTCAGGATCCAGGGAAGGCAGTTATTCAGACCGCAGGCCTGAGTATGGATCAGGGAACAGGGATTCAAGACCGAGTTATGGCTCGGACAGGCGCGATTCAAGGCCTGCTTATGGCTCAGGTGAAAGGCGCGATTCCCGCCCGAGTTATGGATCTGACAGGCGCGATTCAAGGCCTGCTTATGGCTCGGGGGAGCGCGAGTCAAGGCCGAGCTACGGTTCGGACAGGCGCGATTCCCGCCCGAGTTATGGCTCGGACAGACGTGATTCAAGGCCTAGTTATGGCTCGGGGGAGCGCCTTGGCTACGGCTCAGGGAGCAGGGATTCAAGGCCGGGATATGGATCAGGCAATAGGCGTGATTCAAGGCCGAGCTACGGCTCAAGGGACAGAGGTTCACGCGGCCCGCCGAGGCGGGATTCACGCGGAGGGTTTGGAGGCGCACGCAGGGATTACGAGCCAAGGGAGGCTGTTAAGCCCGAGCCGAAACTCACTGCCGAGGAGGCAAAGTCATTTGCACCCGCAATGAAGGCTGTCAGCGGAAAGTTGAAGGCAAGGCTGTTTGACAAAAGCATGAAGAAAAAGGCGGAATGCGATGTCAAGGAACTTGTTGAAAAGCTTGGCAAGGCGAAGGGAGTGCATGCTGTTGTGTTTGACGGCATAATCACATCACGCCTGGCTAAGAAGGCCGATGAGATGGATGTAAAATATCTTGTGGGCATTAAAAGGGGCGCAGTCCCTGAATTAAAGAATACGAAGGCTTTTGCGTTTAGCGCATAAGCCTTATTTCTTATTTTTTATTTTTCTTTTTCCAAGCTTCGGCACTGCGGGCTTGGGATATAGCGAGTAGCCCGCGAACTGCGATGCATTATTGTCATCAATAACAACAACAATGTCGCTTGCCTTGTAAAGCATCCACCCAAAAGAGAGCACGGCAAGCCATATCAAAACGCTTACTATCGGCCCCAATAAAACTTCCCAGAACTGCCTGCTTGTTAATTTGTCCTGATGGTCGCTTACATAAACCCCGATTGAGTCCATTGCCTTGTCCTGGCAGTATTCAAATGATGTGTTAACATACGCAGGGTCAACGGATTCAAAGCACTGATTTACTGCCTTTAAATTGTCCCATGATTCAAACATTTCCGCACTTACCTTAACGAACATAAGCAGTGCGGCGAAAAGGATGAACGCACCAATAAGGCGGGGCAAGTGAATTGTCCTGCCTCCCGCGCGGAATGAAAGCAGTTTTCTCATAACAACACCTGATGGTATAGTGCCGATGTATTATTTAAGGATTTGTTTTTGTGAATATTGGCGGTGCAGTTTAGCACTAAAAGAGAGGCTTCAGCTTAGGCTTTGGCGCTTCGAGACAATATTTGACAATCTTTTCAACGACCTTTTCATTACGGCCGAATTCTTCTGCGTAAAATTTCTCCGCACCGCCGGCAATCGCAAGGATTTCCGACTTTCCGGAGGAAACCTCGTGCACTCTAATAAAAAAAGGCACATACCTTGCACCATGCACATAGGCAGATAGCAATGTTGAGCCTCCGAACATAGAAGAAACCCCGAAAATCTCCATTGCCTTTTTCTTGCCTGCAAGCTCAAGTTCACCCTTGTGTATTATCTCCCAAGAGTCACGCTCCAAGTTACCAAGGAGGTTTTTGAAAAGCACTCCTGCGGGCTTGTTAACTGTTTTCTTTATTTTATTCCCTACAGCCATGCAAATAGTAAGGTTCAATCATATAAAAACATTTCCCAAGGCAATTTAATCGGTCAAATTAGTGTCATCGAGCGTCAGGCGAGATGGTGCACATCACGCACGGATGTGTCCGGCGGTTGCGAGCGAAAGCGAGCAAGTGCGGCTAAAAGCCGCACACATCGTCGCCGGATGTGTCCGGCGGGCCCGTGGTCTAGCGGTTATGACGCCGCCTTTACAAGGCGGAAACCGGCGGTTCGATCCCGCCCGGGCCCA
>JBDRDO010000042.1:0-16407 GCA_043820655.1 Candidatus Iainarchaeum sp. | reverse complement strand
TTCAGGGCAAGTACCGTTTGTTACGATGAATGTTTTCATTCCGCGGGAATGTATCTCCTTCACAAGCGCAGGAAGTTTCGGGTAAATTGTTGGCTCGCCAATAAGGCTTATTGCAAAGTGCAGAGGCTTTTCCGCTTCCGCTAACTTTTGCTTATCCGTATTTTCGTAACCCCCAAATCCGCTCAGTAATTTTTTCTGTGCGGCAAGGCATGCATCAACAATTTCAGCCGGCGTATCAACAGGCCCACCCCACTCTGCTTTTGTAAATTCAACAGCGCGCCAGCACCACAGACAGCGGAGATTGCAATTCAGGAGAGCGGGCGTCATCTGGACACAGCGGTGCGCGCGGATGCCGTAGAATTTTTCCTTATAGCATGTGCCTTCCCCTCGCAATGATTTCCTGCACCAGCCGCAGGTTTTTACAGCGGAGTGGTTTCCGGCAATGCCATATCTCTGGCGTTCCAAAACAGCACGGTATTTCGGGTCAATCATAAATAGGACAGGGCAGGGAAACAATAAAAAATAGTTGCAAAAGCGCGGAAATGCATTTTTTAGGGCTTTGGGCAGGTTTTGAACGTTAATTAGAGGTTATGTATATGAATTTTTTGGCATTTTTGAGGAAAGGGCGGGAAAGGGGGGCGTAAAAACCGTTATGTATATGGAATAAAACGCAAGGTTTAAATAGAAGTTAGACTTTTATAAATAGGTGATTTTATGTACAAGTATACTATTGCAAGGCAATTGGCAACTAAACGCGTCATCACCAACAGGGGAGACGAGATAGGCAAGCTTAGCGACCTGCTTGTTGCGGAAAACAACGGGGACATAGAGTTCCTGCTTGTTGAGGTTGACAGGGACAGTAAGGTGGCAAAAGGGGCGAACCTAAAGGAACGTACAATAAAGATTCCGTACTCCGCTGTGACTGCAGTGAGCGATGTGTTTATTGTGGATGAAAGGGAGCTTAGTTCCGCTTCTGCGGAATAGCCCTTGGTTGGGAATTCATTGCAAATCATGTTTGCCCTTTCATCCATTTTCATTCCAAATCTACGATTAGTTCCTTATTCTTTGGATTGTAATCAACAAACAGTTTTGCCGCCTTATTGCCCTTCTTTGCCGCAGATTGCATCTTATACATAACTTCTTTCTGCGGAATTTTCCTTTTTTCCGCATCCTTAAGCGCGCTTATGAGTTCCTCAAGCGCGGGAAAATGCGCGTAAATCAGTTCCGCAGCACGTGCGCTTTCATCCGACTTCCTTTGCAGGGTGTCGCGTGCCGCGGTTTGCTGCGCGAGATAATGCTCGGTTTTCCTGCGCTCCTTTGAAATTTCTTCTGTTTGGGCAGTGCCCTCTTTTGTGAGGTGCTCTGCGGAATACAGCTCATCCAAGTAATTGTTCAGGGAATCGATTTCCTTTGCATCGGGAAAGGATTGTAAAGCAAAAGGGAGCAGGGTGTTTTTGAAGAGTGCGGGTTTTTTGCGCGTGCCGGATGGCGTGCTGTAAAGGCAAGGGATGCCTGCATTAAGGCGCTTAAGTTCGGCAGGATTTAGTTTTTTAGCGGCAGTGTGCTTATCTATTTTCGCAAGGTGCAGTGCTTCCTCGGCAAAAACAGGGGCTATGTTTATGTTTTTAACAAGGGTTCTGACCGCATCCTCGTCACTCCGGGCAAATATTTTTTGCAGTTCAGCCTGCTTCAATTCCGCAGGGTTAAGACCGCGGGCGGGGGGAAATTTATAGGGCTCGCCTTTTTTTATTGTGCGGTCTTTCCACTGCTGCCTGTGCAGGGGCTGGAGGATTATTTTCTCATTGTCAAGGAGGATAATATTGAAGTCCGCGAGGAATTCAATGACAAGATAATAGCCGCCCTTCTGCGTGCCCTGCTCTGCCTTTCCGGCGCGCCCTTCCTGCGCTGTTTCCGCCCCGCCGACTTCCCCGATTTCAAGGACTGCAACCCTGTCAAAGTTGTGCTGGGTTACGCGCGCAAGTTTCCTGTTTTTTAAATGCTTATTAAGGAATGCGCCGAAGCCGTGCATGTTCTGCTTTGCGGGAATTTTATACCGGGTGAAGTACAGTGCCTGCGGGCAGAGGATTAAATCTTTGCTCCCTTCGGGAGTGCGCATTTTAAGCTTGTAAATTTCCCTTTCCACTTCCTGCACGCGATTCAGGAATGAGCCCTCAAGCAGGGGGCGGAGCTCGGTAAGGAGGTAGGAAAGCGCGAGATTTGTCAGTTTCGCCTCGGGCATAGCGAATAATTAAAGGGCAAGTTATTTAAATAAGATAAACAGTTGTATCTGAGGAGCGGTGAGAAGATGGACGGCAAGGGAGATGCCAAGGCAGTGAATGAAAAGGAACTGCGCGATGAGGCAATGCGCAAGCTTATGTATGGGAGGACGCACAGGACAGCGGGGCAGAGGCTTGCCGACTGGATAACACAGTGGGCGGGGAGCTGGACATTTATAATTATCTTTTTCACATACACTTTTGTGTGGATGGGCGCCAATATTTATCTGATAGGGCAGAGGCCTTTTGACCCTTACCCATTCATACTGCTGAACTTAACGCTTTCCTGCCTTGCTGCAATACAGGCGCCTGTTATTTTAATGAGCCAGAACAGGGAGGCAGAAAGGGACAGGGTTAAGGCTGAGCGGGACTTCGCTGTCAACAGGAAGGCGGAGAAGGAAATTGAGGAAGTGCAGGCGGAACTGAAAGAAATTAAGGGAATTATGCGCGAGATTTATTCCACAACCAAGGAAAAATAAATTCATTATTGGCTTTACTTCTACATAACATAATTAACGGCGACAATAATTTATAATAACATCCACCCCCATTCAGATTATGCCTGAAGGTGTTGGCGCTATTTTCTACGGTCTCGGCCCTATAGGGCGCGAGGCTGCAAAGCTTGCACTTAAGCGCGGGGCAGTTCCTGTTGGCGCAATAGACATAAACCCCGAGATAGCGGGCAGGGACCTGGCGGAAGTCGTAAATTACGGCAAGGGAACCGGCGTGCTTGTTTCTGATGATTCTGCATGCGTGCTTTCAATGCCTGCGGATGTTGTGCTGCACTGCACATCCTCGTCACTGGGCGCGGTAAAGGGGCAGATCCTTGATTGTGTAAGGCACGGGCTGAATGTTATCTCATCAAGCGAAGAGCTTTCCTATCCCTTCATGCACAACCGCGAGGCTGCGGATGAGATTGATGCTGCCGCTAAAAAACACGGCGTGACTGTTTTGGGCACTGGCGTAAACCCGGGGTTTTTGATGGACAGCCTTGTTGTGAAGATGACCGGGCTTTGCGAGGAAGTTGAAGGCATTAAGGTTGAGAGGGTTGTTGATGCGGGAAAGCGGAGGCTGCCGCTGCAGAAGAAGGTTGGCGCGGGGATGGAAGTGGAGGAATTCAAAAGGCGAGTTGCGGAGGGCACTTTAGGGCATGCCGGCACAAAGGAATCAATAGCAATGATTGCCGATTCGTTGGGGTGGAAGCTGGACAGGATAGAGCAGACAATTGAGCCGATGGTTGCGGAAAAGGACCTCAAGACAGAGTTCCTGCAGATAAAGAAAGGGCAGGCAACAGGGATAAAACAAATCGGGCGCGGCTACCGCGGAGGGAAGGAAGTTATAACGCTTGATTTACGGATGTATGTTGGCGCTGAAGAGCCGAAGGATGCCGTGTATATTGAGGGGAAACCAACTCTGAACAGCATTGTGCACGGCGGGGTGCACGGCGACAGTGCGACTATTGCCACGCTTGTGAATTCCATCCCTTCCGTAATCAAGGCACAGCCTGGTTTGCTCACAATGAAGGATATAGGGCATGTTTCGTGCTGGGGAAAATGATTAAATGGCAGAAGAATAACTTTTTATAGTTCTCCCACCTTAAATTAAGTGATTGCAATGGCATTAGATGGACTTTTTTTTGCACTGGCGGCATTGTTCTTTCCTTTTCTAATTGTGCTTGTGGTGCTCCTGCTCATGATGATTAAAATTATTTATGAGTACGAGCGCGGGGTTAAATTCACATTGGGAAGGTATGCGGGCATAATGGGCCCGGGAATTAATTTTCTGATTCCCGTTGTTCAGACATACAGGAAAGTGGATGTCAGGATTAAGACTGTTGACATTCCGAAGCAGGAAGTTATGACAAAGGATAACGTGCCAGTAAGGGTTAATGCGGTTGTTTACTTTGCAATTAAGGACCCCGAGAAGGCTGTGCTGAATATTCAGGATTATATGTATGCTGTTGCTCAGTATGCGCAGACAGCGCTGAGGGATATTATTGGAAATAAGAGTCTGGATGAGGTTCTGGCAAACAGGGATGAGATTGCGCAGGAAATTGAGATTGTTGTAGATAAGGAAACCGACCCTTGGGGAATTGATGTTACAGGAATTAAAATGCAGGATGTTGAGCTGCCTGAGAATTTGAAAAGGACAATGGCAAAACAGGCTGAGGCTGAGAGGGAGAAGCGCGGGGTTATTATCAAGGCGCAGGGGGAGGTTGAGGCGGCAACAAACCTAAGCAAGGCCGCTATGATGCTTTCAAAGGCGCCGGGGGCAATGCATTTACGCACGCTTAACACTTTAAACGATTTGAGCAGCGACCAGAGCAATACTGTTGTTTTCGCTATTCCGCTTGAGGTTCTGCGCGCTTTTGAGTCAATTGGGAAGCTTGATGAAATCTTCGGCGGGAAGAAGGCAAGGAAATAAGGCACTGCAACTAGTTCTTTTTTGTTTCGCGCAGGGGCAAAGGGTTAAATTCACGCGCGCTGTTTGTTATTTATGCTTAGGAAAAATAACCCTTATGCGCGGCCGATGCGGGCAGGGAAAAGTGCTGCAATGCACGGAAGAAACGTGGCAAAAAAGGGGCTCATGGCTAAGCTTAAGAAAGCGGAAGCCCGGGGTGCTGGCACCATAATGCAGCACGGGAGCGAAAGGTTCGATCCGAAAAAGAAAAAGGACATCCATGCGCTGGAAAGCGCACCTGCGGGGTCGCTGTTTCTCCTTTACGGGCAAAGGCGAGTTGAGCGGAAGATAGGGCCTGGGCTTAAGGTGATTGATGCGGATGAACGGCCCACCGTATTTTTCTGCGTAAAGCAGGAAATGAAGGGCGGGCTTGGCTTTATGCCGCTTTTTTTGCACGGGCCGAAGCAGGGCGCGGGCTGGGAAAGGTACAACGCGGGGATATACGCGCTTGGAAAACTTCTTGAAAAGCTCGAACTGCAGGATGGCAGTGCGCGCTTTTACAGGGCAAAGGTGCAGGAAGGCGGGCACTGGTTCGGCAGGCTGAGGGAACTGGCGGAATAAGCCAAACATCCGAAATGCCGGGGGGCATAAAGGATTAAATAGCCAAGGGAGACGTTTGTTATTTATGCTCAGGAAAAGGAATCCTTTCGAAAAGCCCGGCATTACGCTTGAGAAATTGCGCAAGGGGAAGTTCAAACACGATGCGGTATCGGTTGGCGGGGTGGTTCTGCACAGGGGGTCCAGAGGGTACAGGGGAAAGGCAGGGGAAATACTGGCGGTTTGCAACAAAATCAGCAGGGAAGTTGTCTTTCCTGCCGCGCTGGGAGTTACTGTGGATAAAGGGCATATTATTATTACCCACAAATACGACAGCGAAGGAGAGATATGGCGCCCTGTCGAGGGGGAACTTAAAAAATACTCATTTGATGAAATAAAAGGTGTTGTCTACTATGAAGCAACGATAACGCACGGCAACAGCACTTTCAGCAAAATAGGCAAGGATTAAAAAGCCAGAAAATAGTGCTGGCTTCTACATAACTATATCGCCACGGGAAGGTTTAAATTGCAGGATGCACTTAGGTTTTAGCAATGAAGCCGATATCCAAGCGGACAAGGGAGCTCAAAAAATTATATGAACAAGACGACTTCGAGCAGTTCGCCGAGAGAAAATTCACCGCTTCAAAAACCGAGGAAAGACTGGCAAAATTAATTCACCCGATAATGCCGGTTACCGCAAATGCGCTTTGGCCACATATGACGGAGAAGGAGGTTGTAATTAAAGGCCACAAGGCACTTGTTGAGGAGCTCGGGAAAATCAAGGCGGAAAAAAAGAGGCCGCTTTCGGTGATTAGCATCGGCGCAGGCGACCTTACGCACGAGATGTGGCTCAAAAAGGAATTCCCCGGCATTCACATAGAGGCAAGGGATAAGTACGGGCTCATGCGCGCGAGGGGCAGATGGGAGCTTCGGAAGATGGGTGCCAAAAAGGCGCGCATAAAATTGGAGCGCGGGGATTTTGCAAATCCGAATGCGACAAAAAATACAATACTGCCAAGACATTTTGACCTTGTGTATTCACTTGATGCACTGCACTGGGAGGCGCAGTATGCCGACCCTGCAGAGAAGCCGCTGGCGATTGAAAGGACAAAAAAGGCGCTTAAAAAGATGACCGATTTGGTTAAATTCGGCGGGAAGGGGGCCAAGCTGCTTATAACATACCGACCAGCTTACAAGACATATTTAGAGGACAAAGCCCCTTATGTCCTTGACCCGGACGAGATTAAAAAAATGCTTATTGAAAACGGACTGGGCGTGAAGGGAAAGTCACTGGAACCGTACTTTATTGAGCGAGACAAGATTAAAGAAAAACTGAAAAATGGGGAAAAAATATTGAAGAGGCGCCAGTACCCCTCAAAATATTATTTGTTCGTGGTCGAGGCTGCGTAATTGCGGCACCGGAAACGTACTCTCTCAAAACGTTTAAATGCGCCAATCGCCTATTTTTAGTGAATGATTTCTGACGACTACATTATGGGCTTTGTTGAAGGGGAGGGCTGCTTCAGCATAGGGATTCAGCGTTACATTGACCGCAAGCCGAGGAAAACCAGCCGGAAGAATAAGCGGAAACACAAGGCATTTCCAATAAGGATAATGCCCAGCTTCAGAATTGTAATACGGGAAAAGGATAGGCGCGTACTCGAAGAAATAAAGGAAAAGTTCGGGTTTGGCTTCATCCAATGGCAAAAGAAAACCGGGAATCACCAGAATGTATGCCACTACGTGGTTGAAAACTTTGCTGACGTGTTCGCCCTGGCGGATTTCTTCTCCAGGCAGACATTTTACACGCAGAAGGGCGAGGATTTCCGGAAGTGGACCCAAGCGCTTGAAATCATAAAATCTGGCGGGCATTTGACAAAAGAAGGTGCTTTGGAGATTTGCAAGTTGAGAGATGGAATGAATAGTACCGGACGAAGTAAGAAAACACGCAATCCCCGCCTGTTTGACGAGGTAAAGGCACTCTTGGAAGAAAAACGCGAGCATATTTTGGCGCACACAGACGAAAATCAGACCCAACTTCTACATAACACAGAAGGAGTGTTGCCCAAATGGCTGCTCCCTACAACATAGTAGCCCTAGTTCGGGATCATACAGAACGCGAAGTGCCTCTGAAGATTTGCCAATTTTGCCCCTACTTGGCTTAAAAGTGCTTAAACAGCCAAAATAACCCCCTTTATTCCAGTATTGTTATTCCGATGTGGTATAAATTACCCTTATTTTACCTACGAGATAAAGCCTAACCTTCATTATGCTGTAAAATCCCTTCGGGAAATATTGAAAAACGTGAAAAAACAGGCGGGAAATTTGCGGGGGCGTGAAAGGGGTTTTCCGGAGTGGCTATGAATGGAACGGGCCTGCTGCTTCGCGCCCGAGATAGTTATGTAGAAGTCAGGGTTGGAGATGGCTTGTATCCCTGCAGGCAAGGGGGTTTAATTGAGTTCCTTAAACTCTTTTGCGCGCTTACGCGCGATTTCCAGAAGGCGCCGGAGGTTCAGCCCCAACCCCTTATCGGCGGCCTCTGTTGTAGGGAGCAAATACTGTATTGCGTGTATAATTTCGGACAGGTCCCGGGGGTGCGCCCGCTCTATATGGTCAATGTACATTACGGTCTCGCGCTTGACCAAGGGATCCTTTATTTCGCGCACAAAGGCGTGTTCGCGCATTACGCGCCCCTGTATTTTCAGAACATCCCTGAAAAGGGCTTCGGAGACCGGGTTCCATTTGGGTGGTTTGACAGGCTTTTTAGCGGCCATTTTCATCCCAAAAATAAGGGCTTTTCGGTTAAAATAGTTGCCGTTTAGCAACGCGGCGGGGGAAACAGGACATAGTTATGTAGCATCTGACTACATAACAAAATCAATTCTTTTTCTGTAATGCCGATTTTTTCCGATCCGCCAGCTTGATAAGTTCCTTATAGGACTGAATCAGAAGCTTGCGGACGGTACGGAAATACGCATCCTGATAACTATTCGGGGGCTTTGTTCCATAACGATTATCATCTTGGGTAACTCTCCTCAGTGCCTCGCCATACTTGTCAGAAAGCCGCCCAAGATTCTCCGCAGTGGTGGCCTTGTGCAAATCGCGCAACTCGGAGAGAATTGTGCCAGTGCCGGCACTGTAAGAAAACAGACCCATCATTACTTTCGGATCGGCAAAAAAGGAGTATTCCTTCCTAAAGTTGCCTTTGTTATCTAAAAACACGTCTTTGTAGTGGTCCTCGACATACGTCTTTTTGTACGCCTCGGCAATCATTCCGTCAAGAACCTCCAATGCCGACTTGACCATCTGCGCGACTTGCGGGACGCCGGTTTCTTCCAATTTCTTAGTGCGCAATCCGAAATCTATCTCCTTAAAGTAAGTCTTGAGCCCCGCCAGGCTTCTGATGTTCGGATTTGAATCCGACTCTAATTTCAAAAGAGCATCAACCTTGCCCCTGAAAGTAGAGAGGGTATTTCCAGATAGTGCTTTTGAACCCCCCTGGAGCTTAATCCTTTTAATTAATGCAGTCCTGTTGAGCCTTGCCATAGCACATCACCTAGGAACTATATAAGGCTGCGGAGATATATATAGTTTTCCCCGCAGTTATGTATAAAACCGCGCGCCTATTCCTCAACCTTCAGACCGAGCTTTTTTACGTGCGACCTTTCAACAAAATCCCAGTCGCCGTAGTGCTCCATTACGCGCAGTAAAACACCCTGCTCCCCGCGCTTTGCCAATGCTTTAGGGTAAATATTAAAGTAGTCAACCTTCTTCTGCCCGGGCAGAAACTTATCAATCCTCTGCACCTTGCTCCTTACTATGCCTGATTTATCAAAGGACAACTGCCTTGCCAGGGCCATTTCCATTGTAAGCATCATTGTCTTATCTCCCCTGTTTATTATCTCAACACACAGCTCCACAGGCTTCTTGTCGCTAAGCCTAAGGCGAAACGGGTTAAAATGAGTATTTATTGACAGCAAAATTCCACCCCCAAATCCAAACACATGAAATGCCTTTCAAAAGCCTTTCTAAATACTTCTGCCTGAGAGTGCTTAAAAAACAATATGCGAACTAGTTCTGGCAGGCATGGTTCCGGCAGGCAGATTATTATAGTTCTTCAGGTGTTTTGTTATAATGCCAAGGCGGATTAAACTGAAAAAGCCAACTCCAAAAAAGATGGCTGGATGCAAAGCACAACAAACCGAAAAAATGCTTGAAAAAACTGCATTAAGGCACAGGCAGATCTCGCATATTAATGCAGCCCGCAGTAAATCTGCTAAACTGAAGGAAGAAATGGAACAACTAGTTTCAAGCATTGATAAACTGAATAAAAATGGCGGGCCAAAAACGCCCGAAGAAGCGAGAAAAATAATCGGGCAAAAGGAAAAACTCGACAACCATTATGCCATTTTTGTCAGTAAATTTGAGAAAATAATTCCCCAATATGAAAAAATAGGCAGGCAGAAGACTGCTAAGGAAATTATTAAGTTAATTCATACTCCATCAAACAAACTATTGGTTCTGTTTGGGCACCGCGTGATTAGGGAGGCAAAAGAAATAATGGACGCTGAGAAGCGCCCCCAATAAGTTTAAATACAACCTCCCCAATACTTAATTACCGAGACAAAAAGTGTATTTGTTTTATTGCTTTTGTTTTGGTTTTTTGAATTGCGGAGGAAGGGAAATGGCTGCTGAACTGCCGGAAGCTGGATTGATTCGCGGAGCCTATACAATCCGCGCGATGGACATGCCGCCCGAGGTTTCAATGACAAAGCGCTCGTTATTGCGCTGGTTTGCGCTTTCGTTTGGATTGATTTCCGAGAAGGAATCGCGCTCCACAATTCTGGATGTTCTGGATGCGCTTTTTATTATGCAGGTTGCGCAGGAGAAGGAGCCGACTTCAAGGGAGATTCATGCGTATATTAATGAGGGCGGGAAGAAAATTTCGGATAAGTTATTGCGGTATCATCTGAAGAGGATGCTTGATGCGGGCTTAGTGAACAGGAAGAAACTGAAGTATTCATTCGCACACGCGCCGCACGCGGAAAGGAATGATTTGCGCGCAGGGTTTAACCACAATGTTACAAAGCAGGTTAACAGTTCACTGGAAGCAATTGAAACTGTTTTTGAAAAATTGGGGCAGAGTTATAAAAAATAATCCCCGTACATGCTATTAATGCACTCAATAATAGTCTCAGGCACGGATTTGGCAGGATTGAATATTGCGCAAAGGCTTGTTGAGGGCTACGGTTTTGCCGCAGGGGAGAAAGAATTCCTCGGAAAGAAAATATACAAAAGCGCGGAAAACAAAAACCTGCAGTTGGTTTTTATTGATGAGGAGCAAATATTCGCGGATTCGCTGAATGAATTGGAAACCGACTTTTACATTTTTGCATCAAAGCACCGCTCGGAATCAGGGAAGCCTACATTAACCGCGCACGGCATAGGAAACTGGGGCGGGGATAATTCATTCGGGGGGAAGCAAAAAACGCTTGTCCCCACAAGCGCAATTATGCTCAAAAATTATTTGCTGGGTTTGCAGGGGCAAAAAGAAAAAAACAAAAGCGCGCTTGCAAAGTATGACGTAATGCTTGAAGTTACGCACCACGGCCCCTTTTTGGAGAAGCCCGCGGTTTTTATTGAACTCGGCTCCTCGGAGGGGCAGTGGAAGGATGAAACCGCGGCAAAAGCAATTGCCGACGTAATTATGCACAACACATTTGTTGAGCCCTCAGATGAACAAAAAATCGCAATAGGAATCGGCGGCGGGCACTATGCGCAGGAATTTTCAAAGCTTGTTTTGCGCACAAATTACGCACTTTCACATATTGTTCCTGAATATGCCCTGCAGAGTTTTGATGCCGAAATGCTGAACAAGGCAATAGAAGCCGGCACGGAAAAAGTGCAGGAAATTGTCGTTGATTGGAAAGGACTGGGAAAGGAAAAGGCGCGGATTAATGAAATTTTGGATGGGCAGGATTTGCCTGTTATGAGAGTTAGGAAACTTCTCAAAACCTAAACCTTTGCCAGAATAACCGTGTAATTCTTCCCGTAATGTTCCGCGCATTTGGGGCAGGTGGTGTAGAAAAAGTACATCTTCTTTGTTTCCTTTCCCTTTGATTTCACATATTCATCCATTTCCCCGGCCCACTTGCCTGCATTTTTGTAATGCCCCTCAAAAACTTTTGAAAGGAATGTCCCGGATATTTTTGCCATTTCCGCCCCCGGAACTTCCTTGCTTACCGCAATGTAAATGTCCGAGCCCCACATTGAACTTTCATCGGAGAGCAAAACAGGCTCAGGGGCAAGCGCACCCGCTTTCTGGATTGCCTCCATGTTCTTAACCATAACCCCGCCAAAGTTCAGCGGAATATGGAAAAAACTCACTACTCTGGCCTTTAAGAATAATTTGTTGCTCCACTTTATTTCCTTCCCGTCCCATGGTTTGGGATCAAACCTCGGGCAACATCCTGTTTCCGAATCAGATAGTTTTTCCATTTTATTACCTCCTTTCAGCCTAATTTGTTTTCTCCGCCTCGATAACCTGATTCAGCACCTTTTTGAACCATGGGGTGTATTTGCCGGGGTTTTTCGCCATGTCCTGAACAAGGGCTTCGGGCGCAATAAACTTAAACTCCGCGATTTCATCTGGATTCGGGTTTACTTCCCCGTCATATCTTCCTGCAAACACCTGATCCAACTCATTTTCACTGCCTTTGTCTTCGAATTTTGCCTGATATTGGAACTTAAATAAAGGGCGCAACTTTGCCGAGAACTTCAGTTCCTCCTGCAAACGCCTTTCAGCAGCCTGTAAATAATCCTCTCCCTTTCTCGGATGGGAACAGCAGGAATTCGTCCAATAGCCGCCCCAGAGGCGCTTTCCTTCAGCGCGCCTGTGGATAAGCATTTCCCCTTTCTCATTGAAAATGAAGATTGAGATTGCGCGGTGCAGTTTGCCCTCGCCGTTGTGCGCTGTTTCTTTATCCTCATAACCAAGGACATTGTCGTTCTCATCAACAAGGACAACGTGTTCCGCGGGCGGTTCCTTTGCTTTTGGGGCGCCGTCTTGCATTACAATAACACCTCTGTCCCTATTCCTGTTTCCCCTTTAAGGAGCCTGTATAAATTATCGGCAGTATTCAAATTAAAAACCACGGTGTGCACGCCTGAAAGGTTTTTTTGAATGCTTTCAAGCTTGCCGCGCATTCCGCTTGTTACGTCTGTTGCACTTGAGCCTGAAACCCCTTCCAGGACTGAACTGAAATTTTCCGAAGTTATTTTTTTTATTGCCTCTGCCCCATTGTCGCTTTTAGGGTCTGAACTGTAAATTCCGTCAACATCCGTACCGAAGAAAACCTTTTTTGCATTTAATTTTTTTGCAAGGTGCGAGACAATAACATCCCCGCTTATTACGCTTGCCCCTAATTCAGAATCGGGAACCATGTCGCCGTACATGAGTGGAATTGTGGAATTATCCTGCCCAAGGATTTGCCGAATATGTGAAGTTTCGAACTCAACAACATCCTTGTTTTTTTGTTTTATCCCCGCGCTGTCCTGGACATCCTTTGCATTCACGCCCTGGCTTGCGAAGATTTCTGTAATTTTCCCGGCAAGGCTGCGCATTGACTTGCGCGTTTCTTCATAACCCTTCTTCTGCTCGTCTGTGCGGACGCCGTTATTAATCCCGTACTTCTCAACAGGCACATGCCCGAAAGGCCCCGCGCCCAAAACAACAACAAGCTTGAATTGTGCTTTGGTAGAAGCACGCTTAATCTCGTCTGCGATTCGTGCAACTGCTTCCTCGCGCACGCTGGCTTCGCCTGATTCCTTGTTTGTAATTACACTTCCGCCTAATTTGGTTATGTAGAAGTCCATGCTATTTCAGTCCTCGATTTTAACCGTTGCCGCGTCTGCGTCAACCTCGACGGATTTACCATCCACAATCTTCGCAATATCTATCTTATCCACGCACGGTATTTCGGAAATTATCGCCCCCACGGCAACAATTGTTTCGCACTCCGCGTTTATTATTGCCGCCGGTGCCTTGCCGTTCTTTTTAAGCCTGTAGAGGATATACGAGCCAACAGTGCTCCCTTTGCCCGCGGGGAAAACCAAAACCTTTCCCGCGATGCACTTGCCCTCCAAATCATGCCCTTTTTCAATTACAATACCTGTGTCAGGGTCAACTCCCCCATAAAATGAAATCCCATCTTTTGAGACAATGGCTTCCGCGCCTGCCTTTCCGCCGCAGATTTTCCTGCCTTTTAGTTCGGTCATTTCATGCCCTCCCTTGCAGTTCCGCAGGTTCCGCCGCTCATTCAACCGCCTCCTTTACGCAGTCTTCCATGCTTTCAAGATTGACCTTAAACCCGTGCCTTCCCGAACAGTAATACGCGCTTTTCGCTGAATTTGTTGCAATGCACTTGAACCTGCCCTTAATGGGAGCAACAACCATGCATGTATCACACGCGAATTTAGCGCCTGAAGCTTCAATTGTTTTTGTATAACCCTCGGCGTCCGCCGCCTTTTTTGTCTGCCTTGCTGTGCAAATCCAGAATTCCTTCCCATCCTTTACTTTTTTCCCTTCCAGAAGCTCCGCCAGTTTCGCAAGCTCGTTTATGCTTGCGTGCGGGCAGCCGATGCTGATTATGTCCGCCTCCCCCTTTGCCCCGGAATTCATCTTTTCCTTTGCCTCTGTAATGTCCTTAAGTTCGACTGTGAAACTTTCACTCGGGGTTTCGGTTTTGTTAGGGGTTACGCCCTCAATATGGAACATTGCCGTGCCCCCGTAAGTTGCAATGCTTGCGCTGAGGCTTTTGAGTTCCTCAGTGCTCGCGCTTTCAATGCCGATTATAAGCGGAATTTTATTTTTTATTTTATTTCCGATTACATATCCAAGCGCGCCGAAATCCAATGCACCTTTAATTTCAGTCCCAAGTTCAACCTTAACCTGCGCCTGCCTGTTTTCATCAAGGTGCAGGCCGAATTCGGGGGTTTTGCCTGTAAGTGCCGCAGCCAAAGCACTGGGCCCGCCCTCACGGTTTGTCCTTGCTCCGAGAACGGAATTTGCATAGCAGACGGCACTTGACTCGCTCCAAGCAATGTTCTCCCCGAACCTTGGCAAATTACCGACAAGGTAGGGGGTGCAGGTGCAGGTTGCAATAATTCCCATTTTTTTAAAAGCCTCGATAACAAGCTTCTGCTTTTCCGCAAACTCAGGGGGAATTCCCAATGCTTCCCAGTTTTCCATATCCATTCCCGCAGGGTTTAATGTTGTGAGAACGCGCACTTTTCCGTCCTTTGCCATTTCATCCAGAAATTCAAGCCCCGCATCCCCGAGATTATCGTAGGAAACGCCCGCAACCTGAACGCTTGCAACAGGAACCATTCTTTTAGCGCCGAAAATTTCCCCCAACGCATTTAAAATTTCCATGCTTTTCTTTACGGCTTTGCCATGCCTGCCCTCAAGCATTTCCTTTTCTCCTTGTGTTAGTTCCATTTTTTGCTGCTCCCTGTCAGTATTTTGATGCGTCTACTTCCGGCACAGGAACTTTAGAAAAGTTCTTGCCCTTTGCCTCCAGCGGCTTTGTTAAGTCAAACCCTGCCTTGCATGTTGCCCTTGTGTTTGGGTCTGCGCTGGGGTCTATGCTCGAGCCTTTCTCCCCGGGCTTCATAACAAAATCCTTGTCCGCCTGAAAGCGCGTTGACATTGCCCATTCAACATCCTGCGGATTGTAAATGTCAATGTCCGAGTCAACAACAAACACGTGCTTGCAGGATTTATGCCCCTTCAGCGCGGCATCAATTGCCTTCTTTCCGTCTTCCTCCGCGCGCTTCTCAATCTGCACAATTGCGTGCAGCCATGAACATCCGCCTGTACTTACAAAAACATCTTTGCATTTAACGCCCGCCTTCTCAACCTCGCTGAATATTGTCGGCTCCTTTGGCATGCCCATCAACAGCCTGTGCTCGTAATACGAGGACATCAAGGCATGATAAATAGGATTTTTGCGGTGCGTTATTTTTGTTACCTCAAAAACTGGCTGTTCTCTCTGCACGTCCATCGTGCCTGTCAAGTCAACAAAAGGGCCCTCCATTGCGGTTTCCCCTGTAAAGCGCCCCTCAAGCACGAACTCGGTCTCGGCGGGAACCATAACATCAATCCCTTTCGCCCTTGTCATTTTCAAAGGTTCAAGTGTATTCGCAATTCCGAATTCATCAATTCCCAAATCAACCGAAGTTGCGCCTGCCAAAAGCAGGTTTGGGGACATGCCTATGCAGAACGCGGCGTCAAGCTTCCCGCCTGCACGGTCAATGAATTCCTTAAGGTGCCTGTCAAGTATGCGCATAACAAATTTGTTTTTCCCAATCTGCAGTGCGCGATGGAATGAAAGGTTCATCCCCAGCTCCTTATCCCGCGCGAAAACAATCCCTGAAGTAACGTAATTTCCGCCCTCGTCCTCAAAGTGGTGCAACAGCGGAAGCTTGTCAAGGTCCACGGGCATTTCAATTTCTTTGCACGGCGCGTTGTCAACAACCTCGGGCTCGGAGCGATTGTCAAGCGCATTAATCATTTTGGGAATAAGCTCAGGGGTTTTAATTCCAAAATATTCGGCAATCAAATCCTTTGTGCTGAAGAAGTTTGCCGCGGTGCGGAACTCGCTTCCCTCAACTTTTTCAAAAATTAAGGGCTGTTCAGGCATTGCGGCCATTAAACCCGCTGCCTCAAACTTTTTTGAAACCTGCTTTTTAATTTTTTTAGCCCTGCCCTCTTTCTCAAGCTTTTCAACAAATTCCCTGAATCCCATTTTACCATGCCTCCTTTCCCAATCCTGAGTTTGCTTTATTTCCAGCGCTTGTAAAGGTTATTGTCCAAATCTATTAAATCCATTACTTTTCCCGCAATAAAATTCTCCAAATCCTTAAGTTCCCGGGGTTTGTGGTAAAACCCTGGGGAAAGGGGGAAAACAATCCCGCCCGCAAGGGAAATCTTGTGCAGCGCCTCGAGCGCGGGCGTGCTAAGGGGGGTTTCACGCACACAAACAACAAGTGTTTTACGCGTGCGCAGCATATTATCGGCACACCTGTTAATCAGCGTTCCCGCATATGCGTGTGCAATCCCCGCACAGGTTTT
>JBDRDO010000041.1:0-9470 GCA_043820655.1 Candidatus Iainarchaeum sp. | reverse complement strand
GTGGGCGTGGGAAACTTTAAGCAAAGCGGCGGAGCGTGAAACAGCAACCCACAAACTCGGCATTGAACTTGCTTTTGTTGAAAGGTCCCTGCGGATTTTTGACTGCAGTTCAAGCATCTGCCTTTTGCCAAGGAGGCGCGTGTTTATTGTGCGCGCATACCCTAATTTTTTGAGGAACACTAACTGCTCGCGCATGTAATCTTCAAGGTGTTTCTTTGCCTCCATGAATTTAGGAGGCAAATCAACCTTAACCCACTCCATTTCAATGGGATTTGCATAGGGCTTGACATCGGCATCCTCCGTGCTCTTGATTTCAACATTCTTTATGAACAGGTTTTTGCAGACATCCTGAATGTGCTGCTGTTCGCCCCCGGGAGATGCTGTCAAAGCGAGAATAAGCGGGTTTTTGCACTGTGAAATGTAGCGCTGGGCGATGAAAACATAGGCATAATCCCCCACAGCACGGTGTGCTTCGTCAAAAATAACCAATGAGACATCAGTTAATTTCAATCTCCCGCCTATTAAGTCGTTTTCAACGGTCTGAGGTGTTGCTGAAATGAACGTATTTTCATCCCATGCCTTTTTCCGCTCCTTTGCCGAGGTCGTGCCTGTTAGGACAGCGGATTTTCCGAATTCAGGGACCATAAAATTTGAGAAGCTTTTTAGGTGCTGTACTGCAAGGGGTTTGGTGGGGGCGAGAAAGATTATTTTTGAGCCCTTGTTTTCCTGCAGCCTGTGCGCGGCAACAAGCACTGCAACAACAGTTTTCCCAAGCGCAGTGGGGGCGACAACAAGGGAATTTCCCATCTCCAGAACGCGCGCCGCCAGCACTTCCTGATAGATTCTGCTTTCTATTGTATCGGGCTTAATCAGCGGGTGTGAGATGAACTGTGGCATGGCATATAATGTAATCAATTAAGGGTTAATAAACGATTAGGGAGTGGATTTCCGGTGCGGGTTTAATTGCTGCCGCTAATTCAGGCACGCAGCTCCGCTGCCACTCCATTCGGCAACCTTTTCAATGATTTGTGTGAGTGACATCTCGCCAATTTGCCACTGTGTTATATAGTATGTGAGTCCGCCCATTGAAATCTTGCACTGCGCATTACATTCTCCTGCGTGCTTGCAGCACGTAAACAGCGGGCAGTCATCATCCACCACACATTCAGGTTCGCAGGATTCGCCGCACTCCGAGTTCTGCCACTCGCCTGAACAGCAATAACCATCCTCATAAGTTCCGGCGCCGCAACTGCACTCGCTGAATATTTCGCCCTCGCCACATTCGGGCGGAGGCGGCGGGCTGTCGCCATAAACCCATTCAGGCATTGGATTTCCCAGATATTCCCAGATGTATGAGGTTAATGTTCTCGGCCCGCCATATAGTCCGTTTCCCGGCTCGCAGAAGCCACGCTGGAAATCAACAGGGTTGCCTGAAAGGTCAGTCTCACCCTCGTGCTCGTTGTAACTGTTATCGCACATATACTCCATAAACTCATTCTCATACTCCCACGGCCACAGGTCTTCGTCAGTTACTTCATCCCAGCCTTCATCACCGTAGAATGTGCCCTCAACTCCGATTTTCTTCAGGATTGTTGCGCCCACAGGCTGGCCGTCGGCGCCTGCAGTATAAAGTGGCGAGCCCACATCAATCATCGGCAGGTATGTGAGGCCGTTGCCGTCAATCGGGTTCATAAAAATCGGGTTTGTTCCCGTTCTCCCGTCACAAACATTATTGTAGAAAAGAGAATGGTCGACGTCAAAACTCTGGTTTGCGCACTTCTTTGAATCAGGGAGATCCAACAAGGCATAGAAATTGTAAAGTATGGAATTATATATGTTCGAAGGACCGCCCGGATAATTAGCCTTATGCTCCCAAGCCCTGCTTGTGTCACTGTTGCCTGATGTGACAAAACGGAAGTTTGATTTGCCGTAATCGTCATTTACGCGTATTCCGCCTATCTGGCCATTGTTGGGGCGATCACTCTCATGCATGTCCCAAAGCACAGTATTTATCACATCCAGCCTTTCATTGACCGTGCCTTCCGCTAAAATTGCCCCTGTAGAGTAGGAATTCAGGACAATACAGCCCTCCACTGTCGAAGATTCACAGCCATTGGGGAACATAAACCCTGCAGGCCTTGAAGTATCGACCGACCTGAAGTCAAGGCCATCTATTGCAATATCATTCTGGAAAATGACTTCCCTCTGCTGGTAGTTTGCAAAATTTGATATCTCGCCAAAGACACCACTGTCCCTGACAGGGTCATCATAGTAATAATCATACCTGCTGACATTGTGCCTGAAAATTATATTTCTGCTTGTATCCGGCCCTGTTCCCTTGCTAACCCCAAACTTATATCTCCCCTCCCCGATGGCAAAGCAATATTCCACAAGCACATTAGAAGCATTGGAAAATCCAAGATTATACGCAACCCCGCAACTATTATTTGGCTCATAATCGCACCCCTCAAAGAACGGAGCGGCTTCAATAAACCCACAACGTGTAATCTTTATATGGTCCACTTTATGGAAATTAGCCCAAGTCCTAAAAAGAATAAGCCCGTCAAAATGAAGATAGGATTTGTTCTCCATAAAAAGCATCACAGCATAACCATTTGTATCGGGGTAAGTATACGAACCATCAAGGATAACCCCGAAAGGCACTTCCGCCTTTACTGTTGTGAAACTCCGGTCGCGCCAGGTGTCCCCCTCGCCTTTTTCACCTGAAGGCAGGCCGCGTGCACCCCAATAATACATCTGATTGCTGTTGTCAGTAGGATTCTCGCCTGTGTAGATTCCGTTCCCGATTATCAAGGTGTCATCCGCAGTCATCTTCGCGACTGCCGCACCTATTGTTTTGCAGGGCGAGGATTTTGAATTACAGCATCCCGCAGAATCATTCCCTGTGTTCCATCCGCTGATTCCTGTGTTGCACTCAGCCGCATTGCCGCATACATAAAAGGTATCATAGTTGCATTCGCCGCATTCCAAATCCTGCCCGTCGCAGTCCTCATCAATTCCGTTTCCGCAGGTTTCAGACTCAGGCCCCTGATAATCCCCTCCGCATTCTCCCCACTCCCCGTCAACACAGGTCTGTGTGCCATACGAACACGCCCCTTCTTCAGTTTCCCCGCACGGCTGTGTTGTGCCTTCTTCACAATCATCACAAACCCCGCCTTCATCAGTATCGCCATCACAGTCATCATCAACAGAATTGCAGGTTTCTGTTGCGCCGGGGTTAACTGCAGAACTGCTGTCATCACAGTCCGTGCCGCTGTACGTGCAGCCACTGCTTCCCGCGGTGCCGTAACCATCCGAGTCATTGTCAGTGCAGGATTCGCCTTCCTCGGAGGCGTAAGTTACGCTAAGGTAAGGCCGTATTTGCTGTGCGGAAAACTCGGAACTTGCAACATCATTTCTGAAGTCTCCGGTCGTGCCCTCATCAGGGCTAACTCCCACAATGAAACTTGCCTTGCCTGATGCACGTTTGGTCTCAAGGTATTCAAGGCCTGCGGCATTAAATTCAAGTTGTGCCCACTGCGATTCCGCATTCCATTCTGCCGAGCCGAGCTCCGCGCCCCTGTTCTGATTTCCACCCTCATTGCCTGTCCAGCCATTTGTGCCGTTGTAAGTGTTCCATGTGTCGCCTGTTTCTGTCCATCCATCTGCACCTGCGCCTGAAAGCGAACTTACAGAAACAGTGTAGGGGTCTGCCTCGCCCTTATAAATGTAAAAATTCAGGCTTGCCGCGGTGATGTCCGCATCATCAGGGAGCCCTGTGATGTCAACACGCACGTGCGAATACCGTGTGTAATCTGCGTGATTGTACCATGAGAGCATATAATCATATGACTGCCCGTCGCCGTAGTTTGCATTCGGGACAAAACTATAAACCCAGGTGTCTTCCCACTTGCCATTGAAAGTATCTGTATTGCGCTCGCCGAAAGTAACAGTTGTTTCAGTCCCTGCAAATGCCGCAGTGACCTGCCCTGTCCCGTTATTTTGTGCACATCCTGCGGTGAAAAGAAGCAGGCATGCAAGGACTACAAAAAAAGCAAACGAATAATTAGTTTTCATTAATCAATATAATAGAAGTAAGTGATATTTAATTGTTGCGACAGCGCGGGATTAGTTACTGCCACTTTTCCACTGCCTCATCTTGTCGGCAATTTCCGCAAGGGTCAGATTCCCTGCTTTCCATTCCTCGATGTACTTCATAAATGTTGTGAGCTTCATTATGCACTCCGAAGTGCATGTGCCTGCGTTATTGCATTTATCCCCTTCCGCGCAGTCGGTGTCGGAAGAGCATACAGGGATTACGCACTGGCCGTCGCATTCAACCTGCCCGTCGGGACAGCCCTTCTCCTCATCGCACTGTGTGCTCTGCCATGTGCCTGAACAGCAGTATCCTGATGAGTTAACCGTGCCGCCGCAGTCACACTCCAGAGTTATTGCGCCATTTCCGCATGCCTCAACGGGGGGAGGTGGCGGCGCCTCGCCAGTCTTATGTATTGTGAAGTTTCCCTGCACGGATTCAAATGAAATAACCCCCTGCGATGCGGAAACCGTAACGCTCTTTATCTTGCTGCCGTTCAGCTCCACATCATAAATGCCTGATTCCATATCCGCAACAACATGCACCGCAGCCCCCTGATAGCTTGCCGAGTAGCTTGCGGAGTCAAGCTTTCCGCGGGTTTTTGAGAACATTGCCAGGAACTTCTTCGGCGAAGCGTTTATGAGCGCGCCCGACATTTTCTGGGAATTTACGAGGGACATTTCCGAGGGCGTTGAAACCGAACTGTCCGCAACCTGTATTGCAACAAGGAAGTTGTCCTGCTTCTGCGCAACTTTCGGCTCGACCTGCAGCCTTCCCCAGCCGTAAACCTTCTCGTAATCGTTCCCAAGCGCCTGGTAATTCGTGCCCTCCTGAGTGGGGCCGTTATCCCCGACAACAGGAATCCAGGAGTCCTTGCCTATATGTATTGTTTTGCCTGGCTCGATGCCCGCGTTACCTGTTATGTTCCCCTCAACAGTAACTGTGTTTGCCGTGTTCGCAACAATGGGCTTATGTATTGCTGTGCCCTCAGAGCCTGTGCCGCCGAGCGTAACCCCTATAAGCGAATTCGCCGCGCCGATGTCGGAATCAACAGTAAGCGTAGTCTTTCCCCCGCTGTAGCTCTCCGCGGTTATTTTCGGGCGCATGTAACCCCCTATTGTTCTGAGAACATGCTGTTCGGGCAGGAGTGCCTTCACAAAAAGCCTGCCTTCTTCATTTGTTATGGTTGCCGAACTGCCTGTGTAAGTACTTTCGCCCCAGGCGAGCTCTGTTTCCGTGCCGCTTACATCCGGCTCGGCAAGCGTGTGCAAAGGCCACACTTTCGCATAGGAAGCGTCAAGCGAAGTTATGCGGTCGAAAACAACAACGTAATTCGGGCGCAGGTACAGGAACTCGCGCTCCACATTTTCAACCTTCGGGCTGTTGCTAAACGCACATTCGGGATTGTTGTATGAATTTGTCAGGTCCGCGAGCGTGTACGTGTATTGCGCGCCGTCCTCAAAGTTTGTTATCTCCGCGGTCTGCCTCTGATAGCCGCCCTGCGGGCACTTCGCCCAGAAATCATACTTGCTGTTGTCGGCGGGATTGAAGTTGACCTCGCGGACAAGGAGGCCCTCGGTGCGCTGCCCGCCGTCGTTGTCAAAGCTTTCCTGGCCGAGCTCGCGCCTGAACTGTTCGCCGGGCATGTAAATAAGCGGGATGTTATGCGCCGAGCCCCTGTGGAGATACTGCGCATAGTCTCGAGCCCTGCTCATGCTCCCACTGCCGTCGTAAATTCCCGCATCTATTGCGAGGTCCGCGCCGTTATTGAAAATAGTGAAGCTTCCGTTATCCAAATGCTCGTGGCCTGTTATGTGCGGGCCTGCGGTGAATGAAATTTGCGCCGCGTTCTGTGTCCAGTCCGAGCGCATAAGGACTTTCCCGACGCCATCGGCATAATGTGTAAGCTCCGTGGGAATCTGCTGGGGCTGGTCAGGAAGCGCGAATAAAAAGTCCTCCACCTGGAAATTGTACATCTGATTCTCCTGCTCCTCATACCACTCCAGGTTTTTCGCATATGTGGTGTCCGCGTAATGCCTGATAAGCATGCGGTTAACTATGCGCTCGTAGCCGAGCATAAGGTCGCGGCTCCTTTCCGCATCTCCAAACGCGGGGTAACGATAGCACGGCTTATTGTATTTGCAGTTTTCAAGCGGCGGCCAGCGCAGGAACATGCCGTAATACATGCGGTCCCTGAACCAGGGGGTTTCATTGTAAATATCCCTGCCAAGTGCGGTTTGCATCCCCTCCGCAAAATAGGTTATGCGCTTGTTGACATAGAACATATACACAGGGCCCTCTTCCCAGCCGCCCCCGCTGCCTACCTCGTTGAATGCCATCATCATTTCCTTCCACCAGTAATTTAGGGCGCTGTCAAGGTATGTTTCAGCGTTCCCGTTTTCATAGTAAGTTGCCGCCCCCGCCAGGCCGATTGCAAATCCGCGGGCGATGCCGTAATTGTGGAAAGGATAGTTTATGTAATAGCCCTCCTTCATAGATGAATCGCACTGCGTGTTCAGCCAGCTTATTGCCTGCGCCCTTTCCGCGGGAGAGAGCTCATTGTAAAGCCAGTCATAATATATTGCGATTGCCGCAATGTCCTCGCCTTTGGAACCTTTGTTGCCAAGGATGCCATTTGCCCTGGTTTTCGCATTGGTTAAGTATTTCTGCTCCCCTGTTATGAGGTATGCAAGCGCAAATGATTCAATTGCGGGGAGGTCCCCATCCATGCCTGTGCCCGCCTTTTTCACGAAAACCTCAAAGGCAACCCATTCATCTGTTTTTTCCGCGGCATATCCTTTCAGTTCCTCAAGGCGCTCAGGGGTGAGAATTACGCGCGGGTGCCCGTCATTCACACTGTAGCCGCTTTCCGCCCACTGGCAGGTTCCGTTTGTGCAGTTATACCCTGAAGCGCAATCGCAACCGCTGTCGCATGCGTTTACAAGCACGCCGTCAACACACATTTTGCCCTTGCCGGTTTCCGAGCACTCGCCGTAAGCCGTGCCGTCCTGGCATGTTTCCTCCTGCGTTTCACATCCTTCATCAGTCTGCCCGTCGCAGTCATTGTCCTTTCCGTCGCCGCAAACTTCCGCTACAGCCTGCACCTCGCCCGTGCATGCGCCCCATGTTCCCGAGGAGCAGGTTTGCGTGCCGTACTCGCATTCCCCTGTGTTTGTTGTTCCGCACTGCTGCTGCTCGCCGTCGGTGCATTCCCCGCCCCCGCCGCCTGTTGTGTATGTTATCTCAAAGTAAGGTCTTGTTGCCGCATCCGACGCCTCGGACTGCCAGGCAAGGCGCTTGCATTCAGTTGCGCATTCCGCGCCCTCAGGCACGGGATAAAGGATAAGATATGCGTTTCCGCCGGCAATCAGATCTTGAAGATATGAGATGCCCGCCTGATTAAACTCGAAAGTTTTCCATCCGCAGTTTCCGCCTGTCTGCCACCCACTTGCAAAAGCCGCACCGCTGTCGCTTTTCCCAGCGTCATTGTTTGTCCAGTCAACCCCCGCCGAACTGTCGGCCTGATTCCATGTGTCCTTTGTTGCCGAGAAAGGAATGCCGAGCGGCCTTATTTCGAGGAAAAAATTTCCCGTGCAGTAGCCGTCAAGCAGCTTCACATGGAATTTTGCGGAGGTTATTGCTGCATCATCGGGAAGTTCGGAAGGGGAGAACGAGTAATGCAGGTAATGCGCATCAGGCATTATCCGGTTGTACTCCTGGGAAGGATAACTCCCATCCTTGTAATCCGACCTTACATAGGTGTCAACCCAGTTTCCGGAGTAAGTGCATGTGTCGCAGAGACCGAAAGTAACTGTGGTTTCCTCGCCCGCAAACGCGGCGGTAAAATGCCCGGTACCGTTGCCCTGTGTGCATCCGGCAAGAATAAGCGTGCACGCAAGCACGAAAAGAAAAAATGCCAAGGCTGAAGTGCGCATGCGTTAATAAATTAGAATAAGTTGTATTTAATTATTGCGCCTCTTTGAACCGCGCGCGCCGTAATTTCAGATTTTGCCGCGGAAAGGGGCTGAAAAAGGGCTTTTTTCCCCTTAATTTGCCTTAAAAAACCGCTAATTTTAAATACCTGTTAGGAGCAATTGTTATAAGCCGAATGAAGGTGATTTTACTTATGGCTGAAAGAATACTTCCTCTTGCCGCGGTGGACAGGATTATACGCAAGGCAGGGGCAAACCGTGTGAGTGAGAGTGCGGCCTCTGCTTTAAGCGAAGTGCTTGAGGAAAGGGGAATAGAGATTGCAAAGCAGGCGAATGAGTTTGCGAAGCACGCTAATCGTACCACGGTAACGGCAGAGGACATTAAACTTGTTATTAAGACAGGGCAGTAAGCCTGTGTGGGATTTGCTTTAGCCTGCACAGTTACTTAATCGCTTCCCACATTATCTCATCCTTTGCCCTTATTATTAACCCCTGAGTGGTTATTTCAAAGGGGTGCGGGCTTTTGGAATGGTTTGTGCCGCGCATTTTTCTCACGAATACGCTTCTGTGGGGAGGGGTGAAATATAATGCAAGGACGCCGTCCGCCACGAATTCCTCCACTCCGAATGCGGAGAAGTCAGTGCGCCTGCCCTTTGTTTCTGAAATAAGCATTGTTGTGCAGTTCAGGTTTTTTAATGCGTCAGTGAATCTGTAGAGAAGGCTGCGGATTTCGCCTGCCTGCTGCATCCAGACGGCAAAGGCTGTTGTTGAATCAACTGCAAGGCGTTTTGCGCCCATTTCCTCAACAATTGAGGCGATTGTTTTTAATTCAGCATCAACCTGTTTTTTTACATCATCCTCAGGGTCAAGGTGCAGGCGGTACATGCGCATTAAATTTTTGTCCTGCAGGCTTTTTATATCCCAGCCGAAGTTTTCAATGTTCCAGGAGATGTTTTTTATGTTTTCTTCCAGAGTGACGTAAAGCCCCGGCTCATTATAGTCCTTTGCGCCGTGGTAAATGTAGGATGATGCAAGGATTGTTTTGCATGTTCCCGCTCCGCCGGAGACAAGCACGGTGCTGCCCTGCGGTATGCCGCCCTGCACGAGTTCGTCAAGACCGTTTACCCCTGTTTTAATTCGCTCCATTTTTGAAAACCTCCATAAGTGCAAATGCCAAATTGCGTTTTTACGGTTTGTTAGAATTAGGCTATTGAAGTATATATTACTTTTCATTTCCGCTTCCGCGCACTGTCGGGGTATTTCAGATTGTAATGCTTTCGCACCTCCATTTCCGCCTTTGAGAAAACCCGTTCCTCGTCAATGTTATCCGTGGGGATGATGAAATGGAAAGGTTTCATGTCCTCGCCGAGAGTGAAGCCGTAAAGTTTTTTGTAAATTTCAGTTGTCTGTGCGTCGCGCTCGCGCAGTTTTTCAAGGGCATC
>JBDRDO010000040.1:0-11515 GCA_043820655.1 Candidatus Iainarchaeum sp. | reverse complement strand
TCAAACGCATCCCCTATCATATTTTCCTCCATGTTTTTCACATATTCATTATTCACGGGGAAAATCGTGATAATTCCGAAAACAAAAATCCCTATTGCAAGTATCGACACTCCCTGTGCCACGCCCTGGTTCAGCACCCTTAAATGTTTCCATTTTTTTATTTCCTCAAGCCGCGCAAAGCTTCCCTCCGCGGCAAGCAGAATCGAGAACACGTAGAAAATGAAAATTACAATATATGCGAGCATTGCCGGAAACAGCACCGCGCCCAAACCAGCACCAACCACAAGCCCGGCAACACTTCCCCCCATAACCTCAATCTTTGAAAACTTCATGCAGAAAACAACGACAAGCGCATATGTAAGCGGGAAAAGAATTGCGAACAAAATAAAGTTCATTGAAAACAGCGTGCCTATAAGCGCTGAAATCTTAAGGTTCAAAAAGTCCCCGATTATGTTGCCTGATGCATTAAAGAAAAACAGCCAGAGCAAAAAGCTGACAAGCACGGGCAAGGCAACAATTGCGTAGTTTTTATATTCCGCGCCCGCCATGCTTGGCAAACCCGCACCTGTAGCCTTTGCACTTCCAGCCTTTGTCATGGAAAAAACAACGGCTTTCTTGTATATTAAGGTTAGCGTTAAACGACCCCGTCGGGATTTGAACCCGAGTCAGTAGCTCCGCAAGCTACTATGCTGTCCAGGCTACACCACGGGGCCGTGTTTCTCATTCATTTTTATTACCTTTCTATTTAATTCCTATCGGTAAGATGGACAAAAAAGAGGCAGAAAAGTACATAAAAGCGGGCAAAATCCTCGCTCAGGTGCAAAAAAAGGCAAGAAAAAGCATCAAAATCGGCGGAAAACTGCTTGACATAGCGGAAATGCTTGAATCTGAGATAACATCCCTTGACAAGAGCGCAAAGCCCGCATTCCCTGTAAACCTTTCCAAGAACAATTATGCCGCGCACTACACCCCTTCCTTTGATGATGAAACCACGGCTGACAAAGGGGATGTAATTAAGGTTGATATCGGAGTTCACATTGACGGGTATATTGCGGATTCGGCATTTACTATTGACCTTTCAGGCGAGCACGGAAAGATGGTTGAGGCTGCGGAACAGGCACTTGAAAATGCGGTTTCACTTGTAAAGGAAGATGTTGAACTGCGCAAAATCGGCGCTGAAATAGAGCGCACAATAAAATCCTATGGTTTCAAACCCGTACATAACCTTTCAGGCCACGGGCTTATGCCCTACATTACACATGCCCAGCCATCCATACCAAACATTGACAACAATGACGACCGCGTTCTGGAGGACGGGATGTGCATTGCAATAGAGCCCTTTGCAACTGACGGAAAGGGCAGCATCCGTGAGGGTGTTCAGGCTGAAATATTTCAGTTAGAGGACCCCGCGCCTGTGCGCAGCATGCATGCGCGCAAAATCCTTGAGTTTATTGATTCCGAATACGAAACCCTGCCCTTTGCCGAGCGCTGGCTTATAAAAGGAATGAAGCCCTCGCTCCCTGAATTCTCGCGTAAGGCAGGCCTGCGCGAACTTATGCAGAAGAGATGCATAAGGGCATTCCCAATCCTTCATGAGGAGGCGGGGGCAATAGTTACGCAGGCTGAAACATCAGTACTATTGCATGACGGGAAAGTAATACGCCTGCTTTAATCGGCGTGTTTATAGTTCACTTCAATTTCCTGAAGAATTCCCCTTTCTCCATTTTCAAATCCTGCTTAATTATTTTTGTCAGCAGTTTTGCGCGAATTTCATAATGCAGCGGAACCAAAGTAGTCCTGCCGTCGTTATGCTTAAAGAAAAGATGCGAGCCCCTCTGCCTTATTTGCTGAAAGCCAAGCCTGCGAAGCAGCCTGATCAGTTTATTTGTTTTTATTGTTTCAGGCATAGACAGCTACCTTTTCAACGCCGACAAAGCCGCTTTTCCCGGCTTTCTCAGTTTCGTCCTCAAGGCAGAGTTCTATTGCTTCCTTTATGTTTTTCATTACTTCCTTTTTTGTTTTTCCCTGCGTATGGCAGGCCTGCAGTTCAGGCACGTCCGCTATATACCAGCCGCCCTCGTCCCTCTCAATTATGACCTCAAAAATCCGCTTTTTCATCTGCGCCACCATTTATTAGTGTCCAAGGTTGTTAATAAATCTATTTTTTCCTCTTTCTCGCCTCAGGCGAATGAACTTAAACTTGCCTGCTTTCCGCCCTCTACTAAATCATCCTTTTTATATCCAAGTGCAATAAACACCTTCTCAACAGCGGGCATAACCTGATGCCCGATGTAATACTCGGCATCATAATCCCCCTCCTGCACATACTCCTCAAGCTCCGCCCTGTCGCTTATGCTTTTTCCCTTTTTTGTGATTATGTATGAAACCAATGAGCCCACACTCATTTCCTTCCCGCGCTCCACGGCCTTTTTGGCAGCGGCAACATGCGGTCCTATTGCCGCGTACTCCTTAAGCGGCTTCTTAATCTGCGTCATTATAATCAAATCGCGCTTCGGCGTCTTCCCTGATTTAAGCTCCGCGATTATCTTTCTCAGAACTTCCGTTGCCTTCTTCACATCCCCCTCACGCAGGACAATGCTCAAAATCTCGCGCTGGGTTTCCTTAGCAACCCTTGACCAATCGCGCCTTACATATTCAAAACCAACTATCTTAATATTCCCGTCAAAGTCAACAAGCGCATATCTTTTCTTCGCGGCCTTGCCCTCCCGTGTGCTCACAAAAATTCCGCGCCTGAACATTCCCTCAAATTCCAATTCCATCACGCCCGGCAGTTTGTCATTTGTTTTTTCCACGAATTCAAGGACATCATTTTTTGTTTTCCCCTTTGGCACGAGTAGGAGGCTTGAATCAGTGTCTCCATATAGCACCTTGAAGCCCGCCTTTTCCGCATCCTTCATGGTTTCCTGAATATAATGCCTGCTCCACGCCGTAACTGCACGTGCACACTCCCTTGAATACCACCTAAACCGCGCGTAGCCCATTGAGCCATAGGTTGAATTCAGCACAATCTTAAGCGCATGCTGCCGCGCATTCAATGCGGCATATTCCCGCGAACCCTTTTCCGCCTTTTTCATCCTGCCCTTAACAGCCATTCTCATATCAAGGACATCCTCAAGCATTTCTGAAATAATCCCCCTTTCCTCCATGCAGAACCAATCTTTATCAGGGCTTAAATTCTTCCCGCCTTCGCATTTTGGATGATTGCATTTCAAAGTTTCAGGGCCGACATTATGTGAAATTATTATGGAAGGATGCAGTGACCTAAAATCCAGAACAGCAATATTCTCATGCAGCCCCGGAATCGGCTCCCTCACATACCCTCCCTTAAATGTCTGCAGCATCCTGCTCTTCACATCCCCTTCGCCCGGCTTGTTTGGAATAAGCCTTTTGCTCTCAAAGGCGCGTGAAATTAACAATGCCTCAACAATTGTGGAGCTCATCGCCCTGCTTGCATCAAACAGTGTCTGCCTAACAAGCCTTGCAATCTCAACAAACAGCGGCATGTGCTCAAGCGCAATCTTCAGCGTGTAATATGCATCCTCGTCATTGTACTGCGCAAGTTTTTCCAAACCTTTGCGCGTTTTCCACATCTCGGCCATTTTATCGGCTGAAAGCTTCTCCTTCTTCTTTTTGAAGATTCCCTCCACAACGCTTTCCAAATCCAGCTTAATCAGATTCAGCGCACCAATCCTTGTAAGCGTGCGTACAATCTGATATGCATCAAGGTGCTGCGTTCCCTTCACCCTTGCTGCGGTGTCCATTCCCTTATTCATAAAGCTTGGCTCCGCCCCGCCGTAGCCGATATCAAACTTAAGCCCGAGCTTGTTCATCCTTTCCTTCATATAAGGAAAGTCAAACATATCCCCGTTATATGTGACAATAACATCAAGCTCCTCTTTCTTTAATTTATCCGCAAACGCGCGCAGCATTTCCTTTTCATCCGCAAAAATTTCAAGCCCTTTCCTTTTTCCCCACCCTTCCCCGTAACTGAAAACCGTGCGCTCGCCCTTCCCCGCGTATGCAATGCTTATCACCGCGTCCTTGTCAGCCTCGGGAAAGCGCCCGCGCGTAAATGTTTCAATATCAAAACAGCCAACCTTAAATTCCTGTGCCGCGCCCGAACCTTCCCTGCCTGTAATTTTTTTTATTTTTTTGATTTCATTATTTTCATCCGCCTCTATCTCAACCCTGCCCATCGGCTCAATTCCCGAATCAATAAGATACCTTCTCACATACGGGATGTCATACTCGCGCCTTTCCTTCACGCCTGTAATCTTAAGCACATGCTCCCTTGCCTCGGTCAGCTCACGCGTGTTCCTGAATGAAACCTTAATCACGTTTTCCGCATTAACACGCTTTACAATTTCGGTCCCGCACGCCCTTATCTTGTTGGGGAATTCGTGTGCGGGAATTTCCTTCTCAAGTTTTTTCGCGGAGCCCGCGCTTTCCGCAATTATATAAAAATATGGGCTGAAATTTTTTTCCGTGAACTTTTCTATTTTCCCGCTTTTCGCGTTGCGGACATAAACCCCGAGCACGGCATGTTCATTTTCCGTTGTGTAGTCAACATCAAGCAGAATGCCGCCAATCCCCTTTACAGTTGCTTCGGTCATAACATATATTTTTAAGCAGCAACTCATATTTTAATGTAGTGATTATTTTTGCCCCGCAGACACCACGCCTCAAAAGCCCCCGATGTCGGGGATAAGGTGACAAAGGACATCCGCTCCCTTAATGCATCTATTCTTATTATTTCACAAAAAATGAAATACCTTGTGCGCAATGAAAAAATTCTCGGAAGGAACCTGCTTGTCCTCAACAAAAGGCTGAAGGAAATCGCAACTTCGGGGGAAAGCGCAAGCGAGAAGGATTTTTCCGATTTGCGCGGTGCAGTGGCCGAGCTCTCAAAGGACGTTTCCTCAAACCGCGCCGCACTTTCCGAGCTTTGGGAGGATGTAAGCGGCATTAAGGAAAAGTCGGCAACAAAGGAAACAGTGCACGAGATAAAGTATCTTCTTGAATCAATAAACCCTTTGGAATTCACGACAATGAAGGATGTTGAGGCGGCAATTGACAAGCGCCTCCTTAAACACGGGAAGAAGTAATCTATTTTGCGAGGCAAGTACTCAGTGCAGGCCTTATGAAAACCCTGTAGCTCTTCTGCCCTTTTAATTGCACGCCAGCATCATTCCCTGAAATAAGCTGTATCTTCGCATCCGAATTCGCAACAATCGCGCCTGAAATGTCAATGGATTTATCCGCACTCAGCGCATATCCCATGCCGTATCTTTTGCTGATGTCAACCAGCACCTCCACAATCTCCTGCGAAAGCACGTTCTGCGCATTCCTTGGCATAAACTTTACGACTTCCGGCAGTATCAGCATTGTCTTTATTTTCTTGGTTTCCCCGTGCTGTGCCTGGAACTCCTGCATCCCGCGCAGCAATGAATGCACCACAAGCAGCCACACCCGCAAATCCCCTGTGTGCATATGTAATATCGTGCCCCTTCCAAGCCCGCGCATCCAGCCCTTGCTCATCCCCTCAATGTCATTCACGCCCTCAAACAAATCCGGATACCTTAGACTCATAACCTTAAGCACGCGCGCAGCCCGCCTTATCTGATATGCTGTCGGCTCCTCGCCCGGCTTAATTGCCTTAATCTTGTTTTTCAAATCCGTTATCCCCTTTACCTTGCTTGCTTTCAGGGTGTCCGCAATTAATTTGCTTACAACATTCCTGCCCGTGCCGAAAAGCTGTGTAAGCCCCTCGGGATTTATCATATTCAAATCGACAACAATTCCGTTAAAAAGCTCAAAATGCTTAAGCGGCAGACCGATGGGCTCGGCATCAACCTTATATTTCTTCAGTTCCTCCCTGTTTGTGCTTGGCTGTCCCAGCCCCGAGAATTCATTCTCAAAATCAAAAACAATTACAGGCACATTTGAAAGCATCGCACTTTCGGCAAGGATATGCAGGACATGCTTCCTCTCCTCAGGTGTTCCGTCAAATACCGCGGTTTTTGTGAACATCTCCAGCGGCTCAACAACAGTATTTTTGTCCTTTGTAATCCCTATTATTATTTCGCCCTTTGCAAGCGCCGTGCTTTCCTGCGCCCGCACACCATCGGCCCCTTCTGCAGACTTTGCCCCCTCGGTGCCCTTTCCCTTTACATACTCCGTTGCGCTTGCGGAAACAACAGGGATAAACAATGCCTGCGAGAAAAATGCCGACCTTGTTTTCTCATCGCACTCCCCTAATCCCTTAAGTTCCAGGTCATACGCCTTTGATACATCCTTCACAAGCGAGGCGGACGTCTTGAGTTTCTTAAGCAGCCTGTCTGTTTCGGAAATGAATTTTCCCTCTTCCCACTCAACATACTCGGGCTTTGACGCAAGCAATAAAAACTTGTAATTTTCCTTTTCCGAATGCTTGTTAAGCACAACAACATCCCTTGGAAGCGTGTCAACAAACGCCTCTGTCTCGCCCTTTGCGCTGAATATTTTGAATGCATCAATCACCGCGCCGACAGGCTTTCCTGCCTCTATTTCATAAATAACGACAATCACTATGCTTTCGGGGTTTGAGTAAAGCCCCATAGTATGCCCCTGGAAATCGCCCTCAAAAAGCCTTTTCCACGGCCCTGCACCAATCTTAAAGAGTTCCATCTCTAGCCCACCCAGAAATTTCGGGTATTATGATATGACCTTTCCCTTATTTATTGTTTTCCTGTGCGCGCGAAGTTTGTTTTTGTTTCTCAATAGTTTTTTATATATCCTGCGTGCATATATAACCGCAGAAACCGCGCCAAGGTGTACTAATGGTAAGCAAGGACATTGTGATGCAGACAATAAAGCGGATGTATGATTCCGGCGTTGATGATGAAACTGTTAAGGCAACGCTCCGTGACATCGGCTTTTCGGATGAGGATTCTGAACAAATGATTCAGGAGGCAAAGGGTGCCGCCCCTGTTAAGGGGAAATATGCTGCGGTTGAAGATGAGGAAAGCGGGGACGGGGGCGAGGAAAGCGGGAATGATTCCGGCGGCGGAGATGATTCCGAAGAGGGGGGTGAAGCAGGGGATGAAGATGAATACACGGATGCCGAGCCAGAATCCGCGGATGATGAGGATGAAAAGCACGAAAGAATAGCGCAAAAGGCGGCGGAAAAGATAAGGGCGCATCTGGATGATGAGCGCGAGGAGCGCGCTTTGCACGCAACTACCAATGAGGCGCAGATGGAAGAGCACGGCGCGCGCCTGCAGGGGATGGAGGACAATTTAAAGCAGCTGCATGAAAAGGTTTCAGCCCCCTCGGGGGACGTGATTGTGCAGGAACCCTCCTCCGAAATGAGGCGCGTTAAGGAAAGGCTTGCCGCAATTGAGGCAAAGCTTGCGGAGCTTAATGCAGGCAGCAGGGCGGAGCAAACCCTGCTTAAAAAAATCCTTGAAACAAACAGGGCAATTTTGAATAAAAAATAGGGCTCTAAAAAAAAACAAAAAATTTCAAAATTTCTTTTTCTAAAATTTCTTTCCCATTAACTTTTGTATTCCGTCAAGCACCCCTTTTGAACCCCTGCCAAGCCAGTCCATAACATTCCCCTGCCTTTCCTTGTATTCATTTGATTCAGGCCCGCCAAAGACATGCTGTTCCGTAACCATTTCCTCACTTAGCCTTTTGCCCATGTCCCCCGCCATTGCATCTATGTCTTTGCCCTTCGGCGGGTTTGGCTTTGTATTTTCGGCGTCCTGCCACTCCCTTGCCATGTCCGCCTTCAGCCCGCGCCCCACTGCTCTTCCCACTTTCCCTGCCTTTGAAAGGAAATCCGCAATAAGGGATGCAACAACAACAATTACAATAAGCCCCCCGGCCCACACATAATCCGAAACCTGGAAAAGGAAAAGCGCCAGAAGCAGAAGCAAAAATACAAGATACCAGGGCATTTACATCCCGCCAAGCAGCCCGCCGTAGCCCCCGCCGCCGTACATCTCAGGTTTCTCCTTTGCGCCTATCCCCGCTATCAGTGAAAGCGCAATAAGCCCGAAAACAGCGACAGGCCACATGCTTGATATTCCATCAGGGCCCATCACATAGTACATCACAATCGCGGCAATAATAAGCACCAGGGCAGTCTTAACTGACTTCTCCGTAAATGCCATAAGCGCAACAACCGCAATAACAATCCAGTTCTGCTGGTACTGCAGGGCAATCATCATCATGAGAATTGCAATAAGAAAGTTAAATGTCTCCAATTTACCACCCCTTCTCCTGGAACGGGTTTATTCTCCCAAAAAATTCCGTGCCGAACTTTGAAAGCAGGAACATCGCAACAAGCAGCCAAACTAAAATCGGGAACTGCCAGAAGGTTAGGTAAACAACAATCAATGCGAAAATTATCGCAAGCTTCGCGCTCCCGAGGTTTTCCTTTGCCCAGCCGAACACCCAGACAAATATGAACAGCACTAATGCAACCCATATATTGTCCATCAATGCATTCTGCAGCAATACCATTCCCGCCATCTCATTCACCCATCCTTAACCTTAATTAATCCTTAGCCCTGCGGCTTCATCCTTGTCCCTATGCCCCAGACTACAACTGATGTAAACCCGAACATCAGCAGGAACTGGAACACCCACAGTGATGCGGTAATTTCAATATACTTAAACGCAAGGAAGTATATAAGCACCGCCGAAACAACCAATGTCAATGTCCCCGCACCGAGATAGCCCCTTACTGTTGAGTAAATTATGAAAACCATTAACAGCTGAAATATAAGTTTTGCTTCGGGAAACAGATACATTATAAGCGGCGGCAGTATAAGTATCCCCACAAACCCCAGAATTATGAACAGCACGACATTCCCGCGCTCGCCCATTCTGCCAATCTTTGTAATATCCATAATCTCACTTACCCTGCCATTGGCGGCGGAGGCGCCGGGGGCTTCCTCTGGGCCATTGCGCCTATTTTGCCCCCCACCATTCTCCTCGCAAGCAAATCCGAGCCCGCGCTAATGGGGCTCTCCATTTCCCCCTTCTTCTTCCCGCCGCCTCCTGCAGTGACAAAGAAGAAGTCAACTAATATCCCGCTAGCACCTAATCCCAGCAGCAAATAAAGGATATAAATCGGCCCGAACAATGCCCAGCCGTCAAACAGCACAAACCATGCAAACCCCAGAATCACAATCCATGAAAGCGCGCCGTCTCCCAGATGGTTGCGCACAAAGCTCACAATTGTCATCAGCACAAATACCTTAAGTATTATGTTCAAATCCGCAAGCCCCTCGCCAAGGCTCCACAGCCCGACAATAACACTGCCGGCATCCATTAAACCCCCCCGTACATAATGAGTGCGACCCCGACAACCGCGGCCATCCCGACAAACAGAAGGAATGAGGGAAACGCCTTATCTATCGGGCAGATGAAATCATAAACAGGCAAAACCTTATTTGCATCATCAAGGACAGTGTAATACCTCTCCTCCAATGAGTAATAAAATTCCTTCCACGCGCTGTTCTGTGTTTTCCCGATGCCCTCCATTGTACTCACCCTAATTTGCATACCCTATGCACTGCAGTTCCTCCCTTGGCGAATCCGCGCTTAGTGCCTCTGTCATTTCATGTATGCTTCTGTTCATGGCGCCCTTTGTTTTGTAAATAATTGCGGGATTCCACCAGAACTTAACCTTTGTTCCGCTGTTTGTTACACACACATCCTGGTCCTTCACCATGCTGAAAACATCCTGCAGTGAGCTTATGCTGTTGTAACTGCCCCCTCCCGGGCTGTTGTAGGGCATGTCCTGTATTCCCTGAATTACCACTGTCTGCCCGTCCCTGTCAGGGGTGTAAAACATTATATTGCCCTTCGGATATTCCGCAACAATTGAAGTGTCCCCCGCGGGGTTTGTGTAAAATATGGTTCTGAGGAAAACATTCCCTGAATACACTGCCTCATCCCAGTCAATTGCATATGAATGCAGCCAGTCTCCTGCCACATCCTCCTGTGTTCCCGCGCGGTCTGGATTCTGGTAGAATGCGCTCCAGACAGGCACGCCTGTGTAATCATAACAGTTCCCTGCACCGTCCCAGTAGTTCATAACCGAGCCTGTGCTTAAGGGTGTGCTGCTTTCAGTAACCATGTAAAATGCCGAGAACGGCTCATCTGTCTTCTCCGCCCTGCTGTATTTCATCATCACAGGCGTTGCCCTTGAAGGGAGCAATGTTATCTTCGGCTCCTCACCTGTCCTGTCAAGTATCAGCAATGCCCCGCGCGTTTCAGGGTCTGTATTAAGTGACATGAAATCGGTAACAACTTCCGTATCAGTTGTGGCAATGGGGTTAGACCCTGTGCTTGGATACATCTTCACAGCACTTGCCTCATTGTTAATCTGCAGCATATCCTCGGGGCTGAAATTGAAATATCCTGTGCCATAACCCTGCCTGTCATATGTCTCCCCAATCAATCCAACATGCCCGTCAAACGGCATGTAGTAAAATGGGCTGTTGTACTTCGGCGCATCTAATTTGTAAAGCACAACCGCAATCGCAGTGTTCGGCTCCGGCGGCTTGTCACCAACCGCGGGCTTGAAGAACCGCCAGTCATCCTCAAAGTACGCGGCAATCTCAACCTCGTAAAGCCCGGGCCCTGAAAGCTGAGTCTCAGTATCGTTTATGAACCTCTCAGTAAACAAAATCCTGCCCTCCGTAAACAGCCTGTCAAGCCCAATATCTGTGAAATAAGGCGGCGTATCCATAAACTCAATATTTGTATAATGCTCAACAAAGTCCTCGCGGAAGTCTTCAGTATAACCGTCCTTCATCAAATAAGCATTGAACTTCAGCAGTCCCTTCAGGTCTGCAATGCTTCCCACAGCGCCCGTCCATTTGACATCGTTCTTCTGCTCAACAAACTTAACTATAAGCGGCACGCCGTAGTATGTTTCGGTTGTCTTTCCAAGGCAGTTTGTGTTGCCCCCTGTAGAAGTGTCCGATATAACAAATCCATAACTTACGGTGCTTTCATCAATTTCCTCATCCTTCGCGCTGCTTGCGCCCATCTCCGCAAGCACGGCATAAGTTCCCGCATCCAAATCCTCAAACACGCAACTGTCGCTTTTTACCGCGCCCTTGCCGATATCCAGAATGTTCAATTCGCAGTCATCCGAATAGTTTGTGCCCTGCAGATAAATATTAACCTTCGCATTTTGCATCTGCTGGGTTTTATTGCTCACTTTTACCGTTGCCTCAACATCGTACCCGCTGACGGAAGCCGTTATTTCACTCAGCCCAATTTTCCCGTTATCAACATCATGCGTTCCTGTTTCCGTGTTCCTTTCGGCAAGCCCATCATATGAGCTCTGCCCCCATGTGGCACAACCATTTTCATTGTCCAAATTAAAGCCGTTAGCCTCAAGGAACTCGTGCAACTGCTTTAGTTTCTTGCTCACCGCTATACTGAACTGAGTTGCGTCACAATAAACGTAATCCTCATTATCCATATC
>JBDRDO010000039.1:0-4646 GCA_043820655.1 Candidatus Iainarchaeum sp. | reverse complement strand
GCATCGTGGTTTTTCCCTGCGCGTAATCCTGCGCGAATTTTTTTGCGGCGTCAACAATTTCCTGCTGGCCGTTGTATCCGAGGGCAAGATTGACTGTGCGCTCGGTGCCGAACTGCGCGGTGTAATTTTCCGCGGCGTCCATTTTTTCCCGCAGGGATTTTGGGAACATTTCGCGGCGCCCGACAAATTTAAGCGCAATTTTGTTTTCCTCAAGCACGGTTTTTTCCTTAACTTTATCAAGCTCGCGCTCGAAGATTTTGAAAAGAACCTTTAATTCAAGCCTGTTGCGCGTAAGGTTTTCAGCTGAAAGCGTGTAGAATGTGCCAACCTTGATTTGCGGATATTTGACAAGCCAATCGAGAACCTCCCATGACTTCTGTGTGCCCATGGAATATGCCTGCAGAAGCGGAATTCCATTAAGGCGTGCATAACGGCGATTGCCGTCAGGTATAAATGCGATTGAGCCGAGCTCCATGAATTATCTCCACCCCCGAAAACGGTTAAAAACTAATGTGCAGGATGTTTTTAAAACTATTGGGGCAAAAGCCGAAGGGAAGTATTCGGAGGGCGTGAGAAGGTACAATTAAATAGCAGGTTGGCTTTTCTTTATGGGATACAATGGCATGGTTCAAGTTCTGGAAGAAAAAGGGCACACTGGGAAAGCGCGATGCCAGGAAGGCGCTTGGGGAGGTACGCTACGGGCTTGCGGCGATTGAATTTGACGGGAAAGAGGCGCCCGAAAAAAGGCGGCAGGCAGGGATGGAAGAAGAAACAATACGGAGGGCGCTTGCAGGCGGCCTCAAGGGCGAACACGGGGTGCGTACAGGGCGGATGCTGGACAACTATATGGACTATCATGCAAGGAAGGCGCTTGAGGAGGTCAGGAACGCACTCAAAGGATTTGATTCAGAGATTCCTGCGGGCAGGAACCCGAAACGGATTGAATTTGAAATGAAGCAGAAGGCCGTTAATAACATGCTGTCAAACAGGCCTGGCAGTGACTGGACACCCGGGGCAATGGAGGCACTCAGGGAGTACATAAGCTTCAACAGGAAGAAACTGGTGAAGGAAGACAAGCACAGGTTGAGGACGCTTAATGCCTTTGTGGAATGGCAGGATGGGAAGCGAACAAGGAAGGGCGCATTCAGCAGGAAGATAGGCGAGATTGCGCAAAAAATAAGGCATGGTTCGCAGCTGCCGACCGTGGTTTTGCAGCTTCTGGAGGAGGAGAAGGCGAGGCTTAAAGATGGGGGTGAAGAGAAGAATGCGGAACTTATTTTCCAAATAGAGATGGCGACAGCGGGCGAGCGCAGCTTCAAGAGAAGCCCGTATGCAATGCAGGTTGTCGCGGACGTGTACAGGATACTTGAACGGGAAATGAAGGAAAACGAAAAGACACTAAAGTTGCGCAAGGTAATTTTATTTGGCAAAGAAATAGACAAGGAACTCAGGGGCAATGTTGAGGAAACGAAAAAGAATTTGCAGGAACTGCAGAAGCATGCAAGTGTCAACGAAAGGCGGGCGGGTCTGCTGAACAATGCAGCAATTGAGGCGCTGAAGAAGGAGGAGATGCGGCTCGGATTCAAGATGCGGAACGTTTCAAAGAACGGCATACTGGAGGAACTCGGCAGAAAACTTGAGAAAATAAGGGTTGCACAGCGCGGCGGGATTGCCCTGATGCACACCCCTGAGGCAAGAGCTACACTTGAGCGCGAGTACAAGTCCCTGCAGGAAGAACTTTTGCAAAAGCAAAAGAAGCTTAATGGCAGCAGGAACGGGCCGAAAAAGATTTTCGACAGGGAATTTGCGGAGATACAGAAGATAAGGAAGGATTTACACAGCCTTCAGCCGTATCTTAGAAATCGGGCTGCTTAACTGCCCGGAGGGTGGAACGCAGATTTAAATAAAACAAAGGCAATATATATGCGGATTGCAAAGGTGTGAAAATGGCTGAAATAACAAAGGCGGAAAGGCAGAAGATGTCAAAGTTAATTGCCCAGATGGAGGGCAAGATAAAGGAGCTTGACAAACTGCGGGATGAGATTAAGAAGGACAAGGCTGCCAAAATTTCCCCGCAGAAATCAAGGGCAATGCTTGAGGAAATAAAGGTGCCTGCGCTTGAACTTATAAAGGACTGATTTTCGCGATGGGGGCAATGAGGTTTTTTGCTATGCCCGCGCTCATAAATAAAAAAACAAAAAAAATAATCGCGCAAAAGGTCATGCTTGCGCGCACTGCATTCGCGCGCGCGAAGGGTTTGATGTTTGAGCGCGCGGGGAATTTTGATTACGCGCTTGTGTTTGAATTGCGGGGTGAAACGCGCATGGGCGCGAGCGTGCATATGATGTTTGTGTTTTTTCCGATTGACGTTGTTTATCTGAACGCAAGGCGCGAGGTTGTCGATGTTTGTTCGGGGTTAAAACCATGGGCGCTTAATTACACCCCCAAAAGCGCGGCGAAATATTTCATTGAACTGCCGGCAGGCACGGCTGGGGCGAAGGGAATTTTAACAGGAGATGTGCTGGAGTGGGGGTAAAAAAACCAACAAAGGGGAAATAAGAGGAAAACCGAAAGGGAAATGCAAGCGCATTTTTCCGGTTCTCCTCCAACATTTTGGCTTTCGCCAAAATGTGCGCATTTGGGCTCAAGCCCAAATAGCGCGCCTATTTGTCTTCATGTGTAGAATTTGGGGTGATAATTTACCCGTATATTAAGTGTGGCTTACGCGATTTAATATCTATGGAGTTTGGAAAGTGAAACATGCAGCCATTGTGCGATTTGAAAAGGGTTTATCGGCGCGGAAAACGCTAAAAATATTTTTTAAAGGCTTGCTATCTATTAGTATACTGTAAAGCGCGCATTTTTTGGATGCTGCGCGGTGTGGGTGGAAAATTGGAGTTTTCTCAGTATCTTAAAAGGCAGGAAAGGAATGTAAATTTAAAGTACACCACCAGGGGAATGGACCCTGTTGCTGCGAAAGTGCTCGGCGGGCCTAAATACTGCAGGACATGCAATAAGGAACTTGACACCGCGGAGAAGAATTATCTCTTTTACCAGCGCTTCTGCTGCGATTTCTGCAGGGAAAAGTACCTGAACGGCGGGGAATGAAGGCGCGCCAATCAGGGGCAATTTTTATTCCGGCTAGCCTGTGGAAGGCATTGCGAGCACAAGTGAGCAAGTGCTACCGAGCAAAAGCGAGGTGCACAGATCACGCGCGGATCTGTCCGCGCAAAACACTTAAAAAACCTTCCAGCCAATATTAAGACAATTGACGAAGTATAGGGTGGGGGCTTGGAACAGGTTATGCATGGCAACGGGGAGAAAGGCGGAGGGGAACGGAAGCGCAAGCGGAAGTTTTCCGATGAGGCTGAAATTGAAAAGATACTCGGCTGGCGTGTTTTTGAATTGGGCGAGGAAGCGGGCAAGGTACTGAGAAAGGGAAAGGGACATACTGTTGTCGGCAATCGCGCGGGGGAGCGGGTTTACTGCCTCACAGATTTTCCGAATTTAACAAGGCACGAGGCGCTTGTTATAAGGAAAGTGATGGATGAATTCAGGGAGAGACAGGAGCGCGGAACTTCGGGGAATGTTTCTGCCGTGCTTGAGGGGCACTGCAGGCGGGAAGGGTTAAAGCTTGATGATGACCAGCACGCGTATTTAAGCGGTGTGCTGAAATATCTGATTTATGATTTCGGGGTTCTTGCCGAACTGCTCGCGGATGACGGGATAGAGGAAATCGCGGTTATAGGATTGGGAAAGGAAAAGCCTGTGCATGTTTATGACAGGATTTTTGGGTGGATGAAAACGAATATTTATTTTTCAAATGAGGAGGTTGTGCGGAATATTGTGAATAAAATGGGGAGGAAAATAGGAAGGCGGCTGGCAATGCAGACGCCGAGGATAAATGCTGTTTTGCCTGACGGGAGCAGGCTTAATGCATGTGTTGAGCCTGTTTCATTCAGCGGGCCGTGTGTTACAATAAGGAAGTTCAGGCAGAGGCCTTTCACTCCCCCTGAACTTTCAGCAAACGGCACAATAAGCGCTGAGGCAATTGCATTTTTGTGGATGGCGATGCAGTGCGATATTTCACTTCTGATTTGCGGAAACACAGGGAGCGGGAAAACAAGCACAATGAATGCGCTGTTCTCATTCATCCCGCGCGCGGAGAGGATAATAATCACGGAGGAAACCCCTGAGATTAATCTGCCGCATTCGCATGTTGTGAAGCTTAATACAGTTGAGCAGTTGGGGGTCGGGATGGACACGCTTATTACTGATTCATTAAGGATGCGGCCTGACAGGGTTATTGTCGGGGAAATCAGAAACGCGGAGGAAGTTTCGGCGTTTATCAACACAATTCTTGCGGGACAGGGGCGCGGCTCATATGCCACATTCCACGCGCAGTCGGCAAAGGAGTGTGTTGCGCGCATGCGGAAATTAGGGGTAATGGAAATTGACCTTTCAGCTGTTGATATTGTTTTAGTGCAAAGGCGCTGGAATCGTGCTGTGAAAGGCGGGCAGAGAATGGAGGAAATAAGGCGCGTTGTTGAGGTTGCGGAGGTTTCCGCAGGGAGAGCGGAAAGGGGCGGCAAGAGCGGCGCGGGAATTGCCGGCGGAGGGAATGCGGGGGCGGAACTGAAGATGCT
>JBDRDO010000038.1:0-11362 GCA_043820655.1 Candidatus Iainarchaeum sp. | reverse complement strand
TGCCTTGCCTGCAGAGTGGAGCAGCATTGCACTGTAGACATACTCCATATTCTCACCTCTTTAAGCAAAATAATTATTGCTTAAGCATCCTCCTTTTTTTAACGGCACTTTTTGCGCCCTTTTTAACGGCACTTCTTTTTGTGCCCCCCGCTTTCTTCTTTTTTGCAACCATCACAAAATGAAGCTCGCGGTCATCCTGCTTCACAACATTAAATCCTGAAAGCATTTTCTTTGCGCTGGCAGGCGTAAATGAATGCAGGTGCTGCCTGCCTATAAGGTCATCGCAAACATAGTGCCTCAGGCGTTTGATGCTTTTAAATCTCAGTTCCCTGAGCACATCCTCCTTTGGCAGCATTATCACAAGCGTGCCGCCTTCCTTCAGCGCGGAATGAAACTTCCCCACTGCTTTTTCAGGGGCTGAAAGATGCTCCAGAATTTCAGAAGCAATTATTATGTCATACTTCCCTTTGGACAGGGTTGTTTTTTCTATATCCGCGGAAGTTATCCATTCCTTGCCCCTGCCGCGAACTGCGCTGAGGTCTATTCCCTCCGCATTGCAGCCCTGCTCCCTTAGCAGGGAAACAAGCCCGCCGTTGCCGCAGCCAACATCAAGTATTGCCTGGCCCTTGCTTGGCTTTATGTAATTAAGGAGGAATGCAGGGGTATTCCTCGGGATTAAAGCGTCAAATTCGTACACAAGCTTCCTGTTAAGCATTTCTAAGCCCCCTCTTTCTTCTCTTCAGGCGCGGAAGGATCCGCGCGTGATCCGTGCGCCTCGCCTTCTGGCTCGGCAGCACTGGGCTTCTCTTCCGTCTTCTCTTCAGCAGGGGCATCTTCCTTCTTTTCCTCACCCTCTGCGGACTTTTCCTCCGCAGGTGTTTCAGCAGGCGCTTCCTCAGGAACCTTTGCCTTCAGTGCCTTTGCCTGCGCATCCGCCTTTGCCAAAAGCGCGGGCATTGTTTCCTTTGTGAATACCTCTCCCGCCAAGGCAACTGCTTTCGCCTCGCGGAATGCCTTTGCTATAAGCATGGGGGTGGTTTCCGCTGTTGGATAACGTGCAAAGAACGCAAGGTTCAGTGCACTTGTGTATGCGTTCTTGAAGTTTGCATAAACCTCATCGTTGTCAATGTTAAGCACGTCAGGCTTGAATACCTGCCCGTTTTCAAGTGCGGCAATCAAATTAAGCCCGATCTTAACTGGTTTAATGTCAAGCTTCTGCAAAGTTGCGGCAACAACAGGCGAGACTACTTCACCCGCCTTTACAACAACCTTGTCTTTAGTTATGTGAATTGTCGCGCCCTGCACCTGAATCTGCAGCCCGACAGCCTTCAAATCGCTCAGTGCGGGACCTGGAGGAAGGCCTGTGTCTCCCGCCGGAATTGTGATGTCATTCTCCGCAATCATGCCCTCCTTTGCGGACATGTTTCCCTTGTGCTTTTTTAGGAATGCGTAAATCTCAAACGGGTTCATTTCCGTGAATATAATGCCGCAGGACTTGTTTGCGTAATCCTTCAGAATTTCCTTGCCCGCAGTTTCGGCGAATGCGCGCTGGATAAGCCTGGTTTTGGAGACCTTAACTATTGCCCTGCCCTGCAGGCGCTTCCTAACATCCTGAAAAAGCGAGGCGGGAAACATTGCAAGGTCAGCAACTGCAATAACATTGTACTTTTCGGAAAGGTCTTTAAGCTCCTTCAATTGGGCCTCCTTCCAGGGGCGGGTGTGGCCTGTCATTCTGAATCACCCTCCAATGGCTTTGGAACCTCGGGCTTTTCAGGCACGTTGGTTTCAGGCGTTGGATTGTCCGGCCCGGGTTTTTCTGGTTTGGGCTTTCCCGGAAGCCCGGGCGCCTGCTTTTTGGCTTTTGTTTTTTCCGCTTCCCCCCGGGTTTTTTCCTTCCCCTTTTCCGCGGGCTTTCCCGAGGATGCCTTTTCCCCGACCTTAATCGCGGGGCCCATTGTAAGCTTAACATATGCGGATTTGATGTTCTGGGTTTTATCCTTGAGGTTCGGCACTATTGCATTGTAAATTGCCATTGCGTTTTCGGCAAGCTGTGAATTTTCCATTTCCTCCTTGCCTATGTTGACGTGTATCAAAGGCATGTTTTTGCCTTTCTTTGTTGTTGCTTTGATTGTGCCTGCCGAACCGCTCATTGCGCGTTCAAATGAACCCATGTCGGGTGCAATCGGAATTGGCATCTTTCCCTTTGGCGCGAGGCTCTGCCCGAGGTACTTTGCAACAACAAGCATAACAGGCCCTTCCGCCAGAATTGCGCTGTAGTTTTTTATTATGTCCTCAATGTCCTGCTTTTTCAGCTCGGCGATTTCGGACTCAAGAATAACGCGGTTTGCCTTTTCCTTAACCTTCAGTGCGAAGTCCTTGTCCTTTACAAATACCAATGACCGTCCGCCTGTTGCCTTGCCCGAGGCGTACGGGAGTGTGATGTCAACATCAATGTTATTATCGGGCTTTTTCATGTCAAGCCCTTTGAAATTAAGCGTAAAGTCTACCGACTGCTTAAACCTGCGCTGTTTGCTCTCATCTCGCATTCTCTGCAGTGCTGAAAGTACTTCATCCTTTCTCAAAGCAATTACCTCCTGCCAAAGGCAGTAAACGGCATCAAAAGAAGCCTAATTGCTGTAATTATTGACTGCTGAAGGGTTTTTAAAGGTTTTGAGCAGACCCCCTAAACCCCGCGGCAATCCACTTCTTTGAAAAGGGACACGAGAAATAGGCGCGCCCTATCTGTAAACCTCAAAATCAATTCCCTGCAAAGCAAGGTATTTCCGCACGCGTTCGTTAATTTCCGCCTTCCTGCTTGGGGAAAGCGAATAGCGGAACTCCTTCCTGTTGCCGGGCTTTTTCCGGAGCAGCCCTTTTTCAAACAGTTTCTCGGCAGCATCTTCAACCGCGCTTTTCTCCTCTTTCGGCACGCCGGAGCAGAGGTCGGAAAGGTTCATTAATCTCGCGCCCCAATAGCCCCTGTTTTTTAATTTGCGCAGAACAAGTGCCTCAAGCTCGGAAGCGGCGTGCTTTTGCTTTGGCATGTTAATTAAAAAGCCGGAAATTCTTAAAAACAGTAATTGTATTAAAATGATACATTTAAATACATGTTAGGATACAATAATTGCAGGTGAAACAATGAAAGACAGCACGGAGGATATGCTTTTCTTCAGGGCTTTTGGCGCCTCGCCAAGGAACAAGGTTTTGATGTTCCTCATAGAGAACAACATATTTGACTACTCAAAATCCGATATTGCCGAAAACTGCGGGATTTCTCGCGCAACTTTGGACACTTTTTTTAATGATATTCTGAAACTTGGAATCCTGCAGAAAACCAGGGATGTCGGCAGGGCAACTTTATACAAAGTGAATATGCGCTCGCCGATTGTTGCGGAGCTTGCGCGCCTTAACGAACTGGTTGCGGACAAGTACGCGGAAACACTGCTTGAGAAGCAGACGGTTTATGCGTAACTACGTGCAAAATTAGACAAAAACTATTCCGCAGGTTTCTCTTCAACCGGCTTGCTTTCCGCCGCGGGTGCGGCTCCCTCAGCGGGTGCTTCCGCCGGCTTTTCTTCCGCCTGCGGTTCCGCCGCGGGCGCGGGCTTTACTGCGGGCGCGGACTGCGCCTGCGCACCGTCAGTTAACTGTGAATCATACTTTCCGGAGGCAAGCGCCTCCTGGAATGCCTTTGCATGCATGCCCTCTATGCGCACGCCCATTGTGTTGCACGCCCCGACTATTTCGCGCACAGCACTCTTTAATTTGAATGATGTGAGGTTGTCCATTTTCATATTCGCGAGCTTCTTAGCCTGCTCAAGCGAAAGGTTCCCGACATTCTCCGTTTTCGGGTTTCCCGCCGCCTTCTTAAGACCGAGCTCCTTTTTTATAAGCGCACTGGTGGGCGGGCTCCCAACCTTAATTTCAAACGCCTTTGTGCCTGAATCAATAACAACAGTCACAGGCACCTTCATTCCCGCATAATCCTTTGTTTTTGTGTTTATCTGCGCCACGATTGCGCCTATGTCAACGCCCATCGGGCCCAGTGCGGGACCCAAGGGTGCCGCGGCAGTTGCCTTTCCCGCCTCAACCAAAACTGAAATCTCCGGCATGTATGATCACTCCTTCCATGTAAACTGAATCGCTGTTAATCCTTAAGAATGCGTATATGCTCCGCGCGGATTGTCACTGGTATTTTAACCGCGGCTTCCAGAAGCTCAACTGTGACCTCTTCCTTTGTGTCATTAACGCGTATCACTTTTGCCTTTTCGCCCTTGAACGGGCCTGCAATTAGCTCAACTTTCGCGCCTGTTTTGATGCTTTTCATCAGCGGTTTTGCCTCAAGCAGTGCGCTGAGTTCCTCAATTTTAACCTCTCCCCCCACAATCCCGCGGCCTTTGATGTGTGAGGTATTTGCAATTGCCCTGCGGACTGTCATTTCATTGTCCGCCTCCATAAGCATATAACCTTTCAAACCGGGAATGACTGAAAGTGAATAAATATTCAAATCCTCCTTCTTTATCTTATTGGAGAGGATATCGACAACAAGCGATTCCTGCCCCACAGTCGTTCTTACAGTGAATATCATATTTACACCTCATCCCGATTCAACACATAATTCCTAAATACATAATAAAACAAATTTCAAAGCCCCAGCTTGAAAAACCTGAAAAAAAACAAAATAACAAACCCTATAATGGCTATAAGGATTATTCCCAGCCCTGTTATTTTTGCCATTGTCTGGTATTCCCGCCAGTCCGGCTTCTTGCTTACAGTGAAAATCCTCTTTGAGGAATTTATGAACCCGCCAATATCAAACATTTCCATCGCCATACTTGCCAGTAAGGGCAAATTATAATGAATAGGGGCTGAAAAAGGTTAATAAGGGTTGCGGTCGGATTGACGGAGGGGTTCGCCCTCAGTCCGCAAATTCAATTCCCAGATCAACAGCCCCGCTGAAGCCGTTCGCGTCAAAGGAGCCGTCCTTCTCAAGGTAGGGGAATTTTCCCCCTGCAATGACAATCATCGCCTGAATCTGATGGCGCGGGATTGTTTCATCAATCATTGCACCCCAGATTATGTGCGCGTTTGCGTGGATTTTTGCGCTTACTGCCTCAACAATCATTTCCGCCTCGCGCAGGGTCATGTCAGTTCCCCCAACAACATTAACAAGCGCCTTGCCCGCACCTGAAATGTCAACATCCAATAAGGGGGATGTCAGTGCGTTTTCCACTGCTTCCAAAGCGCGGCTGTCCGATGCCTTTTCAGTGCTGCTTTCCCCAAGGCCAATCATTGCCGCTCCGCCCTTCTCAAGAATTGTCCTTAAGTCCGCGAAGTCAAGGTTAATCAGCCCCGGCTTTGTGACCATTTCTGTGATGCCCTTTACCGCGTTTGTCAAAACTTCATCCGCAACCTTAAATGCCGCGTTAACCGGCAAATCAGGCGCAATCTCAAGTATCTTGTCATTGGGAATAACAATTACGGTGTCGGCGTGCTGCTTAAGTTTAGAGAGCCCTTCCAGCGCATTCTCCATGCGCTTCTTTCCCTCCACAGTGAATGGCAGGGTAACAACACCGATTGTCAATGCCTTCAAATCCTTTGTGATTGCCGCAATAACAGGTCCGCCGCCCGTGCCTGTGCCCCCGCCAAGCCCGCACGTGATAAAAACCAAATCGGAATCAACAAGCATCTCGCTTAATTCCTCCAAACTTTCCCGTGCTGCAGCCTCTCCCACTTGGGGGTTTGACCCAGAGCCGAGGCCGCGGGTTAATTTTTTCCCGACAAGAATTTTGCGGTCGGCGCTGACTGTCAAAAGGTCCTGTGCATCTGTGTTAACGGCAAAGGTTTCCGCCCCGACAATCCCGACCTCACTCATGCGCTGGATTGTATTTCCGCCGCCACCGCCTATGCCTATTACGCGGATTTTTGCGCGTGCGGTTTTAAGGAGCTCCGTGAGTTCCTGGTCTGAATGCAGTATCTGGGATTTCCCGCTTTTCTTCGGGACTGCGGAAGGCATCTTCCCCGCCTTCGGCATAACCTTTTCGGCACGTATTCTTTTCAAAGTTTTGTCAATAACAGTCTTCACACCCAAACCCCCTTTTAAAAAAGCATTAATTCCACACTAATCCACACAAAATTTCACACGAAGACAAATTAAGTGTTATAACTAATACCGTATAAAAATGCTTTAAAAGCATATCTGTGAAGGGCTTAAACATAACCCCTGAATTGTTACTTGCGAGTGGTTAATGTAAGTATGGGGGGCAAAAAAATAAAAAATAAAATTACCGCGGTCGCTGTGCAGAGTACGACGGTTCAGGCAGCCGCGCAAACCAGCACATTTATATACCCTGAAGAACAATAATATGAAGGGTTTAATGAAGGCCCAGGAAAAGACTGAAAAAAACAGTTCTCCTTCTCGCAAGACTTTCAATTTTTCCGATGTTGTTAGCATCGGGGACTTCACGCGCGCGGACATTGAATATGTCCTGCGCAAAGCCGCGGAAATGGAGAAAATGCCGCGCGCTAAGAAAGCCGTGTTGATGAAGAATATGGTTGTTGCATCGCTGTTTTTCGAGCCAAGCACGCGCACAAGGCTGAGTTTTGAAACCGCAATACAGAATCTTGGCGCAAGGGTCATAGGCTTTTCGGATGCGGGCGTAAGTTCAACAAAGAAGGGCGAAACCCTGACGGACAGCATTCTGACAGTTGCCAATTACGCGGATATGATAGTGATGAGGCATTATGTAGAGGGCGCGGCAAGGCGGGCTGCAGAGGTCAGCAAGGTGCCTGTGATTAACGGCGGGGACGGGGCAAACCAGCACCCTACACAGACTATGCTTGATTTGTACACAATGAAGAAGGAATTCGGGAAGATTGACGGGCTGAAGGTCGGAATTCTCGGAGATTTGAAATACGGGAGGACTGTGCACTCGCTTGCATATGCGCTTGCGAAATTTAAGGGGACATCACTTTACTGCATTGCCCCTGAAAGTCTGAAGATGCCGGATTATATTATAAATGATATTAAGGGAAGCGTGAAGGTGCGCGAGAGTGAGAAGCTTGAGGGCTTCCTGAAGGAAATGGATGTGCTTTATGTAACAAGGATTCAGAAGGAGAGGTTTCCGGATCCTGTTGAGTATGAGAAGGTCAAGAATGTCTATGTCATCGGGAAGGGCGTGCTGAAAAAGGCGAAGAAGGGATTCAGGATTATGCACCCCCTGCCAAGGGTGAATGAGATTAAGCCGGAGCTGGATAACACGGAAGCGGCGCTTTACTTTAAGCAGGCGGCAAACGGGATTCCCGTGCGCGAGGCACTTCTGCACATACTTTCAGGGGTGAAAAAGAAATGAAATACATAGCAGACCGGGTGAGCGCAGCGAACCCGTCCGGATCGTCGCCGGATCCTTCCGGCGCAGGGGTGAAAAAGAAATGAACCGCGAGCGCAAAGCGAGCAAGGCGGGCTGCAAGCCCTCCGGATCACGCGCGGATCCTTCCGCGCCGAAGGAGATACATATTAAGCCCATAGAGGAAGGCACAGCCATAGACCACCTTGAGCCCGGCACCGCACTGAAAATACTGCGAATTCTGGATATTGGCGGGTGTCCGGCAACTGTTGCGATGAATGTACCGAGCAAAAAGATGGGGTGCAAGGATTTGATTTTTATCGAGGGGAAGAAGCTTGATGAAAGGGAGATAAACAAAATTGCGCTTATAGGGAAGGGCGCGACAGTTAACATCATAAGCGGGCATGCAGTAAGCAAGAAGGCAAGGGTGGGTTTGCCTGACAGGGCGGAGGGGATTATAAAATGCATAAACCCGAACTGCATAACAAATGTCGAGAAAATTCCGACAAAGTTTGCGATTGAGAAGGAGCCCTTTAAGGCCACATGCTTTTACTGCGAGAACAGGATGAGCGAGAAGGAAATACAGGACGCGATATTGTAACTTTTGAAGGGGCGCTGGAATGAACATCAGGGCAGAGCTAAGCGGAGTGAAGATGCGCAACCCGACTGTTCTGCCGTCGGGCATTCTCGGGACAGGGGGCGGCTTGCTTAAGCGCGCCGCCGAAGCCGGCGCGGGTGCCGTTACAACAAAATCAATCGGCCCGCGTGAAAGGACGGGACATGCAAACCCGACTGTGATTAAGTGGGAGCACGGGGTGATTAATGCCGTTGGCTTGCCCACACCGGGCTATGCAAACATGGCTGATGAGTGGGCGGAAATTAAAAAAATAAGGGCGCCGGTGATTGCATCAATTTACGGCGGGTCTGTTGAGGAGTTTGTTGAGGTTGCAAAGGCAGTTGCGAAGGAAAAACCCGCAATAATTGAACTTAATATTTCATGCCCCAACTCCGAGAAGCACGGGCAGTTATTTGGATTTGAGCCGGAGCCTGCAGCGGAAGTTACGCGCGCGGTTAAGAAAGTGTGCGGAAGCGTGCCTGTGATGCCGAAGCTAACCCCCAATACGCACAAAATTGCGGAGGTTGCAAAGGCGTGTGAAAAGGCGGGGGCGGATGCGATTTGTGCAATCAACACTGTGCAGGGGATGCTGATTAACGCGGAGGCGAAAAAGCCGGTGCTTGCAAATAAATTTGGAGGGATTAGCGGCGGGGCAATAAAGCCTGTTGCACTGAAATGCGTTTATGAAATTTATGAAAATGTCAAGGTGCCTATTTTGGGAATGGGTGGAATTTCAAATGGAAGGGATGCGATTGAAATGATTGAGGCAGGGGCAACAGCTATCGGAATTGGAAGCGCGGCTTACAAAGGCATGGGGATTTTTTCGGAGGTCTGCACAGAGATGGAGGAATGGATGCAGAAGAACGGCTACAGCAGTTTAAAGCAGTTGAGAGGGGCGGCGCATGAATGAACTGCCCGAAATGTTCAATATTGCGCGGATTGTTGATGAAAACAAAACCGTGCGGATTCTTTATCTGGATAAAAAAATTGATGCACAGCCCGGGCAGTTTGTGATGGTGTGGCTTCCCGCGCTGGATGAGAAGCCATTCAGCCTGTTTCTTTCGGGAAAGGAAAATGCAATACTTGTGAGGAAAAAGGGCATATTTACAAATGCACTTTTCGCGCTGAAGAAGGGGGATAAAATCGGAATACGCGGACCTTATGGAAACGGGTTTGAGGTTAAGGGAGTGGAGAAGCCGATGCTTGTTGCGGGAGGGTGCGGGGTTGCATCATTGATGATGCTTGCGCAGGGGTTTGCAAAGGGCGGGAAAAATAAAAAGCCCGATTTTATTTTCGGGGTGAAAACAAAAAGAGGGGTTTTTTCAGAGGCAATGCTGAAAAAACACACTGACTTATACATAACAAGTGATGACGGAACTGCGGGAGAGAAAGGATTCCCCACAGTTCTTGCGGAAAGGATGCTGAAGGAAGGGAAGGCGGAAGGCGCGGGATATGACATGGTTTATGCATGCGGCCCCGAGAAGATGATGAAGGGTTTGCAGGATGTTTGCAATCGCGCAGGGATTAAGTTTGAATTCAGTTTGGAACGCTACATGAAGTGCGGGGGCATAGGAATTTGTGGTTCCTGCGAGATGGGAGGATATCTTGTCTGCAAGGACGGACCTGTTTTTAAGGGGGAGGTTCTTAATGGAATTAAGGAATTCGGAAAGAAAACAAGGGGAAAATCAGGAAAGGCGGAAAGGGCGTGATGGAAATGGATCTGGTGCTTGAGAACGGCGAAGTATTTTACATGGGGAAACTGCAGAGGGTTAATGTCGGGATTGAGAACGGCAAAATTGTTAAGGTTGCGGACAAGAAACTTGAGGGGAAGGAAAGGATTGACTGCACGGGAAAGGTTGTTTTGCCCGGGCTTATTGATGTGCATGTGCATTTTCGCGTTCCGGGATTTGAGCACAAGGAGGACTGGAAAACAGGGAGCGCTGCCGCGGCAGCGGGCGGAGTAACGACTGTTTTTGACATGCCCAATACAAAGCCCCCTACTATATTACAGGGCCTGCTCAGGGAGAAGGCGGAGATTGCGAAGCGTGATTCAATTGTTGATTTCAGATTGCATTTCGGGATGACTGAAAGAAATATTAATGAACTCATCGGGCTGGAGGGCGCAAACTCGCTTAAAATCTATCTGAGCTCGCGGAACAAGGAACTTTATATCGGCGATGCTGAGAAGATTCTGGAGATATTTGAGGCGGCAAAGGAATTGGACTTTGTAGTGTGCGTGCATGCGGAGGATGGCGGGGAGGAGGAACTGCTTATTCAGAACGTGCTTGAGATTCAGAAGGTTGTGGGAAATAAGGTACACATAGTACATGTTTCAACAAAGGAGGGGCTGGAGGCTGTTGCCGAGGCAAAGGGAAGGGAGAACGGGGATGCGGTTACATGTGAGGTCTGCCCGCACCATCTTTATTTAGTGGAGGAGGACGAGGACTGGCTGCGCGAGCTTTCCGCAGTTGACCCTCCGCTGCGTTCATGGGAGGATGTCAATGCATTGTGGCGCGGGATTAATAACGGCACGGTGGACTGTATTGCCTCGGACCATGCGCCGCATACACGCGAGGAAAAAAAGGATGGCCTGCCCGGAATGCCGGGGGTGCAGACAATGCTGCCGCTGATGCTTGATGTTGTGAACGGCGAACAGAGGGACAAGCCGAAGGCTGATCTGGCTATTGAAAGGCTTGTGGAGCTTTGCTGTGAAAACCCCGCAAGAATTTTCGGGCTTGAAGATAAGGGCGAGATTAAGGAGGGGAAGGATGCGGACTTTGCAATTGTTGACATGAATGCCGACAGCGTGATAAGGAACGTCGGGCAGAAGACAAAGGTCGGGTGGACGCCTTTTGACGGGAAAAAGATAAAAGGGGTTGTGGAGAAGACTATTGTGAAAGGCAGGGTTGTTTATGAGCGGAAATAAAAGTGAAAGTAAGGGCGGGATAAAGGAACTCTGCATAGAGCTGTTTGATATCGGCGCGGTTAAGTTCGGGGAGTTTAAATTAAAGTCAGGGCTTATGAGCCCGATATATATCGATTTGAGGCTGCTGGTTTCATATCCCGAAACACTGCGCAGGGTTGCGCGCGAACTGATTGCACTTGCCAAAAAGAACGGGCTTAAGTTTGACAGGGTTGCGGGGATTCCATATGCGGCACTGCCTATTGCAACTGCGGTCAGCCTTGAATCCAATGTACCGATGATATTCCCGCGCAAGGAGCAGAAGGGCTACGGGACAAGGCGCGCGATTGAGGGGGTTTTCAGAGAGGGGGAAACAGTGCTTGTCTATGATGATCTGATTACGACTGCGGAAAGCAAGTTTGAGGCGATTGAGGCACTTGAAAGCGAGGGGCTGAAGGTGAAGGATGTTGTTGTGCTTGTTGACAGGGAACAGGGCGG
>JBDRDO010000037.1:0-4668 GCA_043820655.1 Candidatus Iainarchaeum sp. | reverse complement strand
CCCGACCTTTTCAAACGCACTTAATGCCTCATCAAAGTGCTCCTCTTCATGCGCCGCTGTGACCATTGTCCTGATGCGCGCCTTATCTGCAGCAACCATTGGAAACACAATCGGCAAAGCGAAAACACCCTCATCAAACAGCGCCATGCTGAACTTCTTCGCGGTTTCGCTCTTGCCGAGCATAACAGGCGTGATGGGGGTTTCACTTTCCCCAGTGTCAAAGCCCAGATTTTTAAGGCCTTCCTTGAAGTACTTTGTGTTTTCCCAGAGTTTCTTAACTAAAGTGTCGTCCTTATCAAGCAAATCCATTGCCGCAATGCAGGCGGCAACTGTTGCGGGAGGGTGAGAGCCTGTCAACAGCCAGGTGCGGCTTTTATTAAACGCGAATTCACACATGTCTTTTGTTCCTGCGACACAGCCCCCGACAACACCAAATGCCTTTGAAAATGTTGCCATGTCAAAATCAACCTTCCCCGCGACATTGAAGTGGTGTGAAATTCCCCTTCCATGATCGCCCAAAACACCGTCCCCGTGCGCATCATCAACGTAACTCAATGCGCCGTACTGTTTGCATAAATCAACAATCTTATCCAATGGTGCGATGTCCCCGTCCATCGAGAATACGCCGTCAGTAATAACAAGAATTTTCCCGTGCTTGCCCTGCGCATCTTTCAGGATTTTCTCAAGCCCCTCCATATCCTTATGGGGGTAAATTGCCTTGTCCGCCTTTGAAAGGCGCACCCCGTCAATAATGCTTCCGTGGTTTAGTTCATCACTAACCACAAGGTCGCCCTTTTCAAGCAAAGTGGGGATAAGTCCAGAATTAACTGTAAAGCCTGATTGATAATAAAGCGCCGCCTCGGTGTGCTTGAATTTCGCGATTTTTTCCTCAAGCTCGGTGTGCAGGTCCATTGTCCCCGCAATTGCACGCACGCTTCCAGAGCCGGCACCATACTTTTTAATTGCCTCAATTGCCGCCTCTTTCAGTGCGGGATGGTCACTCAGCCCTAGGTAATTATTGGAGCAGAGCATTATCACGTCCCTGCCGTCCACCTTTGAGCGCGGCATGCTTGAGGACTGTAAAACGCGTATATTCCAGTAAAGGTCCTTGCTTTTTAAGTCATCAACAACTTGCCTCATGAAATCCGTAGCAGCCATTTAAGATACCCCCTTTGAATATTTGAATATTGAGGTCGGTTTTTATTTTAAGTGTTTCTATTTCATGTCTTTCGGATTTGGGTAAAGCACTATTTTCGCGCCCTTCCCATCACGCATGAAATTTATTCCCTTTTCCCAGTCCTCAAATGCAAGTTTGTGGGTTATTGCCGGGCTTATGTCAAGGCCGGAGTTCAGCAGGCGGCGTGACTTGAACCATGTGTCGTACATCTTCCTGCCTATGACGCCGTGCATCTTTATTCCGCGGAAAACAACCTTGTTCGCGATGTCTATGCAGATGTCCTCGTTCGGCAGGCCGAACCACACCATCTCCCCGCCCATTGCAAGCGTGTCAAGTATGTCATGCGCAGCCTGCGGGCTGCCCGACATTTCCAGCGCGAGGTTAATGCCCGTGCCGTTCATGTGCTTTTTTAACTCATCCACGGCGCTTCCTTCCCCGACCCGTATAGTGACGTCCGCACCCATTTGTTTTGCGAGCGCAACGCGGTCATCGCACTTGTCAAGGGCGATTACCTTTGCCGCGCCGTTCTTTTTAAGAATTGCTATTGAGAAAAGCCCTATCGGGCCGCAGCCGAATACGGCAACGGTTTTCCCCGCGGCATCAAACTCCATTGCCGCGTGCACCGCATTCCCAAGGGGCTCCTGCACAGAGGCAACTTCAAGAGGGACATCCTTGCTTGTCAGCCATGCGTTTGATTCGGGAATTGCTATGTACTCCGCAAAGGAGCCGTCCCTGTCAACGCCGATTATTTCGGTTTCCTTGCAGACGTGCGCATTCCCTGTCTTGCACTGGTCGCACTTGTTGCAGACTATGTGCGTTTCCGCGGTTATCCTGTCCCCGACCTTTACGCTTGTTACGTCCTTCCCGATTTCAACAATATCCCCTATAAATTCGTGCCCCATTATCTGCGGGGTTTTTATCCTGTCCTTAACCCAGCCCTCCCAGTTGTAAATATGCACATCAGTGCCGCAGATTGAGGTTGCGAGTATCTTCACAAGAACCTCGTCATCTTTGGGTTTCGGAATCGGGACCATTTTCAGTTCCGCGCCCGTACCCGGCTTGGTCTTTATTATTGCTTTCATTTTTCCGTCCAAGATATCACATCCAACCCTTAAGCAGGCAGTTTAAGAACAGGGGCTAAGAGAATATTGGAGATATTACTGTTTATAAATGTATTTAATTAACGAAGTTAAAATAGTCAATTGACGTAATAGGGGGGCGGGCAAACTTTCCGCAGGCAGATTAACAGGTTTTTGCGCACTTGTTCAGGCGCTCGTTTTCAATTGTTTTGAGCATTTTGGGGGTTACGTCCCCTGTAGGGTATTTTCCCGTGAAGCAGGCAGTGCAGAAGCCCACGGTTTTGTTTCCCGCCTTTGCCGCCCTTACAAGCCCATCTAAAGTCTGGTAAAGGACGCGGTCGGCGCCTATCAGTTCCGCAATCTGCTTATCATTCTTCCCGCGCGCAATAAACTCGCACTTTGTGCTCATGTCAATTCCGTAAACGCAGGGATATATTAGGGGCGGGGCTGTTGAGGCAAAGAAAACCTTTCTCGCGCCCGCGTCCCTTGCAAGCTGGACAATCTGCTTTGATGTGTTGCCGCGGACAATTGAATCGTCAATAAGCAAAGTGCGCCTGCGCTTGAACTCAAGTTTTATCGGGTTAAGTTTCTGCCTTATTGAGGTGCACCTTTCATTCTGGCCCGGCATTATAAATGTGCGTCCCACATAACGGTTTTTCACCAGCCCCTCGCGGTATTTCATGTCCAAAATCCGTGCAAAGGAACTTGCCGCTGTTCTTGCGGTATCGGGCACAGGAATAACTGAATCAATCTCAACCCCTGTTTTCTCCCACTCGCGCGCAAGCTCATCACCCAGACGCAGGCGTGTTTTGTAAACCGAAATATTGTCAATCAGGGAATCGGGGCGGGCGAAATAAACAAACTCAAAAATGCAGAGCGCCTGCGGCCTCTTCACAAGGCGCTTTGAATGCACCCTGCGCTTTTCATCAATGTAAACAACCTCCCCCGGCATGAGGTCGCGCCTTGCCCCGTTATAACCAAGAATATCAAGGGAAACGCTTTCGGAGGCCACGGCAAATGCCTTCTTGCCCTTAACCTCCTTCTGGCCGAAGATTATTGGCTTAACCCCGTAGGGGTCGCGGAACATCACCATTCCGTGGTTTGCAATTATTGCGACAACTGAATACGCGCCCTTGCAGCGCCTGAATACCTCCTGCACTGCATGGGAAATATAAGTGAAATTAAGGTTCCTTGCATTCTGCCTGGCAAGCGAAGATGCAAAAACATTGAGGATTGCCTCCGCGTCGCAGTTGGATGTCATGTGCCTGCTGTCCTTTACCATTAGTTCCTTTTTGAGTTCGGCAAAATTAGTTAAATTTCCGTTGTGAATCATTGCGATTCCAAAAGGATAATTCACATAAAAGGGCTGTGCATCCTCCGCACTTCCTCCCCCCACTGTGGGGTAGCGCAAATGCCCAAGGCCCATGTGCCCCTTAAGGCGCCTGAAGTGCTTGGGCTTTATTACATCCCTTATCAATCCGCCGCCCTTTTTAAGGTGGAACCTGCCCTCGCCGTTTGAGGTGATGATTCCCGCGGCATCCTGCCCGCGGTGCTGTATTCCGAGCATGCCGTCATACAGCTCGGTAATTACGTTGCCCTGACCGTAAATGCCCATTATGCCGCACATAAGATCCAATCCCTTCAAAAAGCCCGTTGACTAGACTTGAATAATGAAGACTTGGGGCCCACAAGACAGTAGAGTTAAGGTGCAAACTATTATAAATAATTTTGGTTGTCTCTGTGTAATAGGGGTATTGAATTGGTAACGGGAGGTTGGCTTAAATGCATCTTGTGACACTTTTGGACTGGGAACCTGACCATATCACACAGGTTATTGATAATGCCATTAAGGTTAAGGGAAATCAGAAGGAATACGCGAACACATTAAACAACAAAACCCTTTGCATGCTTTTCCAGAAAACAAGCACGCGCACGCGTGTTAGTTTTGAGGCGGGAATGACGCAGTTAGGGGGGCACGCAATCTTTTTGGATTGGAGGGCGAGCAATTTCACACTGGGGGCAATAAAAGATGAAATCCGCTGCCTTGATAGATACTCCGACATTATAATGGCGCGCGTGTATAAGCACGCGGATATCAAGGCAATGGCTGATGCAAGCAATGTTCCTGTTATTAATGCGCTTTGCAATCTTTATCATCCGTGCCAGACACTTGCGGATTTGATGACAATGAAGGAAAAGAAAGGCGACCTTAAAGACTTAAAAATTGCATTTGTCGGAGATGGGAACAATGTCTGCAATTCAACCATAATCGGCGGAGCAAAGGTCGGGGCGAATGTTTCAGTTGCCACGCCGAAAGGCTTTGAGCCGCATGAAAGCGCGGTTTCGCTTGGAAAAGAACTGGGCAAACTGGAATTATTCAATGACCCTGCCGAGGCTGTGAAGGATGCGGAT
>JBDRDO010000036.1:0-2691 GCA_043820655.1 Candidatus Iainarchaeum sp. | reverse complement strand
AAGTTCAGGCCCATCGAGCGCAAGGTGACGCTATTTGGGCAGTGCTAGTTGGGCGTTGCCCAACTGCACCCATTTTGGCTCCGCCAAAATAGGGCGGCCCAAATGCGCGCATTTTGGCTTAGAGCCAAAATAGCGGATGGTCCACATCGTCGCCGGATGTTTCCGGCGGTTTGGAATCCTAACCCATTATGAATAATACAACAAACCCCTCCCATATATCGGCAGCTTGATAAGGGACGTTTGTTTCGCCTCCGCATTTGCAAATTGCCGCTCCCAATACAAATTCTTTCCCGCACCGGAAATTAAGCATGCGCGGGTTTAAAAAGTGTGGAAATGAATGTTATTAGGGAGCGGGTGTTATTTTGGCAAAAGATAGCAACAGGATGAAAGGCGCCGGCGGGGAAACCGAACTGCTTGAAAGTGCCAGTGAAGGCGATAATCCCTTTGCCGCTAAGTGGGAATCATTCTTCAAGTCACAGTGCAAGAAGGTGATTGAGAGGCTTGTTTCAGATTATCCTGAAAAGCGCTCGCTGTTTGTTGATTTCAAGGAGATAGAGCATTTTGATTATGAACTTGCGGATGAACTGCTTGCAAATCCCGATTATGTTCTTGATGCCGCAAAAAAGGCTATTGCCGAAATAGATGTTCCTGTATTAGGCACCTCGGATTTCAGGCCGAACATCCGCATAATGAACCTGCCCGAGGACAGGCGGAGCATTCTGCGCGACATTTCCTCCGCGCATATAGGGAAACTGATTTCAGTGGAGGGGGTGATAAGGCAGATGACTGATGTGCTGCCTAAATTACGTGCGGCAATATGGGAATGCAGGGCGTGCGGAAACACATACAAGGAAATACAGAGCACGCAGGATTTAAAAAAGCCGTGGATATGCGGGAGCTGCAAGCACAAGGAATTTACGCTTGTTTCAGAGGACAGTGATTTTGAGGATTATCAAAAGGTCATGATTCAGGAGCCGCTGGAAATTATAAGGAGCTCGGAGCAGGCGACAACCTTGGATGTTTATGTAAGCGATGACCTTGTGAATAGGGTTGCACCGGGTGACAGGACAATGTTTACGGGCGTGCTGAGGCTGAAGCCGCCGAAGGATAAGAAAACTGTTTACGGCAGGTACATAGAGGCAGTGCATCTGGAGGAAACCGCAAAGGAATTTGAGAGGGTTGAGATAACACATGAGGAGGAGGAGGAAATAAAGAAGCTTGCCGCAAAGGATAATATTTATGAGTTGCTCGTCAAGAGCATTGCGCCCGCGATTTACGGTCACGAAATTGTTAAGGAGAGCATTATACTTCAGTTGTTTGGGGGAGTAAAGAAAACCCTTCCGGGAGACCAGAGGATAAGGGGGAATATACACATTCTGCTTGTGGGAGATCCGGGTATGGCTAAGAGTGCCATGCTTCAGGAAGTGGATAAAATTGCGCCGAAAAGCATTTACATTGCGGGAAAAACAACAACAGGCGCGGGGCTTTCCGCTACAGCGGTTAAAGATGAATTCGGGGAGGGGGGCTGGACTTTAAAAGCGGGGGCATTGGTACTTGCAAGCGGCGGGGTGTGCATGGTTGATGAAATGGACAAGATGGATCCTGAAGACAGGAGCGCACTGCACGAGTCAATGGAGCAGGGCACTGTGAGTGTTGCAAAGGCTGGAATTGTGACAAGGTTCAAGAGTGACACTTCCGTGCTTGCCGCGGCAAACCCGAAGTACAGCAGGTTTAACCCATATGAAAATTATCTGGAGCAGATTAATCTGCCGCCGACCTTAATTTCAAGGTTTGATTTGTTTTTCATGATTAAGGATGTGCTTGACAGGACAAAGGACACTGAAATAGCAACGCACATTTTGAAAACGCACCAGATCGGGGAAATGCTGCTCACATCAAAGAAGAAGGGAACAAAGCACACAAAGGAAATGGATGATATGGTCAAAACCATAACGCCGGCAATCGAGTGTGAACTGCTTAAGAAATACATCTCATTCGCAAGGCAGAATATTTTTCCCGTGCTTAGCAATGAGAGGATAAAGGAAATTGGCGAATTTTATGTTAATTTAAGGGAGCAGGGAAAAAGGGAGGGGAGTTATGCCGCAACGCACAGGCAGCTTGAGGCACTTGTCAGGATGAGTGAGGCAAGCGCGAGAATAAGGCTTAGCGAGGTTGTTGAGCAGGAGGACAGCGACCGCGCGATAAGGATATTTAAGACATGCATGCAGGATTTGGTCACGGACCAGGAAACAGGAAGGCTTGACATTGACATTGTTGCCACAGGGCAGACCCAGAGCCAGAGGGATCAGTTAATGAAGATACTTCACATAGTCAAGGAGAAGGCAAAGGACCAGGATTCGGTGCCGATTGAGGATGTTGTTGAGGAGGCAAAAACGCAGGGGATTGATTCCGAGAAAGTGCGCGAGCTCCTCAGCAAGTTAAAGCGCGCGGGTGATATTTATGAGCCAAGGCACGGCGCTGTAAATCCCGTGAGCAAGCGGTGACAGTGCAGGCAAATGAAAATAACATAAAGGTGTAAAAAATGAAAAGGGAACTCTTCGCGCAATTGATAATTCTTTTTTTAATTACCCAGGCCATTGGTTTGTGGACCGCAAACACATTGATAAGGGAGAATGTGCACGCGGAGATTATTCCGGGAAAGGGGCCTGAGGATGTTGAAAGCAGTGTCGG
>JBDRDO010000035.1:0-4317 GCA_043820655.1 Candidatus Iainarchaeum sp. | reverse complement strand
GCCCCCTTGCCAAAACAATAAGGGGCTGGTTGTATTTAACCCTTTGGTTTTCGGGATTTTATACGGCGCGGGGAGGGCTTTGCAGAGGTTTTACGCAAAGGCCGCCCCCAAACCAACGGCAAAAAAGTCTTGGCACTCGCCAACCTCTCCTTGCCGAACCGCTTTGAAATTGCAGACAGCGCCGGCTCGCAAATATGTTTGTAGCAATCTTGGGCTGACCCGCCGAAAAAAATAACATTTATTTTTTCGTCTTTGCGCAATTTTGATGAAACCTTATCAAGCGCCTTCTTGAAATCTTTTTTATATGCAGGGAATTGGTTTTTGGGCCAGCCAGAGTGGCAAACATAACCAATTCGCCCAGAGCGAGCAGGAACATTAAACCAGCGGTCTACAGTCACGTCACTGAGATGGTCCACAAACAATATGAGAAAGGCATTTCGCCAGCCCCCGGCACGTTTCGTGACTTCCACAGGCAGTTCGGACATTTCCGGAATAGACGGATGAATCGCCACAAGCAACTGCATGTAAAAACAATGCAGCCCGTGAATTTAACCCTTTCCCCGTTGCGTTTTGCGAACTTCGCACAAAGAGAATACATTTATAAACTTCAGGAGACCCAATATATTAGTGATTATGATGAGTGAGTGTCTTCACATGGGATGTGACGGTTGCGGCGGATGCGGCGACCCTCCGTACTGAATTAGCCAGCGATAGCGTTGGCGCTGTTTTTTCTTTTTCTCCTTTTTCCAATAAAGGGATAGTTATAAATGCAGTTATCAGAATAATAATTTTAATGGCTGCGGTAGTGCAGTGGTCCAGCATTGGGGACTGTGGATCCCCCGACCCGGGTTCAAATCCCGGCCGCGGCCTTTCGTAAAATTGCAGGAGGAATAAAAAATGGAAAACAGTATTTTCAGAGGAAAACTGAGTTCAAAATCTGGTGATTCACTTCACCTGCAACAGAGTTGATTCACTTCACCTGCCCTAAGGGTGGTTTAGTTCACCCCGGGAGGCGGGTTCACCTCCACGTGCGGGAAAATCAAAATCTATGAACTTTCACGCATGTCAAACGCGGAGAAGGAGTTCGTTCTTAACCGCGCACGTGCGGATATAGAAAGTGCAAAGGAAAAGGCAAAGCCCATAATTCAGGGCGTGCGGGAACGTGGAGATAAGGCACTGATTGAATACACGCGCAGGTTTGACGGCTTTGAACTGAAAAAGGGCAAAATAAGGGTCTCGCGCACGGAAATTGCGAGTGCTTTTGAAAGAGTAGATAAGCGCATTATCTGCGCAATAAAAAGGCAGATAAAATACGCAAAAAAGTTCCAGAAAGCGCAGCTGCGGCTTGCCGCTGAAAAGTGGGAAACAGAACTTGAAAAGGGCGTGCGTGCGGGGCAATTAACCGTGCCGATTGAGAGTGTGGGGCTTTACGTGCCCGGCGGGAATGCTCCTTACCCCACTGTAATGCAGATTCTCGGGGTTGCGGCAAAGTGCGCGGGCGTCGGGAGAATTGTTGCATGCACCCCTCCACGAAAGGGCAATGAGATGGATGTTCTGCTTGTTGCTGCCGAGCTTGCGGGTGTTGATGAGGTTTACAGAGTAGGCGGAGCGCAGGCAATTGCCGCAATGGCATACGGCACTGAAAGCATTGCGCGCGTGGAAAAAATAGCGGGTCCGGGGAATGTTTACGTTACCGCGGCAAAGCAACTTGTTTGGGGGGATGCTGCAATTGATATGCCTGCGGGGCCGAGTGAGGCGATTATTCTTGCGGATGAAACAGCGAAGCCTGAATTCACTGCTGCGGATATCCTTGCGCGGGCGGAACACGATGCCAATGCAGCGGGCGTGCTTGTTACGCCCTCGCGCAGGCTTGCGGAAAGGACAGCGGAGCAAATTGAAACCCAACTGCCTAAACTGCAAAACCGCAAAATTGCAGGGCAGGCGCTGGGAAAATACTGTGCCATAATCATAACGCGCAATTTTGAGGATGCTGTGGAATTCACGAACCAGTATGCGCCGGAGCACCTTGAAATCATGTGCAGGGAGCCGAGGAAAGTGCTGGCGAAAATCAAAAACGCGGGCTCGGTGTTTCTCGGCGAGTTTGCACCTGTTGCTGTCGGGGATTACGCAAGCGGCGTGAACCACGTTCTGCCCACTGGGGGAAATGCACGCAGGTTTTCAGCTGTCGGGGCGGAAACGTTCCAGAAAAAGATTGAGTTTGAGGAACTGTCACGCGGCGGATTGCGCAGACTGCTGCCGGTTGTGGAAATAATGGCGGATCTGGAGGGGTTTGAGGCGCACAAGAGGAGTGTGCAGATAAGATTTGAAAGAGGTGGAAAAAATGAAAAAGGGAATTGAAAATGAAAAAGTAGAAGTGGTGAGAAGTACAAAGGAATCCAAAGCCAAGGTTGTTTTGAACAGCGGAGCAAAGGGCGGGGAAAAAATTGAAACAGGGCTGGCTTTCCTTGACCACATGATTGAAACAATAGCGTGGCGCGCGGGAGTAAATGCAGGGCTTGAGTTCAAAACAAAGAAGCAGTTGCTTGCGCACGTGATTGCCGAGGATTCGGGAATTACGTTCGGCAGGGCGTTTGCCGAACTCGCGACAAGGAAGCGCGCAGTGGGAATAAACGGTTGCGGTTCCGCAACAGGAATTATTGATGAAGCAATGAGTGTTGCCGCAGTTAGCATCGAGGGCAGGGCAAATTGCTTTGTTGAAAGGAACTGTGCAGGGGCTAGGCTGGAGCGTGTGGAGGATATGGCAAGCGCGGACCTTGCTGCTTTCCTTGAGGGGTTTGCGCAGGGTGCAAAGGCAACGGTGCGCGTGAATATTGAACGCGGCGAGGATCCGCACCACGCCTGGGAAAGCGCGTTTCGTGCGCTTGGGGAGGCAATTGCGCTTGTGCTTGGGCCGAATGAATTCAGGAAAGGCTCTATTGCAGGAATTAAAGGAACAGTTGAATAAAAGTGAAAAAACAAAACAAAAAACGAGGTGAGCAAAATGGAAAATGGAATGAAAAAAATAATTCCCTGCCTTGACATGAAAGAGGGCAGGGTTGTAAAGGGCGTGAAGTTCAGGGACATGAGGGATTCGGGAGACCCCGCTGAAATGGCCAGAGAATACTCTGAAGGCGGGGCGGATGAACTTGTGCTGCTGGACATTAGCGCAAGCCTTGAAGGGAGAAAAACAATGATTGAGGTGGTGAAAAGGGTAGCGGAGCAGTCAGGCGTGCCTTTCACTGTTGGCGGCGGAATAAGGGGGGTTGAGGAAGCCGCGGCAGTTCTTGGTGCGGGCGCAGATAAGGTTTCAGTAAATACTGCCGCTGTTGATAATCCTGAACTCATTAATCAACTCTCGGAAAGGTTTGGTGCGGAAAGTGTTGTTGTTGCAATAGACTGCAAGAAGGAGGGGAACAGATGGAAGGTCTATATAATGGGCGGCACACAGCGCACTGATAAAGATGCAGTGGAGTGGGCACGCGAAGCCGAGAAAAGAGGTGCGGGGGCACTGCTCCCGACTTCCATAGACTGTGACGGCATGAAAACAGGGTATGACGTTGCGGTGACAAAGGCAATCAGCGAGGCGTGCGGAATTCAGGTAATTGCCTCAGGAGGCGCAGGGAGCAAAGAGGATGTGCTGCGTGTGCTTACAGAGGGCAAGGCAGATGCCGCGCTCTGCGCAAGCGTCTTCCACTTCAATAAATTCAGTATTCGCGAACTTAAGGAATTTCTCGCGGAAAAGGGAGTGAAGGTGAGGCTGTGATAATACCGAGCATCGACATCCTTGGCGGCAAGGTTGTGCAGATGGTGCAGGGCAAAAAGAAGGTGATTGAGATAGCGGAAGCGCCGGCGGAATTCGCCGGGCGCTTCTCAGATTTCAGGGAGGTGCAGGTAATTGATTTGGATGCCGCAATGGGCAAAGGAAGCAACAGGAAAATTATTCGGGAGATTTGCGGAATAGTGAATGCGCGTGTTGGCGGGGGAATACGCTCAATTTCGGACGCGCTCTTCTACATAAATGCGGGGGCAAAAAAAATAATAATCGGCACAAACGCAAATAAGGAGTTCCTTTCCAGGCTGAACAATGTGGTTGCGCGTGAAATGGTTGCTGTTGCACTTGACAGCGCGGGCGGGAAAATTCTTGTGGAGGGCTGGCAGGAAGAGGAAAGGAGAAGTGTGCCGGAAAAAATGGCGGAGCTTGAAAAATACTGCTCAGAGTTTTTCTGCACAAATGTTGCGCTTGAGGGAACGCTTCAGGGCGCGGATATTGAAATGGCACGCAGGCTTAAGGCAGCAACAAAAAACAGGCTTGTTTTT
>JBDRDO010000034.1:0-5793 GCA_043820655.1 Candidatus Iainarchaeum sp. | reverse complement strand
GGACATAGAGTTCCTGCTTGTTGAGGTTGACAGGGACAGTAAGGTGGCGAAAGGAGCAAACCTAAAGGAACGTACAATAAAGATTCCGTACTCCGCTGTGACAGCAGTGAGCGATGTGTTTATTGTGGATGAAAGGGAGCTTAGTTCCGCTTCTGCGGAATAGCCCTTGGTTGGGAATTCATTGCAAATCATATTTGCCCTTTCATCCATTTTCATTCCAAATCTACGATTAGTTCCTTATTCTTAGGATTGTAATCAACAAACAGTTTTGCTGATGTATTGCCCTTCTTTGCCGCAGATTGCATCTTATACATAACTTCTTTTGCGGGAATTTTCTTTTTTTCCGCATCCTTCAGCGCGCTTATTAGTTCCTCAAGCGCGGGAAAATGCGTGTAAATCAATTCCGCAGCGCGTGCGCTTTCATCCGACTTCTTTTGCAGGGTGTCGCGTGCCGCGGTCTGCTGTGCGAGATAATACTCTGTTTTCCTGCGCTCCTTGGAAATTTCCTCTGTTTGCTCGGCGCCCTCCTTTGTGAGGTGCTCAGCGGAATACATCTCATCCAAGTAATTGTTCAGGGAATCAATTTCCTTTGCATCGGGAAAGGATTGTAAAGCAAAAGGGAGCAGGGTGTTTTTGAAGAGTGCGGGGTTTTTGCGCGTGCCAGATGGCGCAAGGTGAAGGGCAAGGATGCCTGCATTAAGGCGCTTAAGTTCGGCAGGATTTAGTTTTTTAGCGGCAGTGTGCTTATCTATTTTCGCAAGGTGCAGTGCTTCCTCGGCAAAAACAGGGGCTATGTTTATGTTTTTAACAAGTGTGCGCACGGCATCATCAGCGCTCTGCGCAAATATTTTTTGCAGTTCAGCCTGCTTCAATTCCGCAGGGTTAAGACCGCGGGCGGGGGGAAATTTATAGGGCTCGCCTTTTTTTATTGTGCGGTCTTTCCATTGCTGCCTGTGCAATGGCTGGAGGATTATTTTCTCGCCGTCAAGGAGGATTATATTAAAGTCCGCGAGGAATTCAATGACAAGATAATAGCCGCCCTTCTGTGTGCCCCGCTCTGCCTTTCCGGCGCGCCCTTCCTGCGTTGTTTCCACACCGCCGACTTCCCCGATTTCAAGGACTGCAACCCTGTCAAAGTTGTGCTGGGTTACGCGCGCAATTTTCCTGTTTTTTAAGTGCTTATTCAGGAAGGCGCCAAAGCCATGCATGTTCTGCTTTGCGGGAATTTTATACTGGGTGAGATACAGCGCCTGCGGGCAGAGTATGAGGTCGCGGCTGCCTTCAGGGGTGCGCATTTTAATCTTGTAAATCTCGCGGTCAACCTCCTGAACGCGGTTTAGGAAAGCGCCCTCTAACAAAGGGCGAAGCTCGGCAAGGAGGTAATTAAGGGCCAGGTTCGTTAATTTTACTTCATTCATGATGATTAATTAAATGCACAAGTTATTTAAGTGACGTCCTCCCCTCCTAAAGGGCGGGGCTTCCCAGATAGGCAACTGCCTTCAGGGTTAAGGGCGCTGCCACGCCGCCCGTTGCATCCGGCATATAGCCCGATGCAAAGTTTTCATATCGTTTTCCGATATTGATTGCCGCGTTTACATCCGCGTTCAGTTCATAGCCGCATTTCCTGCATTTGAAAGCCCTGCCATGCCTGTTTGCCTTTTCCGTGTGCCCGCATTTGCTGCAGCACTGGCTTGTGTAGTCCGCCTTTACGTAAGCCACGGGAATGCCCGCCCACGCTGCCTTGTATTCTATGAAACTCTGCAGCCGGGCAAAGCCCCACATATGAAGCAGCATGTTCATTTTCCTTGAGTACTTTATTCTGCCCCTGATGTGTTTCAGTTGCTCCATCACTATCACAGGATTCGCCACTTCATGTGCCTGCTTCACTATTGCGGAGGCTATTTTGTGGTTTAGGTCGGACATCCAGCGCCGCTCTTTCTCTTTGACCTTCTTTATACGCCATAGTTTTTTTGCTTTTCCCAGCGAGGCGCGGAACGCGGCAAAGCGGTTCCGCATTCTTATTGCGTTTCCCCCCTTATGGAAAGTTATATCTGTTGCCTTGTTCCCTCTCAAAATCACGGAAGTTGAAAGATTAACAAGCCCCAAATCAACTGCAATCGGCGTAGCATCTTTATCTGCCCTGCAGGGCGCGGCTTCCTTTTTCACCGCAATGTAAAGGTAAAAATCATTTCCTTTTTTCAGCAGTTCCGCTCCGCCCATTTGCAGTTCTTTGCGCATCAGTTTGGCAAGATATTTGTACTGGTAGCGCCGCCCAATCAGGGGCACGTGCACCCGCCCTTCCTTTGTTGCGATTGAGGCAAAATACTTGATTTTGTTGTCTGTTTCTTTTATCTGCAGAGTTCTGCCGTCCAGGCGCACCGGCACGATTTTGCCAAAGCGTGGCATGGCTGCCTTCATCCCGCGCTTAAGCCTGCCGCAATAAGATTTGTGCGCCTCTATCGCCCTGTCGCGTGCTGTCTGAATTATTGCGGAGGGGAGCGCGGAGGCTTTGCGCATCCTCGTGTATGTGAACCTGTGCAGTTCTGTTTTGGATGCGATTTTGTGCGCTAGGATGAGTTCCACATACCTGTTCAGCAGTGCGGCATTCTCATGCATGAGTTGCAGGAACCGCCCCTTTATATTTGTGGGCCTGTGTATTTTGACCTTTATTGTTTTTATAAGCTGCATCAGGTAGATTTATATTTTAGGTGTTTATATAGGTTTTTAGAGAGTACATTTCCGGTGCGCGGCAGTCATCCCCTATCTGAAGATATGGGTCTTCTGCCACATGTTATAACTTAAACAATTGTATCTGGGCAGTGAAAGATTGGCAGGGATAGAAAAATGGCTGAAGCAACGGGAAAACCAAGGGCAGTGAATGAAAAGGAACTGCGTGATGAGGCAATGCGCAAGCTTATGTACGGCAGGACACACAGGACAGCGGGGCAGAGGCTTGCCGACTGGATAACAAAATGGGCGGGAAGCTGGACATTTATAATTATCTTTTTCACATACACTTTTGTGTGGATGGGCGCCAATATTTATCTGATAGGGCAGAGGCCTTTTGACCCTTACCCATTCATACTGCTGAACTTAACGCTTTCCTGCCTTGCGGCAATACAGGCGCCTGTTATTTTAATGAGCCAGAACAGGGAGGCAGAGCGCGACAGGGTTAAGGCAGAGCGGGACTTCGCTGTCAACAGGAAGGCGGAGAAGGAAATTGAGGAAGTGCAGGCGGAATTAAAGGAAATCAAAAGCGTGCTGCGGGAGATTTATGCCGCGCGCGTGAAAAAATAAATCAAATTAGTAAAATAATCTTGCTTGTCTTCTACATAACTGTGTCGTGTGTGGGAATGTTTTATAACTACAATCGCACGAATTCAAATTATGGAAAATGAAATTAAGGCTGTTTTTTACGGGCTCGGGCCTATCGGGCAGGAAGCCGCGAAGATAGCACTGAAGCGCGGGGTTATTCCTGCTGGCGCAATTGATATTGACCCTGCGAAAAAGGGGAATAGTATTTCGGAACTGCTTGGCAGCGAGAGTGGGGCAGAAGTTATAATTTCAGATGATGCAAAGGCAATACTTGCGGCTTCAGGCGCTAACGTTGCACTGCACTGCACATCATCAAGGCTTGCGGATGTTAAGGAACAACTGCTCGGATGTGTCGAGGCGGGGATTAATGTTATTTCAACAACTGAGGAACTTTCATATCCGTATCATTTGAATGCGGAAATTGCAAAGGAGATTGATGAGGCCGCAAAGAAGCACGGGGTTACTGTTTTGGGCACGGGAATTAATCCGGGGTTTTTGATGGACAGCATGGTTGTTAAGGTGCTTGGGGTTTGCGAGGATGTGAAAAGCGTGAAGGTTGGGCGTGTTGTTGATGCGGGGGGGAGAAGGGAGCCTTTACAGAGGAAGGTTGGCGCTGGAATGGATGTTGAGGAATTCAAGCGCAGGGTTGAGGCGGGAACGCTGGGGCACGCTGGTTCCCGCGAATCCGTTGCAATGATTGCCGATGCATTGGGCTGGAAGATGGACAGGATAGAGCAGAGCATTGAGCCCATGGTTGCTGAGAGGGATTTGAAAACGCAGTTCCTTGAGGTCAAGAAAGGGCGGGCTACGGGGATAAAACAAATTGGGCGCGGCTTCAGGAATGGGGAGGAAGTTATTACATTGGATTTGAGGATGTATGTGGGAGCGGAGGAGCCGCATGATACTATTAAGATTGACGGCAACCCGAAGATTGAAAATACATTCAAGGGCGGGGTGCACGGGGATGTTGCAACTGTTGCTGTTGCTGTAAATGCAATCCCCGCTGTGATTGCTGCGCAGCCGGGTTTGCTCACAATGAAGGATTTGGCCCACTTTTCCTGCTGGGGAAAGGGTTAAATTTAGAGGGTGTGTTTCTATTTTTGTGAATTCCACAAAAAAATTCAATAAAATTGGCAAACTAAATATTGGAATCCCTATAAGGGGCATTATGGACACAAAGCCACAGGGAAACGTGCGGGAAATCAGGGAACGACTTCTGAAAAGAAAAGGCACACTTGACAGGAATTTGGTGAAGGTAAAGGCAGGAGGCGAACTTTCCCCGGGGAACGCAGTGCATGTGATGATGGCAAAGAGCGCGGCCAAAATTGGAGATCCGAGTTTCGGAATATTCGCGGGGGAGATTGTTGAGGCTGGCCACGGCAGAATTAAAATAGAGTTTTTTCTGAAGCAGAATAAAGACAGGAATTGGGAACCTGCAATGGGAGATGAGCAAAGGACAATTTCGTTTGAAATGCGGAAAAAGAATGCTGTGGTAATGTGGCACGGGGAGGGGATGACCGCATCTGTTAGCAATGCGGAAATTCAACTTAACAAATAACCTTTTATATTTCGCGCACCCTAAATTAAGTGATTGCAATGGCATTAGACGGAATTTTTTTTGCATTGGCGGCATTGTTCTTTCCTTTTCTTATTGTGCTTGTTGTGCTTCTGCTCATGATGATTAAAATTATTTATGAGTACGAGCGCGGGGTCAGGTTTACATTGGGGAGATATTCGGGAATAATGGGCCCAGGGCTTAACTTTTTGATTCCGCTGTTCCAGACTTACAGGAAGGTGGACATCAGGATAAAGACAGTTGACATTCCCAAGCAGGAGGTTATGACAAAGGACAATGTTCCTGTCCGCGTGAACGCAGTTGTTTACTTTGCAATTAAGGATCCTGAAAAGGCTGTTCTTAATATTCAGGATTATATGTATGCGGTTGCGCAGTATGCGCAGACCGCGCTGAGGGATATTATAGGGAATAAAAGCCTTGATGAGGTGCTGGCAAACAGGGATGAGATTGCGCAGGAAATCGAGGTTGTTGTTGATAAGGAAACAGACCCGTGGGGAATTGATGTTACAGGCATTAAAATGCAGGATGTTGAGCTGCCTGAGAATCTGAAAAGGACAATGGCTAAGCAGGCCGAGGCGGAGAGGGAGAAGCGCGGGGTTATTATCAAGGCGCAGGGGGAGGTTGAGGCCGCAACGAACTTAAGCAAGGCCGCGGTGATGCTTTCAAAGGCGCCGGGGGCAATGCATTTACGCACGCTTAACACTTTAAACGATTTGAGCAGCGACCAGAGCAATACTGTTGTTTTCGCTATTCCGCTTGAGGTCCTGCGCGCGTTTGAGTCAATTGGGAAGCTTGATGAAATCTTCGGCGGGAAGAAGGCAAGGAAATAAGGCACTGCAACTAGTTCTTTTTTGTTTCGCGCAGGGGCAAAGGGTTAAATTCACGCGCGCTGTTTGTTATTT
>JBDRDO010000033.1:0-29933 GCA_043820655.1 Candidatus Iainarchaeum sp. | reverse complement strand
TGCAACCGCAGGTGCAGAATTGCGGATGGCGGTTTTGGCTTCTGTAAAGTGCGGAAAAACACAAAAGGCATTTTGCACACCCTTGCTTACGGAAAGACCCTCACAATGAGCATAGACCCGATTGAAAAAAAGCCGCTGTTTAATTTCATGCCGGGCACGCAGTGCATGGGGGTAAGCACATACGGATGCAACTTCACCTGCCTGCACTGCCAGAACTCCGAGATTTCACAGGGCTGGACAGCGCAGGCATTGCAGGCTGTGCCTTACACTGACCCCGAGGAAATTGTAAGGCAAACCTTGAATGCGGAAATCGGGGGCATTGCATACACATATACTGAACCGACAGTTTTTGCCGAGTACGCGCTTGACACAATGCGCATTGCGCGGGAAAACGGGCTTTACAATGTGTGGGTAAGTAATGGCTACATGACGCGCGAGGCTGCAAATGAAATCGCGCCTTTGCTTGATGCAATCAATATCGACCTCAAGGGGGATGCGCGCTTTTACAAAGAGGTCTGCGGCAATGCGGACATTAAGCATGTGAAAGAAAACATCGTGCGCTTCCATAAAAAGGGCGTGCATGTGGAAGTCACAAATCTTATCGTGCCCGGCTATAATGACAAGGATGAACAGGTTAAGGCAGTTGCCGAATTCATCGCAGGAATCAGCCCTGAAATGCCGCTGCACTTTTCCGCATTCTCCCCGCAGTGGAAACTGAATTACCTTGCCGCAACATCACCCTCCGCAGTCCACAAAGCCCGCCACATAGCGGAAAAGGCGGGGCTGAAGTATGTTTACACAGGAAACATAGCGGGAGAAGAAAACATAACGAAATGCAAAGGATGCGGAAGCACTTTAATATTCAGGCACAATTATTTCGCGGAATTTGCTGGGCTTAAGGATGGCGGAAAAAGCAACAAATGTGAAAAATGCGGTGTTGAGAATAATATTATTGTTTGATTCGCTTCAATTCTGCCCTGTTAAAAACTTGATTAGTTCGGCGAGCAGATATAGTGCTAGATAAACTATTCCATTTATTATTTCGACAACGAGATAGAGTGCCGCCCATAAAAGGTACGCAATAAACGAGACAGGATTCATCCCCCCCTCAATTTGGAATTCATAATCTTTCTCCTCAAGGTCAGTTAGCACATATGTAAGTCCGGCGCCATTGTCCATACAATGACAATGCCCAAAACAAGTTATTGATTTATCGTACTTCAGAATAATTGTGTCGCCTCGTATTTCAAAATTCCCCCCAGTTATTTCCTCGCCGCATTCCAGATTTACGCTGGTTTTTATTCTAAGTTGTTTGCCATTTATCCATTGCGTTTTTATCGCAGGGTTAACTTTGATTGGTGTTCCGTCTACGTTCTGTAATTCGCTTAGTACGTTATGCGTTAGATATGAACCTTCCTCTGCCGAAAAGTGTGCCAATTTCGGCCCAGTTGCAATAAGAAAAAGAAAAGCCAATGAAATCAGAATTGCCGCTATTCCAATGTATTTGTTTCCGAGAATTTCTTTAATTCTCTTTTTCATATGTCAATCCCCAAAAACTTAAGCACCAGAAGCACGCCGATTCCCACAAGCCCGAAAATCCCGCTTATAATCAAACTCACCCATAAATTCATCTTCACCCCGACAACAAAGTAAAGCACAGCCCAGACAACAAGCCCGAGCGCGGAGTTCAAAATTATCTTCCCTATCTTCTTCATAAAGATGAATATAAGCACCGCGGCAACAATAAGCACAATCCCCAACAACAGCCATGTCCAGTTGCCCTGTATTACGCCCCATGCTGTCTCGCCCGCGCCCGCAATTGTGCCCGCAACTCCCGCCTCGTTAGCCGCCTCAGCCCCTGCATCAAGCAATATTCCCATTTCAAATCACCCTGTTCATGTTATGTTTACCTGCACGCTCTTTTTGACATCAATAGTATTCGGGATGTCAAGGGAAATCTGAACAAACCAGCTCACGCTGCTGCTCCTTCCGGACATAAACTCAAGCGCGCCCAGCGCGGCGCCCATCCCGCCCGCGGGCTTTTTCCCGCCAACATCCTGCGGAATTGCAATCTCAAAATCATAACTCTCCCCGCCATTATATGTTTTCTTTCCGTCAAGGTTTGTTTCAAATTTGTGGATTACCTTTTTGCTGCTTCTGTCATCGTTTCTGCGTGATGCTCCCGGCGCACCCATTGCACCTGCAAGCAGCCCTGCAGGGCTTGATGATGACTGGTACACAAGCTCCTCTCCAAAAAACTTAACCCTTACGCCATTTGCCTCTACAGGATTCTTCAGTTTCAGCACAGCCCTGCCCTTTATTGTCTCCCCAAATTTGTAATTTGCCTTATCAAGCGTAAGTTCCACAGAGCCCTTCCCAAAACCGAACAATTGCATCACCCCAAGTTAATACGCATAGGGCATATTTAAAGGTTGTGAATATGCGCTTTTGCCGCACTGCAAACAAATAAATACGGGTTTGCATATTATTAAGCCATGCTTGAAAAAGGCGCAGTCAGTTTTATTTATGTGCTTGTTATTGGAGCCGTGTTTGTGGCTGCCGCACTTGTGATGCTTTCCCCGGATCCCGTAACCGCAGTTCCGGATATTGAGGACCCTTTTGCAAAGGGCGGCGGCAACAGCCCAGCAGCAGACCCTCCAAGCCTTGCCGCAGATACAGGGGAAAATAATTTCCTTGGCATGGATGTTGAAGACCACTTTTCCACAGGAGGCGGCACTGTTGAGGGTGACCCCCCTGAGATTGGCATTTATACAGGGGAGGATAACTTCCCAGGGCAGGAGGACACTGCAGAGGGTGTAAATGACCCTTTTACAGGGGCTGAGAAAGAAGATGAAACAAAAGAGCAGCCACCTGAGGTTAAGAAACCGCCTGTGCAAGACACGGATAATCAACAATCTGCTGAACAGGAGCCGCAGGAAACAGAAGAACAGGAATCTGATAATGATTCCGATGAACAGCAGGAAACCAGCCCGCCTGAAACAGGCCAGCAGGAAGCCGAAGAATCCGGGCCGGAACCGCCTGATTTCGGCGCCTCTGGCGACGGGAGCGGTTTTTTCGGCTGAGGTTTAAAATTAAAATATGTTGACATATAATCAATATTGGAAAAAAATGCAATGGAAAACAAAACGTGAGGTGTGATAAATGAAACTGAAATTGGTATTGGTTTTGGCGGCCCTTCTTGTTTTTTCGGGCATTGCCGCTGCAGAACAGTGCGTGGTTTTCAAGGGCTACCCCATAGGCACGGCATATGAGGTGCTGACAAACGCGGGGCTTGAGGATGTGCCGTCAGATGTCCATATTGATGCATACGCGCAGAGCGACGAGCTATACGTCTTTATTGACAACCCCTCGGGAGCGGGCGATACAGGCGTGACCTATGCCTACCATATCCCCACAAGTACGTGGTATACCTACCCTACCTCCCAGATTTTCCCGACAAATACAATTGATTCCATAGGTTTCCACCCTGTTGCAAAGACATGGGGCTTTACCTCGGGGGAAAAATACTGGGTCCTTGATGACGCAAGGGTGCCTGTTAAATCGGAAAACCTTTTCGCTAAGGCAGTGCAGCTTTGGAACCTTTCGGAAAATCCAAGGCGGGGTGACGCGCTATCGTTTTACACAGATGCGCAGGGGCGTGTGCAGATTTATCTCGTAAATAACGCCATGATCGATGGCAAGTTTGGCATGAAGGAATGGTTCCAGTCAGGCCCAAATTCAGATACCTGGAATTTCCGCAAATCTATACTTTCGGAAATTCCCGCAATAAAGCTTGAGGGCATACAAAGCATTGACGCAATGAGCGCACACCTCGGCAAGAACGGCATGCCCAACGGCGCATGGGGCCTTTTCGTAACCGCGCCCGACTGTGGGGCATACCCGATACCGATACCCGAAGTCGGCTGCAGCAAGCAATCCTATGAGGAGGGCGAGTTCCTCCTGGGGGCGAAGAAGCTTTACGGCGCGGGCAAATATATAAACCAGCCGGTTTCAGTGCTCCTTAAGTCCGTGCAGCAGGGAGGAATAGGCACTCCGGGCTACACAGCAACGTTCGAGCTGTATGACTCGGGCGGCAACCTGATAGACTCCGATAACTCGGTTGAGCACGCCTTCCTGAATAAGAGGTTCATGGCAAACAACAATCGCCTTGCGCTTGGCACAACAGTGTGGATTGACAATGTGACTGTGGGTTCGACTACAGGCAAGGCATATGTTCAGGCAAGCATAGGCGACTGCAAATACTGGTGCGGCGACGGAAAGTGTGATGTTGCCAAGGGTGAGAAGCCTGCCAAGTGCCTTGAGGACTGCGCGGTTCAGGCGGAGTAAATAACAATGCAAAGGTTTTGTTGGCCGGAAACCCCGGTCAACCTGTTTTTTATTTTTAATTTTATTTCCATAACCGCGGCAGCGCATTGATAGCCAAACCGCGGCTTTTAAATTTTTTTCCGCCCCCTAACCCTTCATGGCAACGTATACTGAAGAACAGAAGCGAATTGCTGTTTTGCTTATGCACGGTCCCAAAAGCATTGAGGAACTGCAGAAACAGCTGAATATGCCGCAGGAAGGCGTAATGAATGATCTAAAGGGCATGCTAAAGCTGAAAGTGGTTGAAAAGCACGAGGGTTTTCCCGTGAAATATAAGCTTATTGACAATATTTCCAGCACAGTGCATAAGCGGAAGGAAATTGAGGAAACCGACCCGAACCGCCTGAGGATAAGGGCAATTATTGAGGCGCAGGCTGTGGAGGAAAACCTACTTATGAAGGCGCTTTCCGATATTGAGGCAGGCCTCAAAAAGGAGAAGGAGTTCACAATTTACGATTCAAAAAAGGCAGATGTAGTTCAGGACGGCGAGCAATACAGCAGTTATATTGATTTAAATTTGTCCGTGCGCAACTTCCGCGCGCTTGTAAGGTTTATGTATTTCTACGGCCCGAGTTCAGTTGAAGTTTTAAAGCCCGCAAAGTTTGACATTCCCGCGGACGATTTGCAGGACGGGCTTATGGACATGGCTGAAATGATACAGGCATACAACAGTCATGTTCTAAATCTTATGGGCAGGAAAGAGCTTGCGGAATTCAATAACAAGCTCTATGAGAAAAAACGCCAATAATGTTTGCGCAAATTCGCGCAAATCTTGCGCAAACCAAGGCACAAATTCAGGAAAAACTTCGTCAATGGGCTGAAAAAATGCATTCAACTTTTGCAGGAAAACTTCGTCAAAATGCCAAAAAAGCAGGATATTCCTGCAAATTTTGCTTCGTGAATTGCCGAACCCAACATCAACAAAAGCAGTAAATTTGCCCCTTATTCGGCAAATAAAGGCATTTGGTGCGTTTTCCGAAACCGAAAGGTATTTAAATACCTTTAGGGTTTTATAGTAAAAGCCTAGCTAGGTAATGTCTTCACACATTACTCGTGTCCGTAAGGACTTACAGACGTGAGTGGATGTCGGGGGCATGTTAGGCTATTTTTGATAAGATTCGTGAGGTGAAACAAACATGAAAGGACTAAACATAAAGAAACTTGCCGCAGTTGCGACAGGTGCCGCCATGGTTGGTGCAGCACTTGCCCCACTGGCAGGAGCGATGACACTCTCAAAAAGTGACATCTATGCCGCCAGTGGTTCCCCAGCGGTTAGTGTCGTTGTTGGCTCACACGCCATGGTAAGCGACGCTGTCTGGGCGGGCAATATTGCGACTAAGATTGCCGAAAAGGCATACGTTATGAAAACAGTGAATGTCTCAGGTGAGGCAGGCTCGGGTTCGTCAGCGACAGTGGACAACATAGAAGTTGAGCTGTCAATCGGCGGAACCGTATCCTACAGTAACGCAAAAATATACAAGACAGGCGAGACCGAAAGGGTAGCGGACCTAAATTCATATCCGGATACAAAGGAGTTCCCTGCACTGCAGGTAACCCACTCGCACCTTGACCACCTGTACTATGACACAACTACATACACCTATAACTCGTCAAAGTACACCAGAACCTTCCAGGAGTACTTCACAGTAAGTGCGGATGCAAGGTTCGACTATGAGAACGGTGGATCAGTGTCAGACTTCGAGCTGTACTTTGGCAGCGAGAACGACCTGAACTACACAGTGCACCTGGGAACAGGCATACCTGCGTACGAGACATCGACCTCAGCAACGAAGTTCACGGACGGAACAAATGACAATATCAGGATTCCCTGGTTCGGAGAACTCTACCTTGTGAGGGAAGTTGACACAACAGGGTCGAGCATATATGTAAAACTCATAAAGGAAGAGTCAATAGACTCCTACAACGAGGGTGAAACAATCACCGGCCTCAAGGGGAAAAACACCTACGACGGGCAGGAGATGAGCGTTAAGGTAGCGGAAGTGGTGCAGACAGGTGCCGCAACCACAACCTACAGCGCAACCTTCGAGCTCTACGACGCGGAGGGAAACAAGATAGACACAAGAACCGCTTCATCGTCAGAGTCCCTTGAAGAGCAGTTCATTGACTCAGACGGAGAATATGTCCTTGACACCATTGTTTATGTCGAGTCGATTAACATGGGTGCGGCAACAGGTGTTGCAACAGTGCGCGTGACAATCGGCACGAACATGGTACAGCTGTACGACAACAAGGGCTACCCGTACGACTCAACAGACACATCAAGTGTCTACGACTACAAGGTCAAGATCTCAACTGGCAGCGCAAGCGGAGGCACTGACAACAACTTTATCAAAACCATCAGTGTCGTAAACGCAAATGAGCAGTGGGACAACAGTTCAGGCACGAACGACCCGCTCTATGCGCCCAGCGGACAGGCTTTGACCGAAGAGGGAAAGGCAGGGACGCAGGAACTCGGCTTCCTCCAGGGCTCAGGCGCCCAGGGTGAAGACTATGTAAAGGTCAAGTTCGGCGGTTTCGAGGATGATGAAGCCCTGACAACAATGTCCTTTAAGGATAACCTAATTTCCTTCATTGGGACAAGTGACGAGAGCCACAGTATACCTCTCTTCATAGCATTGCAGAAGAGCACAAGCGGAAGTTCGTTCTCATTTGACGGGCGGACACTGTACTACGCAACGGACACCAACGGCTCAAACAGGAAGTACGTAACTGCTGGATCCGGCACAACAATGTCCAAAATCAACGGTGTGGATTTGAATATAATGTGTGAGAGCACAAATTTCTGCATGATTTCGGACCTAAATTACGCATCCGGTGCCGAGGTAGACATCAACGGAACCATATTCACTTTCGATTCGTTAAAGGTCGACAGTGATGGAAATAGAGCAACGATTTCAGCGGATCTGAACTTCGTGATTGCCTCAACAGAGGTAACTACAGGCAGCGACGGGTCGGGAGTCACGTATCTGGAGCCGTTCAACACAGCCACGCCATACAAGACGATGTACCTGAGTGACGGTAACAATACACCCGGTGCAAGCGGAACAACAGGCGGAATGGGCTACCCTATTGAGTTGAAGGGAAACAACGACGTAGTATTCAAGTACGTCGCATACACCGACAGCTCAGGAGACGGGGAAAACATCTGGCTGCTGCTCCACAACACAACTGACTTCACCCCGCAGTACAGCAAGGACATCATGTTCGGCGGGACGTCATATCTCGGAGCAACAGAGACATGCAGGCCGGACACTGTCATGTATTGGATGGACTCACTTAAATTCGGCGGAGGCTCGGACACATCATACTACACCGCCATCGTGAGTGTAGATGCCAATGAAGGAAGCAACTACGACCTCAACCTGTTCTACGACACATATGACCACAAGCTGGTCTCACTGCCTAACACACAGCTGACCTGCCCGACGGTAGATGTAAACTACTTCGGCGGCAAGGCACCATGGCAGATGGACGAGCGCAGCGACACACCGTCAATTCCGGACAAAGCGTACGACGACTTCGGTTCAAAGTACGTTCTTGCCGACAGGGAACTGACCATAACCATTCCTGAGAATATCAGGAGGGCTATGCTGATAGTGTCAGGCGAAGGTGTGAAGGAAACAATGACAGGCGCTGAGACCCTGACCCTCGCAGAAGGCGAGTCGGGAACAACTGCAACCGGGACAAAGATTCTGGTTTCAAGTGTTGCCTACGACGCTACATGCGGCGGAGACGCAGGGACCTGTGCAGCAACCCCGGCCGAATACAAGGCGCAGGCGGCTGTTGGATCACTGGTTTACCTCGACACTGACCTCCCCACAGGGAAGAAAGTGATTGTTGGTGGGCCGATAGTCAACAACCTTGCAGCAGCGATTGCAGGACTTGCTGACAGGCTGACAGTTCCTGGCGACAAGGTTGCCGAGGTTGACGCAAGCGGAGACATTGTTGCGGCAGGATACACTGCAGGCGACACTGGCAAAGCTGCTCAGGAACTCATCGACGCAATAGATAACCTGTAAATGGAAAATGGCCGAAAGGCCTTTTTCCTTTCTTTTTCTTTTTTTATTTTGCGCGCTTTCGATCGCGTGCTATTTGGTCTGTAAGCCCAAATGCACCCATTTTGGCGGAGCCAAAATAGGGCGTGCCGAAGTATGTTGCCCTGCCCGCGGCAGGGCGGTAATACTCGAAGGTCGGTTTGCACGGACGCTATTTTTTATTTCTTTTGCCCCAATGTTTTGCTATGAACCGAAACATGCAGTTTATTGCAACTGCCGTTGTAATTGCCCTTATCGCATTTTCAGCGTTTGTTGTTTATTCAGACCTCTCAAAGGCGGGCTATGAATACAGGGTTGTGAAGGAAAATGTCGAGTTCCTTTCAAACAACATGCCCCCCTCTGAATACCTTTCGTCCTTCTCCACAAGCCCATCTTTTCTTGTTGTGCCGGAATTCAGCGATGAAAGCGCAAGCCCTGAAATGACCTCGGCACTCACGCTTTTCAGTGCCGTGCTAAATGCAAACGGCAGGGAAACCGTTATTGCGGGGCGCGTTCTTGACAATGCCGGAAACACGCTGAAATGCTGGACAAATCGCGGCGATGCAAAAACAAACGACGAGATAAATGCGGAGGAGTGCGATGCCATTCTTTCAGACAGCAAGTATGTCTCTGTGCGCATACATGAACTTGACACCTCGCTCCCGGTTACAAGGGTTGTGCTCTCCGATAATATGATTGAAATATTCCCGAACAGTGCGCAGGCCCTTCCACTTGCATCCTTCCTTACTCTTGAATCTATGTTTTCAAACGCAGAGGAAATAATCTCCGGCGCAAACACACTCCTTGGCGCGCTGGGGGGCTAGGGGATTGCTTGAAGCCAAGCATCCTTAATGCACTGGTTTTCCTTATTATGCTTCTTGCGCTGTTTATGGTGGGCCTTGGGCTAACCCAGGCATATGCCGTGCTTGCGCAGATAAACCCTGTTTTGTTCCTGTTGGCGTGCCTTTTTTTCATATTTTCGGTGTTTTTGTGGGTTATTTCATGGTCATATCTCATAAAAAAGCATTCCACAATCTCCCCTCCCCCTTCATACAAAAGCCTCCTGAAAATAGGCTTCAGCTCCCTTTATGGGGCGGTAACTCCTGTACAGCTGGGTGCTGACGCCCTGCGCTCCTTTCGCCTTAAACAGATTTTTGGCATGCGCTACTCCGAATCTGTTTCCGCATCAATGGCTGTAAAGGGTGCGAAGTTCCTTATTCTTGCGTTTGTTACATCAGTAATAATGCTCATCTTCCTTTCCCGCGGGCTTGAGCCTGTTTTTGCATTTGCATTCCTCAGTGGTTTTGCCGTTGTTCTGCTTGCGTGTTTCCTGTTCCTCGCGCCAATGCACCGCGGCCTTGGAACACGGATTTCCTCATTTTTTGGCGCCCTCCCACACAGGGTTCCGCTTGCCACACGCCTTTCAAAATTCTTCAATGAATACTCCGCATACCTGCGCAAAACAAGCGCACGCAGTTTTACAATCATTATTTTCCTTTCCGCTTTCTCATGGCTTTTTGAGTTTCTTGCCCTGCAGTTTTCATTCCTTGCGCTCGGCATTTCGCTAAGCCTGCACTCCCTTCTGATTCTCATGGTTCTTGTTTCAGTGCTTGAGCGCACCCCATTCCTGCCGCGCGGCATAGGCCTGGTTGAATTTGCGGGCTACCAGTTCCTTGCTTTTCCCGGGCTTGTTGCAGGCGCACTCCTCACAGTGCCGCAGATTGTCGCGGTTATTATTGCATATGATATTGCCAGGCTTGCGGTGCCAACTTTGTTCAGCATTGGGCTGAATTTTGCCCTACCAAACCCAGTTAAAAATTAGAATTACTATTGTGGCATTTACAGCAACCGCGAGCCAGATTATTGCCACAATTTTTCTTTCACTGCTTTCCCCGAAGATGCGCATTATCAGTTTTGCGAAATCATATCTTACCTTCCCGCCCTCATACTTCGGTATGCCAAGTCTGCCGTTCTTAAGCACGCTGTAAGGCGCGATGCGCATTTGGGAAAGGTCGCCCCTGCTTGTCGGCAGTTTCAGCAGGATAAAATCAATTGCATTCGGCACAAACAGCAGTGCGCAGAGCGACATCAATGTCAGATCCTGCGTAAGCGCAAACAGCCCCGCAATTGCCGAGCCTATTAACATTGTCCCGCTATCTCCCGGGAAAACCCTTGCCGGATGAATGTTAAGCGCAAGCATTCCCAGTATTGCGCCCGCAAGAATTACGCATGCCATGAAATAAGGGGTTCCGTAAAGCATGTATGCCGCGGCAAGTGAAATTATAAAGCCCGAGCCGACCTCCCACCCATTCAATCCCGCGAATGTGTTCTGCAATGCGGCAAGCCCTGCAATGAAAAGCGCAACCGGAATTATCCATTCGGGGGACGGGGGGTAGACATATGCGAACATCAATGAAATCAGCGCAACAGGGAGGGCACGAACCGTCCATGGCATTGCCTTATTCACAAACTTTGTTTTTGTGTCGTCAGCAAACCCGACAACCGCAAACGCGCTCAGCAAAAGTCCCCACATAACCACCTTTGCGTTAAACCCCGGCAGGAACATTAGCAGGAAAATCCCCAGCCATATCGGCACAAGCAGGGCAAGCCCTGCTGATTCTGCAATTTGCGGCCTGCCTACTTTGTTTATGTCAACCCCTATTATGAATTTCCTTTTGAGGTTTATTTTCCTGTAGAGCCAGACGCTTGCGAATGACACTATTGCCGACAGGGCGAAAATAACAATGAATTCCATTCCATTCACCTGGGCTAAGCCTCATTCTTCATAAGCTCTCTGAGCACTGTTGTTGCGTAATTCCCTTTTGTTAATCTGAATGAAATCACTGCCTTTAATTTTCCTGTGTTGAACTCGTCATCCGCAACTCCGTGAAGTTTCATCTTCTCGGGATAGAGCGCAATATTCTTCCTCGCTCCTTTGGAGCTTATCTCAGGCATCTCCTTTACCTTAAACTGCGCAAGCGTTATTCCCTCTTCCTCAAGCACCATCCTCTCAATCTTCCCAATTCTTCCTTCCGCAAATTTAGATTCAAACCCGAACAGCGGCGCGGTTGGCAGCCCATCAATTAAAACATCCTCATTAATCTTCCCCAGCCCTATTCCCGATTCAATCCTTTTGTTGATTATGAGATTAAAAAGATAGCTCTGGTATGCGTGCGTGAATAGGTAGCAAAGCGCGCGCGGCAGTTTTCTGAAAGCGCCGACAAAATCATTCGGGTACTTGCACAGGTGATGAATTATCGCACGCTCATACCTGTACTTAACGGGGAAGTCCTTGCTTGCCTGTGAAAAATCCCGCGTTTTGCCAAGCGCAATCCTTGCCTTCTTTACATCTTCCTCCTCTCCCGGCACTGTTGCCGTGAGGTAAATCATTATTCCATCCTCCATATTGCCGCGCACAAATTCCCTGCCCACAATATGCGTAACCATCCTTATCCCGCCGAACCTCTGCTCGCCAAAATAATTCGCAATCCCGTTTTTCATCTGTTTGAAACACTCCTTCACGCGTTTCTCAACCTCTTTTTTTTCAAGCCCTATTTCCCTTATTGTGATTTCAAATTCATTCCCCTGCAGATCGCCCAGCCGCATCTTGTCGTTTCCCCATTCCGCATCCCTCAGGTCAATGTACCTTGAATCAAAGCTTTTCACCCTTTCATAATCCGGTTTCCACAATGTAATCCTCTGTGCCGTTATTGCGCGCTTGTCCTTCATTCCCGCGTATCCGACGCGCTTCTTGCTTGTCTGCAGGAACCTCGCAATCCGCCTTATGGCATCATTGACATCAAGGTTGAATTTCTCCATTGTGAGGATTAACTGCTCGCCCTCCCCGCGCGGCAATCCCTCGGGTTCCTTCGGCCACTTTTTCCTGATTTCCTTTTTCTCGCCCTCTTCCGCAAATGCCTCTATTGTGCATGCCTTTCCCGCGGGATTAATTTCGCAAACCTTAAAATCAGAAATCCTGCGCTTTATGCTTCCGCCAATCCCTTCGCTCGCTGTGGAATAATGCTCGAGCCCTGCGGAACTTTCTTTGCCTATCATTCCCACTGCCCCCTCCGCACTTTGCGGATTATCTGTACCTCAGAATTGCGCCAATCCCCGCGAATGTGCGGAAGAACTGCTCCCCCTCAGGGGTTTCGGTTGAAATAAGCCTCATTTCCGCGCCCGTGCTATGCGCCTTCTCAAGCATCCAGTCAAGGTAATCAACCTCCTCCATCAGTTCAATTGCCGAGCCGCACTTTTCGCACTTCTCCGCGTTAGGGCTGTAGCCAGTAACTTCCTTGACAATCTTTTCCACACTGTGCCCGCACTCGTTGCACGTAAACCTGTAAACCATCCAGTCAATGTCCTCGGAAAGCAGAATCATCTCGGCCTGCCCGTCCTTAATTGCCTGCATAACCTGTGCCTCGCCGTAAGTTGCAAGCGCATCCTTTGCAACCTCGCCCATGAATTTATTCACAAGCGCGCGCTCCTTCATCATATCAGTGTCCTTCAATAATTCCTCCGAACGCTGTACCATTTCCCTGATGCCTGAGTCATCCGTGTATGATGTGTCAACCTGCCCGATTATTTTCCCCTTCAGCCTGTGGTCTATCATATCCTTGTTAAGGAAATAATTCTTTGTGATGCCGGGCCCGCCTATTATGATTCCCTTAAGCTTCTCCCCGTAGGGCAAAAAAGCGTCATTTATCTTCCCGCTTATCCGCTTGTAAAAGTCCTGCGCAGCCTCCTCCCGCAAATGCTCAAATCTTTTCGCGCTCTGCCCCCCTGCCCTGCTTTTTCCCGCAACCTGGCTTGTGAAGTGCGCAAGTATTTCATACTTCTTCCCCAGCAGGATTGCGATTGTTGATTCGTTCTTGTCTATTGTTGCAAGCCCATAAACATCCGTGGGCTGCATCATTTCCTTTAAGGGGGCGAGGTGGAATTCCGAGTCACACCAGTACATTTTTGTATTTAAATTTGATGGGGGCTGTACAGTGAAAAGCCTTATGTCTGTTTTGCCCTCGCTTTTTGATACGTTCCCCGCGAAAACAACAATCCCGCGTTTCGGTATTTTAAAGTCTATCTGTTTCAGAAAGCCGATAATTTTCCTCAGTGCGCCCTGCACGTTCTTTCGCGTACTGGGGCTTTTTATATTGCTGCTCTGTGAGATTTCTTCCGTAAGCAGGCCCATTACAGTGCCCCTGTCCGCATCCTCAGGCACGTACTGAGTTATCAGTTCAGTCCCTCGGCCCCTGTACTGTTCCAGTTTTGCGATTTTTTTTCTGAATACTGCAAGCTCCGCCCCCGAAACCTCCTCAATATGCTGTGCCATCCAAATCAACCCTGAATTAACCTCTGTTTATATTAAATTATATTAATTCTATTAATATAAGGCTTTATAACAATGGCATTTTTTGGGGTTTTTAAATGGCTGAAGGCAATTCCTGTGTTTTTGTGGTTTCTGTTGGGGGCTCGCTGTTATTCGGGGAAACCCCCGACCTTGAGAAAATAAAGAAAATTGCGGGTTCAATAAATAAGCTTGCGCGTGAAGGTGCACATTTTGTAGTAGTAGTCGGGGGAGGAAAACCCGCGCGCACATACCTTGAGGCGGCGCGCAACCTTGGCGCAGACAATGAGATTCAGGATTTGCTTGGGATTAGAATTACGCGTGCAAACGCGCTTTTGTTTGCGCAGGCGCTTGAGAATGCGCACGCGGAGATAATTACCTCTGCCGCGGAGGTTAAGGCAGTGCTTGATTCAGGCAAAATTCCCGTTCTTGGGGGTTTGAAGCCCGGCATAACAACAGACGGCGTTGCCGCGCTTGTTACAGAGGCTCTCTGTGAAGGCACACGCACAAAGCCAATTTTCATAAACCTGACAAATGTTGCAGGGGTTTACACCGCAGACCCGCGGAAGGACAAAAAGGCAAAACTGCTTGAGCGCCTTAGTTACGCCGAGCTTATCCGCATAGTAAGCGCCGCAGAACAGAGGCCGGGGCAGAATATTGTGCTTGACCTGCCCTGCTGCCGCACGCTGGAGAAAAACAAAATCCGCACATTTGTGCTTGATGGAAACGACCTCCCCAATTTCAAACACGCTGTGCGCGGGGAAAAGTTCAAAGGAACTGTAATCGGCGGCTGATTTTGGTGGCGCAAATATTTCGTTACAGGAAGACGTTTGGCGGAAAACTTGTTAAGTCGGAGGTTCCAATTGAAAAACTCATTGTAACCAGGCCAACCTTGCGTATCGAAAAAGTCCATAAGTATCGGAAACCCACTAAAAAATACACCTTGAGCGGAGTTATTGAGTTTAATGGCAAGTCGTATCTTGTGGATGGCCATCATAAAACCGCAGCCAATTACCTTAACGGGGAAAAGGTTATTCGCGCCCGTGTCCTTAAGGGCGGCGACCCTGCAAAACTAGAGCTTGTTCTTAAACGGAGAAGCCAAGGCTCAATGGAGAGCCTGTTAAGGAAAATGGGGCTTATATCCTAACCCAGCATATCGAATTCGTACTTTTCCGGCGCCCTTTTTCCAAGCACAATCTCAAGTTCAGGAAATGTAATCACAGGCTTTTTCCAGTTCAGCCCGTCATCCAATGCAAGCCGCGGGCAGGCGGTGCTGACAAAACAATCAATCCCCATTCCCGCAAAGTAATCCTCGCGCACATGCCCTGCGCTGAGCAGAATTGCCTTCCTGCCCTTTGCCTCAAGCAGTTCCCGCGTGCGCAATGCAAGTGCCCTGCGCGCCTGCCCTGCCTTTGAACTCATAATAATTCCAAACTTCCCCGCGCTCTTTGCGCGCGCAATCGCCCCGAACCTCTGCCTTATGAATTTGTCCCTTTCCTGCGCCAGTGCCTTTACTGTAACTTTGCCCTCCGGATTCACAAGCAGGACAGGCATGCTTTTCTTCATGCCGTAATAAATCCCAAGGGGATGAAACATCCCGTCCCCCACAAAAACAATTGCATCCGCCCTTTCCTCCACGGCGCGGACAGCGGAACAGTCACACCCCAGCACCTGCCCCTTCTCCGCAATTCTCGCCCCGCCTTTTCCTATAAATGCCTTCACATCCGCGCGTGCAAGTGCCTTTCTCAGCAAGGGGAGAATATGCACATACTGCACCGTTGCGCAGAGTGCAACCTTTCCGAATTTCTGTTTTTTTATTTTTTGTGCCACATTCTCCAGTGTTTTTTTGCCAACTCCATAACGCACAGGAACAAAAATTGTAAGCGCGCTTTTTATGTTCGGGATGCGCGCATGCCCCATATGCAGAACCAAATCCGCGCCAAGTGCCTTTGCATCCGCCTCGGCCAAATCACATGCGCCAAAGCACGGCTCGGCGTGTAAAACAGCCTTTGCGGATGTGCATTGTTCAATCTCCTGCAGAATTTCATCCGCGCGCGTTTTCAGCCCCTCGGGAAGCTGAACAAGAACAAGTTTTGCCTTTCTTTTTTTTATTTCGCGAAGCGCATTATCAAGGCTGAATTCAATGGGCATTTTCAATCCTGCCCCGTGCTTTCACTGCCCCCGTTTTCTTCCCCGTCCGCGGCCTCCAGCAGCATCTTTAAGCGCTCAGTTAAAACAACATTCCTTACCTTTCCCACGGCATCAATGTTCGCACTCACAGAACTAATTCCCAAATCAATAAGCTTCCGCACCATTTCCGGCTTGCTTCCCGCCTGCCCGCATATGCTTGTCTGCACCCCGCGCTTATTGCAGATTTTAATAACATGCTCAATCTCCCGCACAACCGCGGGGTGCATTTCAGTGAACTGCTTCTGTATGCGTTCATTGTTCCTGTCAATCCCGAGGGTTAACTGCGTCAAATCGTTTGTGCCGAATGAAACAAAGTCAAGCCCCTCATTTATCATCTCATCAATAACCCACACCGCGGCAGGGGTTTCAACCATAATCCCAAAATCAAGTTTTTCATCATCGGGGCTGAGGCCGCACTCCTTAGCAATCTCCTTCGCCCTTTTAAGTTCCTCAACACTCTGCACAAACGGCAGCATAACCCCAATGTTCTCGTGCCCGTTTTCCATAAGCTCCTTAATTGCGCGGAACTGCGCCCTTAAAATTTCCGGCTCATCCAAATCCCTGCGGATGCCGTGCCATCCAAGCATGGGGTTGTCCTCCTTGGGCTCCTTTTCCCCGCCCTTCATGCTCCTGAACTCATCTGTTCTCGCGTCAAATGTCCTAAACCAAACAGGCTTGCCCTTGAAAAGCTCCGCAACTTTCCCAACACCTTTCTTAACCTCATCCACAAGCCCCTGTTCGTTATCCTCCCTTATGAATTCCGCAGGGTGCTTTCCCGAACCAGTAATCATATGCTCCGCCCTTAACAGCCCGACACCATCGGCCCCTGTTTTTGATGCCTTCTCCGCGGCATCCATTAATGCAACATTGACCTTAACCCCCGGGGAAATCCTGCGAAGGAGTGAAAGCAGTTTCTCCTTTGCCTTTTCAGCATCTCCCCCCGAAAGCCCTTCTTTTGCCTTTTCCCCGAACTCATCAACAATCTGCCTTGCAAAATCCTCCGCGCCCTTAAGTGCAGTGCCCTGCTTTCCCGCATCAAAAATCCCTGCGAGCGCAAGCACAACCTTTCCCGCATTTTCCGCAGAAACAGCATCCTTAAGCCTCTCCTCTTCAGGCGCCTCAACATCCACCCTGCCGTCATAAACCTTTCCGTTGTATCCGTCAACAGTAACTTCCTGCCCGTCCCTTATAACCGATGTTGCGTTTTCAGAACCGACAATGCACGGTATTCCCAATTCCCTGCTAACAATTGCCGCATGGCAGGTGGTGCCTCCCTCATCAGTAATAATCGCAATGCTCTTTTCCATTGCAGGAACCCAGTCAGGGCTTGTCATTTTCGTGACAATTATGTCCCCTTTCCGCACCTTCTCAACATCCTCCACTGAAGGAATCACTTTTGCAATTCCCGAAACAATTCCCGGAGATGCGCAAAGCCCCGAAACAATTTCCTTACCGCCCTTTGCAAGTGCCTTTCCCCTTACCCTTTCATCCTTGCCCCTTTTCTCATCCGCCCCGCTCTTCTTCTTTAATGTGGTTATTGCGCGAGACTGCACAATGTAAATGTTCTTGCCCTCAATTGCCCACTCAATATCCTGCGGCGCGCCGTAATGATTCTCAATCCTCACCCCCAACTTTGCGATTTTCACAATATTGTCATCCGCAACCTTCTGCCTCTTGCGCTTTGCAAACTCAACATCTGTTTTTTTGCTCCCCCTGCCCGAGCGCAGAAGCATCCAGCTTTGCTCGCTCATCTTCTTCTCTATTACTGAGAAATTTTTCTTGTCCACGACATATGTGTCAGGCGTAAGCGCGCCGGAAACAACAACTTCCCCCAACCCATAGGCGCCCTCAATTATAATCCTGCCCTCCCTTCCCGAGGGGTCATCCGTAAACATCACGCCCGCGGTTTCGCTGTTGACCATTTTCTGAACAACTACCGCAATCCCGACCTGTTCTGTTTTGAAACCCTGCCTTTTCCTGTAATAAGTCGCGCGGGCAGTGAACAGTGATGCCCAGCACTGCCTGACCTTATCAACAACCTCATCCCTCCCTATCACATTCAGATAGGTTTCCTGCTGTCCCGCAAAAGATGCCTCGGGCAAATCCTCCGCAGTTGCGGAAGACCTTACCGCAACATACTCCTCCTCGCTGCTTGTCAACCCCAACCCAAGCTTCCTGTCGCTGATTTTATTGTATGCCTTCTTAATTTCAATAATCAGGTTCTCGGGCACGGGGGCGCCGAGAATAATCTTTCTCACTTCCTCGGTTACCTTCCTTAACTGCCCGGTGTTTTCAACATCAATTGCATCAATCTTCTCCACAATTCGCTTCCTGATTCCCGCCTCATCAAGAAATCCGAAATACGCATGGGCTGTGACAACAAAGCCGGGAGGGACCGGAAATGCCTTCTTTGACAGTTCCCCTAAATTGGCGCCCTTTCCGCCCACTATGCCGACATCGCCCTTGCCGACTTCCTCAAACCATACTACGCTCTTTGCCATTTTTTCCCTATAAAGAAAGAGCGATTGTGTTTTTAACGGTTAGGGGCGTGATAAAATCAGAAATTGGCGCTACTTCTTGCCCTTGCTGCCGCGCGGACAGATCCGCGCGTGATCTGTGCCGCCCGCTATTTTGGCTCTCAGCCAAAATGCGCGCATTCGGCGTTGGACGAATAGCGTCGCCTTTTGGCTCGGCAGCACTATCCTTATTTTTTCCCTTCCTTGCCTTTATCGCCGCCTTTGCCCTTATCCCCTTTGCCTTCGGCGCCCTTATCTTCCATTCCTTTATCGCCTTCTTTGCCTTCGCCTTCCTTGGCATCGCCGCCCTTGCCTTCCTTGGCCTCCTTCTCGTCCCTTGCCCTGGCCTCCTCGCCCTCCTTCTCCACGGGCTTCTCCTCAACAACATCCGTAATCTTCGTTGGCAGGGTTCCAATAGCTTCAATATCGGTTCCAACGCGCACTGTGAGTTCCGCAGGCATCCTTGAATTTGCCCTCATCAATGCCTTTTTTGCCATTGCAATGCTCTCTTCCATTACAAGCACAGAAATAAGCTTCTGCCCCTTGCGCGTCCTAACTGCGCGCCCTATCGGCTTGCCAAAGGGGTTTGACATCCCTTTCTGAATCCTGTCCGCGTGTGCGCCCTGTGCCTGCTTGTTCTCGCGCAGAATCTGGTAGGGATATACCCTTATACGCATGAAAAACGCATCCTTCCCAAGCTTGTTAACCAGATACCTGTTAATCGCAATCCTTGAGCTCTCAATTGCATTGTCCCTTACCTGCACTCCGTCCTCAATAATAAGGTCAAGAATATGTGTGTATTTTCCATTCGGGTTGCCCATGTTAAACTGCCTTGTTTTCAAGCCAGGAACAGCGCCGATATAGTTTCGCCTTGGCACTGTCTGTGCAAATCGCGTATATGCGCGGTCTTTCTTGCTGCGGTAGCAGTGTCCCGGCCTCAAGCCCATTTTAACGCCTTTCCAATCCTAAAATCCGCCCAAATAGGGGAATTCATATAATTCCTGCCATGGAACGGCTTTTAAAGGTTTGGGGTGTGCCGGCGCTTTAGGTCTTGTACCAAAACCAATTTATTAGATGGATTAATAATTAGCATATGGCATTCTGGTTTACTCATGCACTGGTTGCCTTTAAGGCTCTGCAGAAACTTAAGGGGAAAGAGTTCTCTTCTTTTGAGCAAATAGATGACTATCTGTTCGGCTCGGTTGCCCCGGATATAAGATATTTAACGAAAGTTGATCGCCGAGTAACCCATGAGCCTTTCGGGAAAAAATCCGCTTTTGAAGCATTTAAAGGAAAGGACTGTTCTGAAGCATTCATCGCCGGCTACGAAAGCCATCTGGTTTGCGACGAGGTTTGGAGTGGAGAGCACGGGGGGCTTGACATAAGCATTTATGATTTTTTTAAGGCGGATCCAGGCAATGTGGTTGCGAAGTTTTCGCTGTATTTCTTTGTTGATGACTATTTTCAGGGGCAAAGCAACTGGCTTTTCCCCCTGATTTTTTCTGGAAATGTCTTCAGGGCAAATGAAACGAAAGCGTTGAGGCTGCTTAATTTCAGTGACGCGAAAATAACTTCTTTTAAAATGGCGGCAAGCCTTTTTTTGAAAGAGCCCGGAGTGAATTTCCTGCAGGCATTAACCCTCCTGAGACTCCCGCTTGAGGAAAAAGTAATCTCCGAGATGATAAATTCCTTTACCGCTGCAGATGACTATTTGAAGCGCTTCCTTGATATTTCCGTTGAAAAGTCGGTTGAGGCAATCCAAAGGCACACGTGATGCACATGCTGTGTAGCCTTAAATTTTTTGCCCTGTTTTTGGCGCTTTCTTTTTCCATAGCCATACTTTGCTCCCCCGCCCTTATGGTTCTCGGAACTCCCGCCTCAACGCATTTAAAAATTCTGGAAATAGAAAACCCGAATAATCTGAACATTGAATTTTTTGATTCTTTGCGCTCGGATGACGATTTTGTTTTTTATGAGTTCAGGCTGAATGCTGCAGAGCCGCTCATTTTGAAAAAATTGATTGTTTCGGAAGAAAGAAAAGATAACAAAAAAGAGTTCGGGGCTTACTTAAGTAAGTGGGGCAAAGTAATAATCGCCCCCCCGGAGAACAGTACGCGGCAGGCGGGAGCGGCGGCAGGGGTTTCTGTTGAGGGAGAACACTCCTTTTTAACCTCCGAAACGTTCCTCCACGATTATGAGATGAGGGAACTGTTCTTCATCACGGAATTGACCGATGAATATGTTTTGAATGCAGGTTATGAATTTGAAGAGGGCACAATCAAAGTCAAATACCTTTTTTCTGACAGGGAGATTCATGCCTTTTGGTTTTTCTTCTGGCTTCTGCCTGTTTGCGCTTCAATTATTTTAACTGTTTTGGCTGTGCTGATTCCGCGCCGGCAGTTGCACAGCTAACAAACCTTAATATCAATTCCCGAATAGGCGGGCATTGCATAAACCGCCTGCTTGACCTTTTTCAGCACAACCATGCCCATAAACTTCAGGCGCGTTATGTCCCTGCTTATTGCCTCCTGTTTTCTATTAAGTTCGCGGGCAATCTGCGAAACGGATTTCGGCTTTTTCTTGCTTTGCGTTTCCATCAGGTGGCGCAATAAATCCATTCTCCTCGGGGAGAGCAGTTTGTCAAGCTGTGCGTATGAATCAAGGTAAAGCGCGTTCTTGGGCTGGTTGATTTCACCCAGCGGCTTTTTTGAGAACAGCAGTTCGTCGTAGTCTGCCTCCATGTCCCCGCCGATTATTATTGTCAGTGTTTTTTCCTTTTTCATTTTATCGCACCCTATCTACATGATACATAAGTTATATAACCTTGCTGTTAATAAACCTTTCGCCAGCCCTTTCCCAATCATTCGTAAAGCAACCTCCGGAAATAAAATTCCCCGTATTTCCCCCAGTTCTTTTTCACGTCCTCTATGCACTCCCTAAATACCCGCGCGGAAATTTCCCCGTCAAGGTGTTTCTCTGCCTTTGGATGTGGTCCACGGCAGAATCTGTGCACATGGCAGCAGCCGTGCGCTGTGTCGAACATTATTATCTTTTGCGTTTTCTCGCCTTTGCTGTAAATCTGCAGGACGCTGAACTCAACAACCTCCCTTACCGCCTTGCCAACCACGGCGCTTGTTATTATGAAGTCGTACATGCTCCTGTCCAGCGGCCTTTTTTTCTCGTGCAGTTCCGTTCCCATGCAAACCGCATATAATCTGGAAAATTGGGGTTATAAACGCGCGCAGGGTAGATTTCCGGTGCGGTGTGCGAAAGAGAAAAAAAGCTGGGCGAGGGAATTGAACCCTCCTCTCCCGGTCTGCAGCCGGGTGCATAGCCAATCTGCCAGCCCAGCGCCGGACACATCCGGCGGAGATGTGCGCCATTTCGCCTTGCGCTCAATGGGGCTAAAGTCCACGCCAAATCATCCAGGGCTGATTCTATAATACTATTTAACGCTTTGCATTTAAAGGGTTATTATGCCCCCTAAATCCCCTGTGGAAACCTGCATACTGGTGAAAACCGCGCCCGAAATATCCCTGAAAACGCATTATGTGCGCAAGTACTTCATGGGCAAGTTAGTAAGCAATATCAAGTCCGCGTTCCGCGCGAAAGGGCTTAGCGGGAACCGCATGGTCAAAGGGCGGGGCAGGCTTTTCATTTATGCCCCCTTTGCTAAGGCAAAAAAAATCGCAAAAATTTTGCCCTTTATTTTCGGCATCCATTCCTTTGCAATTGCGGAGGCGCACAAAAAAACCGAAATTACGGAAATTGAAAATTTTGTTTTGCCATTTGCCCGCACACTTATAAAGAAAAATGATTCCTTTGCAATCCGCGGAAGGCTTGCCGCTGAAAAGGGCTACAGCACAAAGGATCTTGAAATCGCATTGGGCTCGGCAGTAATTGAAAAACTGGGGGCAAAAAAACCGACAGTTAACTTAACCTCCCCTAAAAGGGAAATTTTTGTTGAGGTGCACGCCCGCGAAACTTTCATTTATTCCTCGCAAACAAAAGGCGCAGGCGGTTTGCCTTTGGGCTGCGAGGGCACTGTTGCTGTTTTATTTGAGGGGAAAAAGAATGAGGCGCTTGCAGCATTCCTTGTGATGCGCAGGGGGTGCAATATCTTCCCTCTTGTGAAAAACAAAAGCGCGAAAGCCGTGGCAAACATAAAAAAGCTTGTGCCATGGAATTCATGGCGCGGTTTTATGCCCTCTTCCGAAAGCGCGCTTGGCGCACTGGTTTCAAAGCCGGATATATCGGCAAGGGCACTTGTGCTTGCGGATGAAAAGCCGCGCAAGTTTGCACGTGAATTGCCCGTGCCTGTGCTTTACCCTGTTGCCTTTTACCCGGCGGAACTGAGAACCGAGAAAATGAGGCTTATTGCAGGGGGCGTTGCATGATTAAGGCAGTGATTTTTGACCTTGATGGGGTTATTGCGGATACGCCACAAATTTATTTCTCGCTTATCCGCGATTTCCTTGCGGGCAAAGGTCTCGCATATACTGAGGAAATGTTCTCGGAGGAAATTGGGGTTCCCTTCAGGGTGAAGGTGGACAAAATAAACCGCGAGCTCGGCGCTGAAATTGACTTTGAGGAATACCAATCCGCGGTTAAAACAAAATCACTTGAAATTTTCAGGCAGGGCCTTGATCCTACTTCTGGATTGCACGAGCTGCTTGCAATGCTTAAGGAAAATTCCCTGCGCATTGCCATTGCAACAAACAACAACGCCGATTCCGTGCAGGCAATCCTGAAAACACTGGGGATTAGGGATGAATTTGAGTTTGTTGTTGATTTTTCAATGATTTCAAGGCCCAAGCCCGACCCTGAAATTTATGCTCTTGCAGTGAATAAACTCGGCCTCCCTTTGAGGGAATGCGTTGCGGTTGAGGACACCGCACTCGGCGTGCATGCCGCCAAGGCAGCGGGAATAAAGTGCATCGCAATGCCGAACAAACTTGACATGCACGGGGATTTTTCAATCGCCGATGCAAGGGTTTCCTCTCTGGGGGAAATCACGATGGAACTGCTTGGGAAATTAGGGGGCGAATAAAAAATGCGCATTGCAATATTTTCCGACCTGCATCTGGGGTTTAATTCCGCGGTTCGCGGCACGGAAAGCATTGATATGGCGCGTTCCGCATTTAACCTCGCGCTTGAGAATGACGCGGAATTAATCCTCCTTGCGGGGGACCTTTTTGACACTTCCGTGCCCTCGCAGGAAACCCTGCTTTCCGCGTTCGGGCTTTTCTCCGAGTTTGGGGCAAAAATGAGGGGTAAAAACAGCGGCATTTCAATCACACGCATTTCCCGCAACGGAAACGAAACCGAAACCCTTGCGCTTCCCGCAATCATCGCAATCCACGGCACGCATGAATTTCGGGGAAAGGATTACGCAAATGTGCTTCAGCTTTTCGAGCGCGCGGGCTTCTTGATTTACCTCCACGCGCAGAAACTGCTTGTGAGGCGTCATGAAAACGGGGATGGGGAAACAATTTGCATTCAGGGAATGGGCGGCGTCCCCGAGAAGAAATCGCTGGATGTGCTGAACGCGCTTTCCCCGAAGCCGGAGCGCGGCGCGAAGAACATTTTTATGCTGCACCAGTCCATTAAGGATTTCCTTCCCTTTGATGACGAAATGGTGGCAACCATCTCCCTTTCGCAGCTGCCGCAGGGATTCGATCTCATTGTGAACGGACACCTCCATTGGCACAGCACTGAAAAACTTCCGCAGGGCGGCGTGCTTTTAATGCCTGGCTCAACAATAACAACACAGATGAAAAAGCTTGAAAGTGAAAAGGAAAAGGGGATTTTTCTTTACGACACGGAGCGCACGGAAAAGCAGCCCTTATTTATCCCGCTTCCTGTGCAGAGAAAGTTCTTCTACCATAAGCTTGATTTTAAGGATGCCAGGGCGGAGCATGTTTCCGAGAAGGCGGCCGCACTTATCGCTGATGATCTGAAGCAGATGAACGGCACTCCAATCACTCCCCTTATCCGTGTTAAGATGTGCGGCACCCTTGCTCCCGGAATTAACCCGGGGGATGTGAACCTTGCCGAAATTGAGAATGAATTTGGGGGCAGGGCAATACTCTCCCTTTCCAGGGATTTTTCAACAGCAGGATTCAAAAAAAAGATGTCGGAACTGCGCGAGATGCAGCAGTCAAAAAAGTCCGTTGTCGCAATGGGGCTTGACATCCTTGAAAAGAACCTTGAGGAAACCGATTTCAACAATGCATTTGACACGCGCAGGATTTTTGAACTGCTTGCCGAGGGGGAAACGGAAAGGGCGATGGAAATCCTCTCTGGAAATGAGCATGGCGAAGAAAAGCAGGACAGTAGTTAGCCCTCATCTTTCAACATAATAATCCACAAGCGCCTTCAATGAACGCGCGCTGTCAAAGGGACTTATGAAAGTGCTGATGCCCTTTTTCTCAAGCGCCATCCTCTGTTTTTCACTGTACGTTCCCCCTGCGCTCATAACAACAACAGGCTTCTTCCTGCCCTTAAGTACTTTGTAAACACTGTCCACTATTCCCTTTTCAAGCGTAGGGACCTGGAACAAAAGCACAAGCAGAAGCATATCCACATTTTTGTCCGCCAGCACTGCACTGATAGCCATCTCATACCTTTTATTGTCGGCATCCCCTGTAAGGTCAATTGGATTTCTTATGACTGCATAATCGGGAGAATTCTTCTCAATGAATTTCCTTGTTTTCGCGGAAATTTTCGCCATTTTCATTCCGTTATCCAGCAGGGCATCCGTCCCCAAAACTCCGTAGCCCCCGCCGTCTGTTATTATCTGCACCCTCTTCCCGCGCGGTGCCGGTTCCGTTGAAAAAACCCTTGCGAAGTCAAATACCTCCTCCATTGTCTTCGCATGCACAATATTTGCCTGTGTAAAAACCGCGCTGTACACTTCCGCCGCACCCGCCAAACTGCCTGTGTGCGAATGCGCGGCTTTTGCCCCGCCCTCTGTCAGCCCCCCCTTAATCGCAATTATCGGCTTTTTATTCCCCATTTTTTTTGCAACCCTGAAAAACTTTTTCCCGTCGCGCACCCCTTCTATGTAAACAACAACAACATCCGTGCTTTTGTCCTGCGCAAGGTACTCGACTAAATCCGCCTCATCAACATCCATTGCATTTCCATACGAAACAAATTTGTTTATGCCGTAGCCCTTCATTGCATCCCAGTCCAGAATTGCGGAGCCCAGCGCCCCCGACTGTGAAATGAAACTAACAACCCCCTTTCCCGGCCTGCCCAATCTTGAGCGCGGAAGGAAAAGCATGTCAACTCCCGATTTTGTGTCAAGCGTACCCAAACAGTTAGGACCTATTACGCGCATCTTATTTTTGTATTTGTCCAGCACTCCCTGCAATTGCGCGGTTAGTTTTGCATTCCCCACTTCATTGAACCCCGCGCTTATAATTGTCACTGCCTTCACACTCGCTTCGCCGCATTCCCGCACAACCTGCGGGACAAACTTCGCGGGCACGGCAATAACAGCGGCATCAACAGCGCGCGGAATTGCCTTTACGCTTGCATAACACCTCTTCCCGAAAAGGGTTTTGTGCTTCGGGTTCACGGGATAAATCGCGCCCTTAAATTCGCCGCCAATGAAGTTCTCCGCAATCGCCTTGCCTATGCTCCTTTCCTGAGGGGAGGCGCCTATAATTGCGACACTTTTCGGGCTGAAAAAATAATCCAACAGTTTCATATCCTTCCGCATTTTTATTCCCCTGCCCCGCTTTCTTCTCTTATCCATTTCAAATAATCCGCGCTTCCTTCTTCAATCCTGTAAAATAAAATCGCGGGCGTATCATAACTGTGCAAACCTTTAACTGTTTCAATTATTTTTTGCCTGTTTTCAGCGGTTGTTTTCGCAAAAATTAATGCTTCCTTTTCATCATGAATTTCGCCCTTCCATCTGTAAATTGAACTGATTTCAGGAATTATGTTTGCGCATGCGGCAAGTTTTTTCTCAACCAGCGCGCGGGAGATTTTTTTTGCCTCTTCAGCATCCCTGCATGTGATATACGCGCACAGAAACCCCGCCATGCTTACCACTCCACCGCCTCGTAAAGCTTCCCTTCCTTCAGCAGTTTCCATTCCGCATTCACAATTTTCTGTATTTCCGAAATGTGCCTTGGCTTTAAGTGTTTAAACCTGCCCTGCATCATAAGCGCTTCCTTCACATGCTCCATTGTGGGCTGCACAGTAACGCGCATTTTCTTCCCCTCAACCTCGTAAACAGGCCATAACCCCGAGTGCACCATTTTCTGCGCGCACTTAATCCATTCCCCCTCCTTAAGCCCCCACCCCACACATGGGCAGAGCAGTTCAATATATTTAAACCCGCGGATTTTTGACGCCTTTTTCAGCTTGTTCATAAAATCCGTCGGATATGCGGTGCTTGCAGTCGCTGCATAAGGGATGTTGTGCGCAACCATTATCTTTATCATGTCCTTCCTGAAGTGCAGATTCCCCGGCATTTTTTTAACCGCAGGGGTCGTGCTTGTTGCGGCGTAAAGGGGTGTTGCCGTTGTCCTTTCAAACCCTGTATTGGCAAATGTTTCATTATTGTAACAGATGTAAATCATGTCGTCATTCCTGCTTGCCGCCCCGCTAAGCGCGCCGAACCCTATGTCATAAGTTGCGCCGTCCCCCGAGTAGGGCACTATGTTCACGCCCCTGTGCTTTTTCTTTGCATCCAGCGCCATTCCTATTCCCGAGGCAGTTGCCGCGGAATTTTCAATCGCGTTGTGCACCCACGGAATCTTGTATGCGGTGTGCGGGTATGTCGCAGTCAGGGTCATACACCCCGACGAATTAACCATAATCGTGTTCTTCCCCAGCGCCTTTAGCGCAAGCTTCTTCCCCATTACCGCGTTGCATGAGGGGCATGCGAAAGTGCCGCCGTCAATAAGCCAGCCGTCCTTCATTTTCTTTATTGCCTTTACATCAGCCATTTTCTCATCTCTTTCCCGCTTTTCCTCAACTGCGAAAATATTTCCCCATAATCCTTAACAGTAATCCATCTTCCCCCCAGCCCCGCAATGTATGATGAAACCTTAACATCGTGGTCGTACAGTGCCTCCTTTATTTCGGGGTATAAAATCCCCCCCTTTCCCGGTGCCACTGCCTGGTCTATTACCGCAACCTTCTTCATGCCATTCAGCGCCCTGCGGATATCCTCCATCGGGAACGGCCGAAGCACACGCAGCCTCAGCAGCCCCACCTTAACCCCCTTCGCCCGCAGCATATCAACGGCTGTTTTCGCACTCAGTGAGTTTGAGCCCATGATCACAATCGCCTCTTCCGCATCCGAAAGCTTATACCTTTCAACAACATCATACTGCCTGCCTGTGAGTTTTGCCCATTCCTTATAGGCGCGTTTTATTTCAGGAAGCGCATCCATCTGCGCGCGGTGCATCTGTGCCCTGAAATCCATATATTCAGGCATTGCGGGAACTCCCAGACTCATCGGGTTTTTCACATCCAGAATGGTCTGCGGCCTGTACTTCGGCAGAAATTTGTCAACAACACTCTGTGCGGGAATTTCAACCTCGTATCTTGTATAGCTCTGCACAAATCCATCCATGTTCACGAGGGCGGGAAGCATTATATTTTTGCTTTCCCCTACCTTAAATGAAATTAAAATATTATCAATCAGTTCCTGGTTACTTTCAGTTACAGTGATAAGCCAGCCGCTGTCCCTTGCCGCCTGCACATCATTGTGATCGCACCAAAGTGTTATTGGCGCGCTCACCGCCCTGCTGCCGTTAACCATTACAATAGGCATCCTCGTCCCCGAGGCGATGTAAAGTTCCTCAAGCATCAGCAGCAGGCCCTGCGAGCTTGTTGCCGTGAAAGTCCTCGCACCCGCCATCTGCGAGCCTATTGCCGCGCTCATTACCGAATGCTCGCTGTCAAACACCTTAAACTCGCCCTTGAATTTTCCCTCCGCCTTCCACTCGCTGAGGATGTGTATCATTTCCGTCTGCGGGGTTATGGGGAAGCACGGCAAGCTTTCAACGCGCGCAAGCACTGCTGCATGTGCCGCCGCGGCGTTCCCGTCAAGGAGCTCAATTCTTTTCTTTGCTTTTCCCTTGCCCTTTGCCATATACATCATCCCTCATGCCTCTTCATTGTTATGCATTTTGTTGGGCAGACCCCCGCGCAAACACTGCAGCCCTTGCATATGCTGTAATCCGTGCGCGTTGTCCCGTCCTTGTTAATTTTAATTGCCGTATCGGGGCAGTAAATCCAGCACAAGTGGCACTTTATGCATTTCTTCCTGTCAAACACCGGAACGTGCGTTGCCCAGGAGCCCATATTCGGGGGCTTCACTCCCGCACGGACATGCGGCACGCCCTTCACTCCGAGATTCTTTATTTTATCCTCATCAATAAATTTTCCCATGCGAACACCTAAACCAATTCATAGCATTTTTTTGCTGCCTTAAGGTTCTTTGCAACAACCTCGCGCGGAAATTTATTTCCCAGCTCAATTTTCACAGCCTTCTCAAAATCCCCCCACTTAATCGGCTCAAACAACTTAATGAACGCGCCGAGCATTGCGACATTTGCAATCCCCCTGCCTATGATGTCCATTGCAACATTTGTTGCGTCAACCGCACAGCACTTTCCGCAGGTAACCTTGCAGGTTTTTGCACGGTATGAGTTCAGCAGAACAATTGTTTCCTTTGAAATTCCGCTGTTCCATTCCTTTGCCCCTATTGTTGTGTCAAGCACAATAACTGCGTCAGGCTCGGGCATGTATCCCGTTATCTGAATCGGTTTTTTGTCCATGCGCACAAAACTGGTTAGCGGAGCGCCCTGCCTTTCTGCCCCATATATTGCAAAATCCTGCGTGTGAAACCCTGCCAAATAAGCGGCGCGCGCAAGGATATTTGAGGCCTTCTTTACGCCCTGCCCTCCCCTGCCATGCAGTCTTATCCTGTACATCAACACACCGTTAATTAGAGGACTAAAGGTGTATTAATAGTTTGCGCTTTTCCCATGAACTTAAAATTAGTTACGGCAAAAAGTCCTTCTTCTTGATTTTCTCGGGCAGGTATGTCTTTGCCACGAAATCCAATGACTTATTCGCAAGCGCCTGCTGTTCTATCCTGATTTTCTCGCGCAGTGCCTTCTTTAATTGCGCCTGCCATTCCTTGTTCTGGAACCACGGGTAATCAAGCATCTCCTTTGCGCGCTTCATGTCCCCGTCCTTCATTTTCTCCGTTACATTCTGCAGGCCGTAGGTTTCAACATCATCAAGCGTCATGCCTATGTACTTTGCGTCAGGCACAGCCATGTAATGCGAGTGCGCCGCCAGTGCCATCGAGCCCTGCTTAATAACGCTGTAAATGTACCATCCGTACGGGTCCCCGTCCGTGTTGTGCACACATATGAAATTTGCAAAGAACCTGTGTGTTGA
>JBDRDO010000032.1:0-7241 GCA_043820655.1 Candidatus Iainarchaeum sp. | reverse complement strand
GCATTCCCGCCCAAAGAAAATTCAAGCCCGCGCAGTGCGGCCTCTGTTCCGAAGCCGGCGCGCGCACCGAGCGCGCAGAGCACGTCAAGGTTCAGGTCGCCGACAGCGAAGACCCTTTTCATGCCAGATTTAAGCCCGAAGTAGTATTTATTTCTTTTTCTCCCCCTAATATCGGCATGCCGAGCGCACTTGTCATTGTTGCACACCCGGATGATGAAACAATCTGGATGGGCGGCACAATCATAAGGAACAAGGGATGGGACTGGACAATTCTCTCTTTATGCAGGTGCGACGACAGGGACAGGGCGCCGCGCTTTGCAAAGGCATGTAAAATCCTCGGTGCAAAGGCAATCATGTCCGACCTTGATGATGAAAATCCCGAAAAGCCCCTGCCCACATCGGAAATTAAAAAGAGAATAAGAAAACTGCTCGCGCGGAAGGAATTTGATTTCATTTTCACCCATGGCAAGAACGGGGAGTACGGGCACAACAGGCACATTGAGGCGGCGCGTGCCGTGAATGAGATGATTGCATCGCGCGAGCTTAAGTGTTCGGAGCTCCGCAGTTTCGCGTACAAAAAGCAACGCACGCCTTTCATGTGCGTGCCGTCCGCGCGCGCGGGCGTGACAACGCGGCTTTCGAGGCGCGAGGCCGCGATGAAAAGGTATTTAATTAAGGAAGTATATAATTTTGATAAGGGAAGCTTTGAGTTGCTGTCCTCTTCGGATGTTGAGGCGTTTAATGTGGTGGGGAAACTGAAGTTGGCGGGGAAAAAATGAAGTCGCTTGTTTTGTATCCGTATCCTGTTGAGCTTGACGGAGTGAGTATTCAGGGGGAGATGCTTTACCGCGGGCTGAGTGAGAACGGCGGAGAGGCGGCGGCATGCGACCTGAATGCAAAATACGAAAAGGAATGGAAGTATGATTCATTCAAGCCCGATGTTGCTGTCGGAATCGGCTACTGGGGCAACACCCCTGAAATAATTATGCACCCGCAGGAGCACGGAATTCAGCCCGTGCCCTGGCTTAACGCTGACGGGTGGATTGCGAATTACCACGAACTTCTTAATTCCCTCCCGCTGATGTTAGTGACCAGCAACTGGGTCAAGTACACATATAATCGCGACGGCGTAACAAACCCTAATATAGAGGTTGCGCATATAGGCATCGACACAAATGAAATGAGGCCGCTTCCGAAGGACGATCCTGGCGTGCTGAAAATAAGGGAACAGTTGAAAATAAAGCCCGATGAGAAGATGATACTTACTGTGGGGGGGGACACAACAAGCAAGGGCTTTCAGGAAGTGCTGAAGGCGCTCGGGAAAATTCAGGGCGAAATTGGAAAATGGAAGTATGTCGGAAAAAGCTGGGAGAACGGCCAGCCCCACTATCACAGAAAGGCGGAATTAAAAATTATGCGCGAGATGGGAATAAAGAGGAAAAACATAGTGTTCATTGACGGCGCGCTGAGCAGGAATTATGTCTGCCACCTTATGAATGCCTGTGATGTTTACGCCGGGCCGAGCAGGATTGAGGGATTCGGCATGACACAGGTTGAGGCGCAGGCATGCGGAAAGCCCGTGCTTGGAATAGATGCAATGGGTGTTAAGGACACGATTGTGCACGGGGAGACAGGCCTGCTTGCAAAGGTCGGGGAGGAGATACTGCTTGAGGAGGAATGGGCATACAAGCACCACGGCTTCCCGAAAAAAGTTAAGATAAAGTTCCCCGAGCCCAGGGTTATGGATGTGCGGGCGGATGTCGATTCTGTTGCCGAGCACTTGCTCAGGCTTATGACCGATGATGAACTGCGGGAAAAGATGGGCCAAAAGGCAAGGGAGCACGCGGTTAAGAATTTCCATTACACTGTGACAGCAAAGCACATTTCAGACACAATAAAAAGAAAAATCGGGCTTGAATAGGCAATTCACTTTAGTTTTGTGCGGAACACGGGGACTTCTTTATTCTTCACCGCATTGTAAGCAAAAAGATATCCCCCCGCGCTCCACGCCTGATATGCGCCGCCCTTTGCCCTGCCTGTTTTTGGGTCAATCCATTCGTTGAATTCCCATTTGCCGCGTATTCCAAGGCGGTTTGCCTTTGCAAGCAGTTCCAGTTCCCTTTCCGCCTTTTTAAACTGCCCCGTTGTAACAAGCGCGGAAACATAAAAGCCCCCGATGAACGGCCATATCCCTGCGTTCAGGTACTGCCATTCCTTTCCCGCAAGGCATTTTGTGAAATAATCCTGCCAATCCTTTGTCCCCTGCCTTATCGGAGGGTGCAGGCACATAACGGGATAGGGCCTGTTTATTTTTTTCCCTTCAATATGCGCAAGGATTGCGTTCGCCTTTTTCCTCTCCGCAAGCCCCATATTAATCGCAAGCAAATTCCCCAAAGAATCAAACCAGTTTCCCTGCTCCCGTATTCCGTCATGGCTCTTCCATATCCACGGCAGGTAATAGCCCTGCTTTGCATCAAACATCGTAAGGTCCTTTCTGGCATGGCCGTTAATTATCCCGCTAATTTCCCCTGCAAGCGCCCCTTTGCCGAAACACTTCAGTGCGCGGTAGTAAAGTGCCTGCGTGTTTATTGTGTGACCGTACTTGTGCGGGAAGCAGTCCTGCCAGTCACATGTTGGCTGTTGTTCGGGAAGCGAATCCTCCCCCGCATCCTGGTAGTCAATCCACAATAATGCCTTTTCAATATTTTTCCTGTGCCTGCGCAAAAGCGATTTGTCATTGTATGCCTCCGAATAGAAATGCTCCCCGATTAAAAACCAGAGTGAGGAATCAATTGTCGCAAATGTAACCTTCTTCTTTTTCTCGAAAATGTCAACGCAATTCGGAATCTGCCCCAGTCTGCTCTGATGCTTTGCAAGTGTCCCGAGGCTGTTCTTATACACTTTCTTGAACCTGTCCCCGCAGAGCGAAGCCCCGAGCAAAGTAATCATGCTGTCCCTTGCCCAGACAGATGTGTAGCCCCCGCGGGCGCCAGATGCGTAAAGCCCGTTTGGAGTCGAGCATTTTTCAATAACGCCCTCCGCCCTTTCCGCAGCTTCATCAATAAGTTCCATATTTCCCACAGGATAAGTGATTATGTCTTTAAATCATTATTCCCCGCTTAAAAAATCAGATTGAAAGCCTTGCAAGGAGGTATGAAACAGTGGATTCCGCGCCCTCGTTTGCGTTTACCCCATTTCTTGTTATGCCGTCAAAACATCCCCCGCTTGCCTCGTCATAAACCTCCATATTTGCGGAATTTTTCCCAAGGAACCAGTCAAATGAATTGTGCGCATTAGCGAGGTATTTTTTCTCCCCCGTGCTTCCGTATGCCGAGAGATATGCCGCAGTCATTCCCGCCGCCTCAATCGGCTGCTGGTCGTAATGCCCGCGCTTCTTCCCCCTTATGTACCATTTTTCCTGCCCGATTGGAACAAGCATCCCGTTGATGAACATGGTTTCGGTAAGGAATGAAAGCGATTCCTTCGCAATTTCGCGTGCGCTATCCCCCCCGTACTTCAGCGATTCGAAAAGCGCCTCCGGAATCTTGCTGTTGTCGTATGTCAAATACGGCTCAAACCATTTCCAGCCCTCATCGCTCACGGAATCGTATTTTGAAAGAAGTGATTCAAGCAGCGCATCCCTCATCTCGTCCGCGCCGTGCGCAATTGAATGCGCGCCGGAAATTCCCATAATTGCGTGGGCCTGCGCCCTCGGGGATTTTATGTTGCGCCCCCTGCCCAGCGCATTTTCAAGTATTTTTCCCGCCCTCTCCTTATATTCATTCGGCAGCCTGCTTCCGCACACACTTCCAAGCGCCCATAACGCCCGCCCGAAACTGTCCTCGCTCCCCTGCCTGTCAATGAATTCCCTCTTCCCGTTCAGCAGATTATGGAAATTCCCCCCCGCCATCTGGCATGTTTCAATGAAATTAAGGAACCTGTTGGCAAACGCAAGCATCCTTTTCCCGCCGAACATTTCATATCCCTTTGCCGCAACAACAAGCGCCCTTGCGTTGTCGTCAAGCGTATACCCGCTTTTGATATTGGGAGTTGTGTAATTCGCAAACTGTATCATCCCGAAATCATCCGTCATGTTTGAGAAATGCCTGAAGCTAATCCTCGGGAGTCTTCCGAATTTCTCCGCCGTAAACGGCGCCATCTCCTGGAATGCGCCTATGTATTTTATTGAAACATTCGGCCACACCATCTTCCTGCTGTATTCAAATGCATTCTTCCCCATATTCATCCTAAGCCCGTCATCCGAAAGCAGCCTTTTTGCCTTGCGTGCAAACCCCGCGGGGCTGTTGTCCCTCACTATAATTCCGCGCCCCTCTGCAAGCACCTCCTCATTGTATTTGTTGTTTGAGGCAATTATTGCCTTGCCCGCGCCAAGGGCATAGCTTACCGTGCCGCTCGTTATCTGCTTCGGGTCAAGGGAGGGGGCAAAATAAATTTCAGCCATCTGCAAAAAATCAGTAATCTCCTTAATTGATAAGAACTTGTCCCAGAACCTTACATGCCCTCCCATGCCCAGCCTTTCAACAAGCCCCTTAAGTTCGTTCCTGTATTCCTCCCCTTCCTCCGCCCTGACCTTCGGGTGCGTTTCCCCAAGCACAACATACATGCAGTCGGGAAACCTCTCCGTTATTTTTGGCATTGCGCGTATAACTTTCTCAATCCCCTTGCCCCTGCTCAAAAGCCCGAATGTCAGCAGCACGCGCCTGCCCTCAAAGCCGTACTTCTCCCTGCTGTTTGTGTCGCCACCAAAGCTCATAGCGGGAACGCCGTGCATTATCACCCTTACCTTGTCCCCTGAAATTCCGTAATGCTCCGCAAGGATTTTTTTCCCGCCCTCGGTCATTACAACAACAATTTCACTGTGCCGCGCAATTTCCCTTAAAATATTCCGCATCTCCTGCTCGGGTTCCTCAAGTACGGTGTGCAGTGTTGTTATGATTTTTTTGTCCACAAGCTCCATAAGCCTCAGGAGATATTCCCCGTAATCCCCCCCGAACAGCCCGAATTCGTGCTGTATGTTCAGCACATCAACGCCCTTCATTGCGTTTATTCTCTTTGCCGCCTTTTCATAGCTTCCCCTGTCCTGCTCGCTTATTGTGAAGAGCACATTCTCTGGATAATTGCGGAAAGTGGATTCGTGTTCGTCCATTGCGATTATGCCAAGCCTTATTTCCCCGCCCGCCTTCCTTTTGATTGCGTCGGATATGTCCTTTGTGAATGTGGCAAGCCCGCACTCACGCGGAAAGTAACTTGAGAGAAAAAGAATTTTCTTTCCCGCCATGACGTATTAAGGCACATACATTATTTATGCCTAACCTCTGTGCGCATTCACAGGCGCGCACTCCCGCGCGCTCACCTTAATGAATTGAGGATTGCCCTGATTTTTATTTTCCTTACCGTTGTGCAGCTGTCCGCCGCGCCGCTGTAAATCAGCAGGCTTTTTCCGTCAAGGTCGGGAATTGCCGCAGTGGGAAAGACAACCCCGCCCACAAAGCCCTCCCTCTCAAATTTGTACTTCGGCGCGAAGAGCGGCTCTTTAGCGGGCGTAATCCTCAGCACCTTATCGGGCCTCTTGCTGTCCAGCAGTACCGCGCCCGCGCTGTACACCTTTGTTATGTCCCCGTTCTTTGCACGTTTTGGCTGTACGCCATGGTAAATCTCCAGCCACCCCTCATCTGTTTTTATCGGGACTGTGCCGGCGCCTATGCGCAGCCTTTCCCAGCCCGAATTGCGTGGCTTCATCAGGGGAACATCCTTCCCCCAGAATATAAGGTCCCTTGAATATGAAAGCCATATGCTCGGCTTGTCAAATATCATCGTGCCCTCCGGCCTGTGTAGTGCAACATAATATCCCCCTATTTTCTCGGGAAAAAGCACAACATCCTTGTTCTGCTGCCTGAATATCACGCCTTTCCTGTCCCACTTTGCAAGGTCCCTTGAAAGCGCAAGCGATGTGGAAACTCCGCTTGACATTGAAACAGAGACATATGTCATCGCATACCTCTTCTCCCTCGCAAAGTAAGTTATCCGCGGGTCCTCAACCCCAAAATCCCCGTCCTCGCTCATTCCCGCGAAATCAAAATCGCCGCTTATTTCCTCAACCTCCATGCCGCTCCTGTCAAGCAGAATCTTCCGTAGGTGTGAGAGTGTGGGGAGCCTGTAAATGTCCTCCCCTATTTTGAACACGCCCTCGTGTTCTTCAATCTTATCGCGCCCTATCTTTTCAATAATGACATGGCTCCTTGCCTTCCCCGCAAACCTTGGGGCAATGAATGTCTTATCATCATGATACGGGGTTTCCGCAACCCTTGCAAAAAGCATGATTTTTTTGTTCTTCAGCCTCACCGCCCCGGGATTAAACACGCCGCGCACGCGCATGCTTTTCATGCTCGGCATTATCTGGGAGGGCGTTAACAGCAATTTTGCATTTGTTTTCATGCAACTAATACGCATCCCCTGTATTTATTTTTTTGCCCGCGCCATGCGTGCGGCTTTAATGCCTAATTCAGCGCCCAGAAGCTGTAATTCAGGAATGCGGCAAAGCTAACCCATAAAATATATGGCACCATCAGCCCCGCTGCCGGCTTTGAAATTTTGTAGAACAGCGCGATTGTTGCCGCAATCGCAAGCCACAGCAGGATTATTTCGGCAAACGCAAGCGCGGGGCTTTGCAGACCGAAGAAAAGCACCGACCAGAGCACATTAAGCGCAAGCTGTGCCCCGAAAATTGAAAGTGCAGGTTTGGCTTCAGCCCCTGCCTTGTATTTCTCCCACACAATGAAAAGCGCAATCCCCATCAGTAGAAATAACACTGTCCACACAGGCGCAAAAATCCAGTTTGGAGGGGCAAATTCCGGGCGTGCAAGTTCCGCATACCATGTGCCGATTGCCTGCGTTGTGAATATCGCGCCGATAATGCCGGCAAGCTGGCAAAGCACCACTGCGGCAATCAGCCTTGCAATTTTACGCATATCCATGTGCTAATCTATGTTGCTTCCTTAATTTATTGCTTTTGTTTTAAGATTGCCCCCTCCCCTTGTTTTATGGCTTGGCGCAAAAACAAAAAAAGAAAGGGGGGCTGAGTGCCCCCTGAAAACCCTGAAAGAGTGCCTCAGTAATCGTCGTCAAAATCCTGTTCAGGCTCTTCGTCTTCGTCTTCCTCATAAGATACATTCATTTTCTCACTCCTTAAAATTCCTGTTCCTGCGGTATAAGCGCCCTGC